>JANXYP010000058.1 GCA_025355955.1 Chloroflexota bacterium
GCTACCAGACCTCTTTGAACTACAGCGCGACAACGCCACCCTGCGCCTTGCCAACAACACCCTGCGCCAGCGCCAGGAGCAGTTGGTCGCCCGCTTGCTTACCCAGGAGCAACTCATTGCCGCACTTACCGCGCAGGTCGCTAGCTTGCAGGCAGAGCTGCAGCAACGCCCACCCCAGCCTCCTGCCGCTGCAGCGCTGCCCCCTTTCATCAAACCCACAAGCGTAAAGCGCAGGCCAAGCGTCCGCCCCGCAGCGAACGACAGCCGCGCCAGGCACATGGTCGGCAGCTACTGCCCGCGACTGCCCCCGACCAGTACATCGCCTACGACCACTGCCCCACCTGTAACTACCAACTTAGCGGCAGCAGTGAGGCATGGCGGCATCAGGTGCTTGAGCTACCACCACCCCAGCCGTTGGTAGTCACTAATTACATTTACCTCAAACGCTACTGCCCAGGGTGTGGTTGCTACCAAACTCCTGCCCCTGGTCTGCCAGGAATTGCGATTGGGCAGTCGCACTTTGGGGTGGGTTTGGTCGCGCATCTGGGTTGGCTACGCACCCTGGGTAAGTTGCCGCTGGCTTTCATGGTCAGTTATCTGGCCGACCTCTATCACCTGGGGATAAGTGAGGGTGAAGTCTGCTACCTGCTCGACCAACTAGCGGCACAAGGACAAGCAGAAGCAGAGCAGATTTACCAGCAGCTAATAGCCAGCCCCAGCCTTCATATAGACGAGACTGGCTGGAAGGTCAACGGCAAGAGCGGCTATATCTGGGCGATGGCGAACAGCAGCGGGTTGCGTTACTACCATCACAGCATGAGCCGAGCAGGAGCGGTGGCTCGCCAACTGCTGACTGGCTTTGCGGGGGTGTTCCATAGCGACTTCTACGCAGGGTACAATGATTGTATCCAACAGCGGCAATGTTGCTGGGTGCATCTACTGCGCGACCTGCATCAGCTAGGTGCAGACTATAATAAACAAGTGGCGGGGCTGGAACAATGGCTAGCGGGTGTGCGGCGGCTGTACCGGGTGGGAAAATGGCTGGGGGAGCGGGATGTAGGTCAGGAGGTGCGGGAGCGGTGGTACCAGAGGTTGGTAGAGAAGCTGGGGGAGTTGGCAAGGCGCTACCGAGCGCAGGAGGGACATCCGGCACAGACCCTGAGCAAACGGATGCTAGACCACGAGCATGAGTTGTTCGTCTATGTGCGCGTGGTAGGGGTGAGCGCGGATAACAATCTGGCGGAGCGCAGCGTGCGGCCATGGGCGGTGGGCCGCAAGATAAGTGGAGGTAGCCGCAGTGAGGAGGGGGCGGCGACCAGGATGCGCTTGCAGACACTGTTTGGGACTTGGCTGGCAAAGGGGCTAAACCCGCTGGCTGAGTGTCTGCGGATGCTCACCGCCAAAACTTCCTTGCAGCCACTTTGAGTAGTTACGGTAAACAAAGTAATAGCGCAATGTGGTATAATTACGGGCATGGATAGCAATTTAGCTGCCCGGCTGGATGGTTGAAGACAAGGAGAGCAAGGCAATGGTTAAGTGGAATAGCCCTGATGAGGTGCCGGTGGGCGAAAAAATCACCGGACAGGTTTTGTTCGCTACTTCGAGGACATATGATGCGGTCGAGGTGGGGAGCAGTAAGGGTAGAACCTACTTCATCGTCTATGCGGTGATCGGTATGAAAGACGTTGCCAAGGGCTGGCATATTCGCCAGATTGACAACCCCGGTACTAAGCGGCGCAACGCTACGACGGATGTTGAAGCGGGTATGCCAATCACAGATCCTAACGTCTACACCCTGAGCGAGGCGGTGCAGAAGGCCCAAAGCGTCCTGCACCAAATCTATAACGATTGACCACCCTGAAGCTGGCTAAAAACTGTGTGGGGATAAAGTGTGTGCTACGAAGATTCAAGCATCTATGCTGCCCTGTAGAGTAGAGGTTGGCACAATTCAAGCAAGTTGGTTCTCTTGACTGTCATAACGAGGGCGCACCCCAGCGGGGTGCGCCCTTGTCTTTATATCATACCAATCAGCGGTGATGCCGCTATCGATTGAGCCAGGGCGAACAAATGTTCGCGCCACATCTTGCGCTTTGCTACCTACCCGTGCCGCGTCTACCGCCCTGCACCCGAGCGGGTCGCCGATCCTTTGGCGCTGGTTTTACATCTTTCCTACCTGCCTGCGAGTTGGGCGGCTGCTGGTGGGGGCGAGGTTCGCGTGGAGGGGTCACGGGGTGAGGTTCAATCGATCGCACACTGGCCGTCTCATCGATGCTGGAAACGGCATCGCTGCTACTTAGCGACGCGGGGTCTGGCAGTTCAGGTGGCGGTGGGTTGATTAGCTCCTCCCCTGCTCCTGCCTCTTTCAGCAGTGCAGTCAGGGCGAACTCATCCAACCTGCGCTCATTCAATGCCTGGTTGATTGCGTTCCACTGCTCTTTGGTCATGGTTAGCTTGAGGGTTTTGGTTACAGACATGATGATGCTCCTATGTAGTGGTTATACCTGCGTGAGAGGGCCGCTGCCACGCAAACGGGTAGCGCATGGGGGATTCGAACCCCCGATCTCATC
Source organism: Chloroflexota bacterium (assembly GCA_025355955.1). GTDB lineage: Bacteria > Chloroflexota > Chloroflexia > QHBQ01 > QHBQ01 > QHBQ01. Next base: position 2,568 of record JANXYP010000058.1, read on the forward strand.
CTTGAAAGGGATGCGTCCTGGGCCTCTAGACGAATGCGCCAAGTACCCCGAATTATACGCGCTGGGGTGGTTTTTGTCAAGGTTGAGCGCAGTTCAAGCACTTACAGGAACGGGATTAGGAAGTGTAGACCAATGAAAGGTAGGCAAAGAGCCAGTAGCATCAGCAGAGTGATGACTCCGTTGAGCGACGCGCCGAGGACGCTGAGGAGCAACACCAGGCCGGGGTCGCGGGCCTCGTAGCGATTGCTCCAGGCCGCGCCGCTGGTGATCAGGCCGGGAATGGCAGCGAGGAGGAGCAGCGCCTTCCAAACCAGGTCGGAAGCGAGGAATATGCCGCCCAGGGCCGCGAAGCCGAACAGCAGGCCGAGGATGGCGAGGATTAGTGTAGCGTTGCTGAGGCGGCGGCCCACGCCCGTGACGAGGCGGGGGTCGTACTCGAAGCCTGCAAGTTCGTTGCCGTATTCATCATAATACCGCTGCATGGGACGACGTGGCATCGGTTGTAGCGGTGCGGGTTCGCGCTGTTTGAGCCGGGTTTCGGGGCGGCGAGTGACACTCTGCGTCGGTGGAGGCGGGTTGCGACGGGGGGCGCGGGCCACTTCGCCCATCGCCTCGCGGCGGGCAATCGCGTAGTCGGCAGGACAGAGCGTCTCGCCGCGATATGGCCGCACGCAGGCATCGCAAATCGGCTCATCGCACGCCGCGCAGGTGGCAGTCGCGGGCGTGCCGGGGTGGTTGTAGCAGGTAAGGATCAGGGCCATCGGGTTCGCTCCTCTTGTCAAAATGTGTAGGCTTTACGAAAGCCCTCGGAAAGCCTGAGCAGCTGCGAAAAGAAGAAAGGCCAGGAATCCTGCTTTTATAAATATGAAGCCATTTATAATCAGGGCGCAGAAGCTAAGTATTGCCAGTAGTCTTTGATCACTACGTTGTCGCAACAAAACTACCGCCCCTCCAAATATGCCGACACCGCTGAAAACAGAAACAAAGTAGAGGTTATCATTACTATATATCCAGCGTTCTAGCAAATGTGTGTAGAATGCGTCGCAATACAGAGCCACAGCTATGACAGTGAAAACTAGCTCAACCCAAACCCAACGCGTGACCTTCTGCTCAGGATGATTATGAGCAGGAGGCTTCAGGAAATCTGGTGGCATGATGCTATCAAGCTCATCTGCAATAGGCGGCAACGGCGCATTGGCAATCGGCAAACCAGGATAGGGAATAGGTGTTTGGTAGAGGCGTGATGGTTGATAAGGCGGTACGGCAGTAACCAGAGGCTCAAAGGAAGGTTCGCGGCGCATAATTGCGTAGTCGGCGACGCAGAAGGGTTGGCCGCTCAGAGTGTGGGTGCAGGCGGCGCAGATACCCGCCCCACAGTCGGCGCAGGTGGCCGTCGCAGCAGTGGTGGGGTGGTTGTAGCAGGTAAGGATCAGGGCCATCGGATTCGCTCCGCTTTATTCCATTAAAATGCTAAATGCGAAAGGCCGTAGCAAGTTCAAACAAGAGAAAAGTCAGCGCAAGAAGGATGCCGTTGAGAAAAATCCCCATGCAACTAAGCGTCGTCACAGTATCAGGGCGATTAGACCGGCGTAGCAACAGCAAAGTTACGATGTTTATTATCATTCCAATGGCGGCCAGGCCAGGAATGAAGTAGGGAAGAGGGGCGATGACCCAATCAGGAGGATTCAAGTGAATAGCAATTGAGCCGAAAATGCTGAGAACAATCAGCAAGGGGCAAGCAATACCGACCCTCGCCCACTTTGTTATCCGGTCAGCAGGACCACGGGGCTGAACCACGAGCGCAGGTGGTGTGGAGGAGACCAGGCCGCTACCAAACAGGCTGCCCAATGGTATCGGTACGTTGACCACCGCCGACCCGACTTCCAGCACTGGCAACGGGTAGTGATACTGCGGCGGCTGATAGGCTGGCACCTCGACGGGCAAGTGAGCGCCCGGCGGCTCGCGGCGCATAATTGCGTAGTCAGCGACGCAGAAGGGTTGACCGCGCAGATTGCGGGTGCAGGCGGCGCAGATACCCGCGCCACAGTCGGCGCAGGTCGCCATTGCAGCAGTGGTGGGGTGGTTGTAGCAGGTGAGAATTGGTGTCATTGCGCTCACTTCCAAACATTTCACCCTAAGATGAGCAACATCGATATGACAATCAGGGCCATCATGCTGAGTAGTGCGCCGACGAAACCGACAGCAAATGCGCGGTCAGGGTTGTTGGTGCGCCGTCGCAGGATTAGCAAATAGGAGTTAATGCCGAGGCCGAAAATGGCAGGCGGGATGGCGGCATAGATGAGGTTAGGCAGCCAATTCATCGCCTGGCTGTCTTTGGCCCAGCTAAACCAGAGTGTCACTGCAATTGCCGTAGTATAGCACAGCAGCGGCAGGGCATTGCCAAGCAGCGTCCAACGGGTCAGCTTGTCCAGCGGGGCAGGTGGGTCAGGTTCGGGGTCGGGGCTTGCGGGTTCGTCGTCTGGCTCGATGTAGCTGTCGTAGTCGTCTTCTAGCTTGCGATCGGGCGAAGGATAGTAAGGCACGACCGGATGGCTGCGATAGTCGACAATCTCCACGCCCAAGCTATCGTCGGGCATAGCTGGCGCGCCAAATGGAGACCAGGTCTGACGAGTTGAAGGCTGGTGCGGTGACTCCACCCAGGCAACATCTTTGCGGCGGGCGCGACCTCTTCTAAGGCGATAGGCGGGCGGTTGATGCTGCGCTTCCATCCAACTAACCCCTACTCCGGCTGCACACCGGTGAGGAACAGGGTATAAAAGAAGACGATTAGCACGCGAATAATGACCCAGACATTGATAATCAGGCCGAGGATGCTGATCAGCATGACTGCCAGCGGGATGCTGGATTGTGCGGCGTGGCGCAGGCTGCGGATGTTAATGACCATCGCCGGTATGTTGAGCAGCACCAGCACCGCTAGCGGGGCCAGCACCGCCCAAATATGTGCCTGACCGTTGCTGCTGTCGCGGGCAATCGCGTCGTAGACAAAGCCCAACACCACCCCGGCCAGGGCGGCGTAGATCAGCCCAAGCACCGCCCAGATAAGCATTCGGTCGGAGCGGGGCGCTGGTTTGTTCGTATTAGCGGGGTCATAATTGCTGCTCATCGGCAATCCCTTACGGCTATTGTATCTCTGTTGGGATGGGTGGCGCTCGCTCCGGCTCATTCCATATGGCTGAAGTGGAAGGCCATCACCGCCACATCCACAAATACCATCAGCAGGGCAACGATGGCGACCAGGGAAACGAAACCGGGGTTGTCGCTAGTCTTGCGCGTCGCCAGCGCGTTGATGCCCATTATACCACCAATCAGGGTCAACACAAACGCGCAGGCGAAGAACGAAGCAGCCAGCCCGACGAGGCCACAACCGATGCCTACCAGCGCCACCGCAAGGGGGGTGTTGGGATCGGGCGGCTCGTTGCGATAACGGCGCTGCCGCTGCGCCACGGTCGGTTCGCCGCTAGGCAGGGAGGTGGGCGAATCGCCAGCCGATGGGGGATGGGTGTGGTTGGCATTGTCGCCAGCGTAGGGGGAGTTAGTCATAGATATTGGTATAAGGACTGGGGGCGCATCTTCGGATGCGCCCCCTCTTTAATCTTTAATCCTTAACCCTTCAACTGAAAAAACCCTTCGCCCAATCGTACAGGTGGGAAACCCCTTCGCGCACCCCAATAGTCGGCTGCCAGCCGAAATCGCGGGCGGCTTTGGCGCTGTTGCTCACGTAGATGGGTTGGTCGCCGGGCCGCCACTCATCGTAAGTAATCGGTGGCAGGCTGCCGTGCAGTTCGTGCAGCAGTGGGCCAAGCTCAGTCCAGATTGCAATGGCGTTGGCCGCGCCACCACCGATGTTGTAGACCTGCCCAGCGGTAATATTTATATTTTCGCGGGCCAGGCGGAAGGCACGCACCAGGTCGTCTATGAACAGCACATCACGCACCTGCTTGCCGTTGCCGTAGATGGTGATGGGGCAATTCTGCAGCGTGGCAATAACGAAGTGGGCGAGCCAACCCTGATCCTCATTGCCAAACTGGCGGGTGCCGTAGATGCACGACATCCGAAACACCACTGTGGGCAGGTCGTAGATGCGAGCGTAGTCGAGCACATACTGATCGGCCGCCCCCTTCGAGCAACCGTAGGGCGAGTGGAAGTTGAGCGGGCAGCTTTCGTCCACCCCCACGCAGTCGCGGTAGGCGTAGCGGCTGCCGCGTTGCTCCACCGCAAGCTGCTCCAGCGCGCCATAGACCTTGTTAGTGCTGGTGAAGAAGACCGCTGGCGGCGGATCAGTGCGCCGTCGCGGGGCGCAGCGTACCGCCTCCAGCAGGTTGAATGTGCCGCCCGCGTTGACCTCGAAATCGCTACGCGGGTCGGCCAACGAGGTAGTCACCGCCACCTGCGCGGCGAAGTGGAATATGGTATCGTAGTTGCCACCACGCACCACCTCGGCCAGCAGGTAGGCATCGCGCACATCACCATTGATGTAGGATAGCTGAGTCTCGTCGTAGCTGCTTTGCAACCAGGCCAGATTATGCTCGGTGCCAACTCGGCTGAGATTATCGTAGAGGGTAACAATTGCGCCATCGGCCAGCAGGCTGGCGGCCAGATTACTGCCGACAAAGCCGCTACCGCCAGTGATTAGCACTCGTTCCATAAAGTCTCCTCGCTGCAAGGCACTAAAGTTAGCAAGGTAGAAGCAAGAGCTGGGCCATGCTTTAACTTAGGCGCTCTTCATCATGAAGATGCTCATTATGCTTGCCTTGCGCTTCAGCCTCAACACCTTCGTATTATAACCGTTTAGCAGGATGTTCAACAAGAAAAACACAGCCAATCGTGTGTGACACATTATGGAGTCGACGTAGGGTCGCAGTTTGCCTTTCCTGCACCACCAACAGCTAATTAGCGTGATGCCAGAGCAGCGCTAGCCCCCACCAATAGATTAGATTGTTTGACGTACTATCGCTCACCTTGCCTATAGTCTTTGTCGGTGGTATACTGGCTACACATGGCGAGAAATTGCGGCGGCCAGACCCCGAACCTTTTGGGGGATTGAGGTATAGTATATATAGGGGCGCACTATGCGGGAGCCGCTGAAAAAGTTGAGTCCACGTGAGTGGCAGGCGTACAACCTGATGCTGTTGGGTATGAGCGTGAAGGAAATAGCTAGGGAGATGGGGGGTCAAACCACCCACCGCCGAGACATACCGGCGTGGAGTTTACCACAAGTTTGGGGTAAGCTGCACGGAGCAGCTGATCATTCAGCGTGACGAGGAGATTAAGCGGCTGCGTCACCTGGATGATGCTGAGATGCAACGAACATAATGTCAAAGGGGGCTTCAGTGCTTAAATACATCTTCCGTGCGATGATTATGCGTTCGGCCCGCAACATCTTGTTGATTATTGGCCTCCTGGCGGTCAGCAGCGGGCTGTC
>JANXYP010000084.1 GCA_025355955.1 Chloroflexota bacterium
GCTGATGAGCCTGGCGGGGGCGTACTGGCGCGGCGACGAGCATCGCCCCATGCTGCAGCGCATCTACGGCACTGCCTGGCCGACGCAGGAAGAGCTTGACCAATACCTCTTCCGCCTGGAGGAAGCCAAGCGGCGCGACCATCGCAAGCTGGGTAAGGAACTGGGTTTGTTCATCATCAGCGACCTGGTTGGCCCTGGTCTGCCCCTGTTCCTGCCCAAAGGCGAGGCGATCCGCAACGAGATGGAGAAGTATGTGCGCGAAGTGCAGACCCGCTACGGCTACTCGCACGTGCGTACCGGCACGATTGGCCGCAAGGAGCTATACCTGCAATCCGGTCATCTGGAACACTATAAGGACTCAATGTTCCCCTTGATGGAAGACCCCGACGATCCCGAAGAGTCCTATGCGCTGAAGCCGATGAATTGTCCGCACCACTTCGTGCTATACAAGTCGAGCCTGCGTAGCTACCGCGAACTGCCCATCCGCTACGCCGAGTTCACCACCCTGTATCGCTACGAACGCAGTGGGCAACTGCTGGGTCTGGCGCGGGTTCGTAGTCTGACTCAGGACGATGCCCACGTCATCTGCCGCTTCGACCAGGTGGGCGCGGAGTTCGAGCGGGCGCTGAACATCATCCGCGAGGTGCTGGACACCTATGGCCTGCACGATTACTGGCTGCGCCTTAGCCTGCACGACCCCAACAACGCCAACAAGTACGGCGAGAGCGAGGTGTGGGAGCAGGCGGAGAACACGCTGCGCGAGGTAATGGACAAGATGGGCATCCAGTATGTGGCGGTGGAGGGCGAGGCCGCCTTCTACGGCCCGAAGATGGATCTGATGGTACGCGACGTGCTTGGTAGGGAGTGGCAACTGAGTACCATCCAGGTGGATATGGTGCAGCCGAGCCGCTTCAACATGGAGTACATCGGCGAGGACGGCCAGCCGCATCGCCCAGTGGTGTTGCACCGCGCCGTCACTGGTGCAACCGAGCGCACCATGGCGATGCTGATTGAGCATTATGCGGGCGCGTTCCCGATGTGGCTTGCGCCGGTGCAGGCGGTACTTATTCCCATCAGCGACCTGAAGCACGGCGACTACGCCCGCGAGGTGGGCGAGAAGCTGCAGGCTGCCGGTCTCCGCATCGAGATTGACGACCGCAAGGAGCGGATGCAGTCGAAGATCCGCGACGCGCAGTTGCAGAAAGTGCCGTATATGCTTATAATCGGCGACAAGGAGATGGCGGCGAACGCGGTGGCGGTGCGGCTACGCAGCGGCGAAGACCTTGGCGCACAGCCCCTCGACGCGATGATTGAGCGGATGGTTGAAGAGGTTCGCAGCCGCAAGCGGGACTAGCGTCAGTGCTGAGTGCTGAGTGCTGAGTGCTGAGTAAAAGCAAAACTCCTCTCCCAGCGGGAGGGGAGGGAGAAAGATTATGACCTGTGATAATTGCGGACAAGAAGGCGCTTATATTCGCCGTACTCCCCTCGCATATGGGTTGGGCGAAAACCTGGTGGTAATCGAGAACGTGCCAATGATCAGCTGCCGTAACTGCGGGGTTGACCTGCTCAGTGCGGAAACCGTGCATCAACTGCACCAATTGCGCTCTCAGCCAGCTAATATCCCACTACATCTAGTTCACGTCACCATCTTCCAGGATAAGGAAGACTCAGCTAAGACCGAACTAGCGATGGCTGCAGCCTAGAGCTACACAGCATCATACTTCAACTCAAAACTCAAAACTTCCGAAGGAGGAATTATGTTCGGTAAACTAATACGCTTCACCCTGGGCATTGGCATTGGTGCGGGCATCGGGGTGGCGACTGCGATGCTGCTCGCCCCCGCCAGCGGCGAGGATACACGCACTTCGGTGCAGGATCGGCTGGCGGAGATCGGCGACAACTACCGCCGCGCCCAGTTGGAGAAGGAGCAGGAGATGCGCGCCAAGTGGGAGGCGGAGATTGACCTGGATGGGCAGCGTGAGCGCGAGGAGAAGCACGACAAGGCCCGCGCCGCACGGTAGGGATTGCAGATTTAGGACTTACGCAGTTGCCACAAAGGTGCTGCCATCTGTAGGGGCGAACCGTTGTTCGCCCTGCGTAACCGCTCCTAAGATTGTATATTGCAGATTGCAGATTGGGTTTGCTTGATTGCCCAGACAGCCTTTGCTGGGGACATGAGGCACTCAAAACTCAAAGCTGATTACTGCACGGCGGTAGCTTTGTCGTCGCCCATGATCACCACTATATCGGCATCGGGCGGGCCGTTGGTGGCGTGCTGTACGATGCTGGGGTCGAGGCCTAGCGCTTTGGCAAGTTCGCCATCGGTGAACGACTTATTGCCGTAGTCAATAATCGTGGTGGTGGGGTGGGCGCTGTTGTTGTCATTGTCGGTGCCAATCACCTTGAAGCCCTTGTCGCTCAACATTTGGGCGATATGGGTTGCCAGCCCGCTAGTCTTGGTGCCGTTCAGCACCTTGATGCGGGCGGCTTCCAAAGTGACGCTGTTGCCACCGAATATCTGAGCCACCAGCGGGCGGATCTTGTCCCAGTTGGGCATCAGCACATCCGCGCCGCTATCGGACATGATCGTCTCCGTCACCATATCACCCGCGATGCCCGCCTGGGTGATGTTACCGTTGGGGATGGAGGGGGCTAGCGCAAACAACGAGATAATCTGATCGGGACTGAGGTCGGTGCGAATGCTGTCACGCAGGTTGCCCAACAGTGTATCAATATTCGACAGGGTGTTGAAGATGTCCAGACCGCGCTCCTTGATTGCCAGCAACACCTGCTGCTGGCGCTTGTTACGGCCCAGGTCGCTATCCTGGTGGCGAGAGCGGGCGTACTCCAGCGCAGTTACACCATCCATGTGCTGAATGCCACCGAAGATGAGGATGCGGGCCAGACCATTGTC
>JANXYP010000118.1 GCA_025355955.1 Chloroflexota bacterium
GCCAGCTAGCCGATGCCGGTGTCCCGGCCCTGATCAAGCTCAATGCGGCGGTGGACAATGGGCAGTTCATCAACAACTCGTGGGTGGCCCGCGACATCTGGGTACAGGCTCGCGACGTGGAGCGCGCCCGCGACGTGGTTGATTTCTACCACAACGGCAGCCCGATTACCGATGCAAAGCAAAGCGAAGCAGGCGCGACGGCAGATGTGGGCGGCAGCTTCAACGAGATGGAGCGACCGCCACAATCCGAACTACCCTGGCTGCCCACCACGCATTACGAAGACCCCGACATGGCCGCCGCCAACGCCAGCGTGGACGAATATGGTCGCCCCCGCCACAACGGGTATGTCAACCCGATGCAGCGACCCTGGTTCCGCTGGCTCAGTTTCGTACTGCTGCTGGCCTGGGCCGCGCCCTACCTGCTCGAACTGCTGGGACAGATAGGTCAGAACATTATGAAGATTTTTCGGTGAGATCGCCCATGCTATTTGTATTACGCCAGCTTCAGCGCTGGTACAGTTCGGCATTTCTCCCTCAAACCCCCGCTGGGGGCTTTTTGCCTATCGGATTCCTGTCTCCAACCTGGATGCCACGGTTCAGGATCCTAAACCCCATAGGCATCAAGCTAAGGCAACAGCCGCCCACATCCTGCTGATTTGTGCCTAATGGTGATGGCTCTGTGGGGGTCTGGGGGTTCAGCCCACAGCTGCTGCCCTGCTTCAATGCTGCGGGTTTGCCGCACCCCGAGCCTGGCCGAGCCGTCAGCGGGTTGCATACAATGGGCATTGATGCGCTTGAGCCTCTGGGGGCTGAACCCCCAGATCGCCCAAGCGCATCCCCTACTTTCTCAGTTTGATGCCTATGGGTTCAGGATTCCAAACCCTGCTGGGGGCTTTTTGCCGCTACGGGTGCTACATTCAACGCAGGGTGCTGGGCAGTATCCCCATCTGGCTGCGATACTTGGCGACGGTGCGGCGGGCGACGCGGATTCCCTCGCGCTTGAGACGAACTACGATTTCGCGGTCAGTTAGCGGCTTGCCGCTATGCATCTCCTTGGTCACGATCTCCTTGATTACATCGCGGGTGCTGAGGCTGGCGGTGAAGAAGTCGGAGAAGGGGATAACCTGGCGATTGGGCAGCATCACGAACTTGCCCGCCGTAGCGCGGCTGACGGTCGACTCGTGCAGGCTGGTCATCTCCGCAACCTGGGCGCGGGTAAGTGGTTTGAGTGAGCGCACCCCATGGCGAATGAAGCCATCCTGGCACTCCAACAGGCAGCGGGCGATCTTCGCCATCGTTTCGCGGCGCTGGTTGATATTTGACATAAACATCCGGGCGCGGGAGACGTACTGTTGGATGTGCTTCTTCTCATCATCGGAGAAGCCACGACTGGGGCTGCGTAGTTCGCCAGACAACTGGCCGTATAGTGGGTTGATACGCAGGAAGAAGCGCTGCGACTCGATGACCTCGACCTGCAGCTTGCCCTCGTCATCGCGGATGATCACATCGGGTTGCACATACTGCGCCTTGCTGCGACTGCCCCAACTCTGAATGTCGGCAGCGTCAATCACCGGGAAGGGGGCCAGGGATTCCTTGATAATATCGCGGGCCTCGGCTACTGCCTCGTTGCTGATACCCAGCCGTTGCGCGATGTAACCATACTTGTGTTCGCCCAGCTCGGTCAAGTATTCGCTGACGATTTGGCGTACGATGGGATTGAGTGCAGGGTGAGTGGTCTCCTGATCGGTGGCTAGCTCGGCGATATAGTCCAGCTGCAGCAGCAGGCACTCGCGTACATCGCGCGCCCCTACCCCCGGCGGACCGAGTCGCTGAAGCTGGATCAGCACGCTCTCCACCTCCGCCTCGTCAACCTCAATGGCGCGGGCGATGGCAGCCGTGGTGGTAGAGAGGAAGCCGCGCTGGTCGAGGCTGCCCATCAGGTAGTCGGCGATATCGCGCTGCTGTCGCGGGATGGAGGCATATAGGTCGCTCAACAATCGCTCCATCATCCCGGCTTCGGCAGCCACCAGGGTCATGGGGTCAAACTCTTCATCGTCGTTGTAGCTGGTGCTACCTCCATAACCCATCGTATAGTCGTCGTAATCGCGGTAGCCACTGAAGTCGCTGATGTTGGCCTCAGTCTGGGCGGCATCTGGCCGCTTTTGACAATTGGCGCAGTAGCTGCCGTGCAGCACTTCGCCGCAGGTGTTACAGGTTGGCTTCTCGTTAAGCTCGAGGGCGGGATTCTGATCAATCTCCTCTTTGATTAGCTGCTGCAACTCCATCGAAGAAAGCGCGAGTATCTGGTTCACGGCGATCAGGGTAGGCGACACCCGCATCGTCGTGTTCATCTCCATGCCCATATCGTTACTAAGCTCCATCAGGTCGGCCCCCTTCGTGTAAGTTATCTTGCCCAATAAGGTGTCAATACCATGTGCCGATTTTATCACAGATTGGGGGTAAATAGCAAATGCTAGTGGCACAAAGATTGCTGCTATCGCCAACAAACAGACGATCTAGCAATGCGATAAAATCCGCCCCGACCCATTTGGGTTTGGGGCTTTTGGTGTCTCGGCCAGGTTGACGCTGTCCACCTCGCATCGTATAATGAGAAAGTGCCTGAGAAGAGATCTAATTGTCGGTAACATCAGTCACCTCAAAGTCATGCCAAAGATGGGGATACGCCTGGTGTGGGCATCACGTTCTAGCGGAGCAAGCGTTTAGTAGGGGCGAGCCGTTGATCGCCCTGGTCATGTATGCAAGCACGTGACCCCCCAGACCCCAAATGCGTTGCACTAGCCACAATTTTTGGTTTGACTAGTGTGTTCAGACACCTTCTTCACGGTACACACAGTGCAGATGCGCGACGAGGAGATTAAGCGTGGCCGACCTGGATGCAGCGATTATTGGGGCGGGCATTGGTGGGCTGGCAGCAGCGGCGCAGTTGGCGCGGCGCGGCTTCACAGTGGGCGTGTTCGAGCAGAATCTGTTGGTGGGCGGTAAGATGAACCGGGTAACCGCGGCGGGATACCAGTTCGACACCGGCCCTAGCCTGCTGACCATGCCTCACGTACTGGCCGCGCACTTTGCGGCGTGTGGGCGGCGGCTAGAGGATTACCTGACTATTACCCCACTGCAGCCACTCTGCCGCTACTTCTGGCCCGATGGTGCAACCCTGGACGCGGCAAGCGACATGACGAAGATGCAGGCGGGCCTCGCGCTGTTGAATGAAGACGATGCCGCCGCATATCCCCGCTTCATTGCCCATGCCCAACAGATCTACCAACGCACCGCAAAAACCTTTATCTATGGCAGCCTGGAGCCAGCCGATTTGCTACGCGCCCTGCTGCGCGCCCCGCTCGACCCGCTGCGGATTGACCCGTTTCGCACCATGCACCAGGCGGTCAGTGGCTACTTCCAAGATACGCGGGTGCGCCAACTGTTCGACCGCTACGCCACCTACAATGGCTCATCACCCTATCAAGCGCCCGCCACTCTTTGCGTCATCCCATACGTGGAGTATAGCTTCGGCGGCTGGTATGTGGCGGGCGGTATCTATCAAATCGCAAGATCGATGGCAACGCTGGCCGAGGAGATGGGCGCGGAGATTTGCACCAACACGGCGGTGGATGAGGTGATGGTTGTGCAGGGGCGGGCGCGAGGGGTGCGGCTGGCCGACGGGCGTAGGGTGCGGGCAAGGGCCACGCTCTCCAACGTGGATGTGCTGCACAGCTATAGCCACCTCGTCCCCGCAGCAGCACAGCGAGCTTACAATGCGCGGCGGCTGGCACACGTCGAGCCGTCCTGCTCCGGCTTCGTCATTCTGCTGGGGGTGCGGCGCAAAATCGAGCAGTTGGCGCACCACAACATTTTCTTCAGCCGCGATTATCACGCCGAGTTCGCGGCCATCTTCGCGCAACGGCGGCCCGCCCAGCAGCCGACTATCTATGTCGCCATCACCAGCAAAAGCGACCCAACCCAGGCTCCGCCAGGCTGCGAAAACATCTTCATCCTGGTCAACGCGCCTTACTTGAGCGATGAGACCGCGGGTGATTGGTGGGATGAGTACAAGCAGGCTTACCGTGACCTGATCCTGGCGCGGCTACGCGAGTTCGGGCTGGACTTCACCAGCGACATCGAGTACGAGCAGATGATCACGCCAATGGATTTGCAGAGGCGCTACGGCGCGTGGCGAGGCGCGATTTACGGGCTATCGTCGAATGCGCGGCTGGCGGCGTTCATGCGCCCGCCGATCCGCGCCCGCGACATCAAGCGGCTCTACTTCGCGGGCGGCAGCGCCCACCCCGGCGGCGGTGTGCCGCTGGTCACTCTATCGGGCGGGCTGGCGGCGCAGATGATCGCCGTCGATTTGCGGCATAGGTAAATGTAGTAAACGTAGGGTGGGCGATGGCCCGCCCTGGCTCTGGGCAATGTAGCGGTGGGCGGTGGCCCGCCCTGAGCCTGGGCAACGTAGGGGCGGGTGGTGGCCCGCCCTGGTGAACTTGACGCGCCCGCCGCCCAGTCATAAAATAGAGCAGGCGGGAGTGAGCCATACGTTGCGCTCCTCCTGCTTGCCTCCCCCTTTGGGGAGGGATGCTTTGGGTAGGAATGCAAAGTAGTGAACGTGGGGAGCGCAGACGTGTCCGAATTGTCGCAAGGCGAAGTTAATTTCCTCTTTACCAACCTGGAAGGCAGCGCCGTATTGTGGGAGCAGCAGCCAGAGGCGATGCCCCTCGCACTGGCCCACCACGACGCGATCATCGAAGCCGCAGTCAAGGGCAACCACGGCCACATCTTCCAGCACCTCGGCGACAGCGTCTGCGCTGCGTTTGACACGGCGGATGAGGCGCTGGGCGCGGCGCTGGCGGTGCAGCGTGGCTTTGCAACTAAACCCTGGGGTGAGCGGCGGCTGGCAGTACGGGTCGCGCTGCACAGCGGCCCTGCCGAGGTGCGTGGCAGTGAATACTTCGGCCCACCAACGCTCAACCGGCTGGCTCGGATGCTAGTGGTTGCCCACCCCGGCCAGATACTGCTCTCCGCCACCACCTTCAAGCTGGTAGCCAAACAGTTGCCCGCTAATGTAACAGCCCGTGACCTGGGCGAACGTCGCCTGCGCGACTTGTCGCCACAGCATATCTATCAGCTACTCGCAGCCGACCTGCCTGCCGACTTTCCTCCGCTGAAGTCGCTCGATGCCCGCCCCACTAATCTGCCCGCGCAGTCCACCTCGTTCATCGGGCGGCAGCAGGAGCAGCGCGCCGTCGCCACCCTGCTGCGTCAGCCGCAAGTGCGCCTGGTAACGCTGCTAGGCACGGGTGGCAGTGGCAAGACCCGCCTCAGCATCCAGGTGGCAGCCAACCTGCTCGATGAGTACGCCGACGGCGCATGGTTCGTGCCGCTAGCGGCAATCAATGATGCCCAACTGGTGGCCTCGACCATAGCTCAGACCCTGGGGCTGAAGGAGCGGGCAGGCGCTTCGCTGACCGATAGTCTGAAAGATTACCTGAGTGAACGGCAACTGCTGCTGGTGCTGGACAACTTCGAGCAGGTGGTGGCCGCTGCGCCGCTGCTGGACGAACTACTTGCTGCCGCGCCCGCGCTGAAGCTGCTGGTCAGCAGCCGCGAGGCGCTGCACCTGCCCGCCGAGCATGAGTACCTGGTGCCGCCCCTGGCCCTGCCCGATCTCAGCCATCTGCCACCTGCTGCGGCGCTGGCCGACTACGCGGCGGTAGCCTTGTTCGTGCAGCGGGCGCAGGCGACTCGCATCGACTTTGCCCTTACCACGCATAACGCAGCCGCAGTGGCCGAGATTTGCGCCCGCCTCGATGGGCTACCCCTGGCGATTGAACTGGCCGCTGCGCGCATCAAGATGTTTAGCCCCGTTGAGATGCTGATACGGCTGGATAATCGCCTGACCCTTCTCATTAGCACCGCCCGCGACCGCAGCGCACGCCAGCAGAGTCTGCGGGGGATGATTGACTGGAGCTACGATCTGCTCACTCCCGCCGAGCAACAGCTATTCACTCGCCTGGCGGTGTTCGTCGGTGGCTTCACCGTGGTCGCCGCCGAGGTGATCTGCGCCGATTTTGGATTGCCGATTTCGGATTTTGGGTTGGATGAGGGCGACGCGACACTAGAAACAACTCCTCCTCCAAAATCCCAAATCCCAAATCCAAAACCCTCAGTCCTTGAGTTGCTGTCCTCACTGGCCGACAAGAGCCTGCTGCTGGTTGTTACACCATCCCCCATACAGGAGCCGGGCCAGGGCGAGAACGAACCTCGCTTTGCAATGCTGGAAACCATCCGCGAATATGCACTGGAAAAGCTGAACGAAAGCGAACGGCTTGGGATGCCCAACGCCATTCGTGAGTATGCCCGCCAGAAGTTGGTCGCCAGCGGCGAAGAAGCCGCGCTACGTCAGCGCCATGCCAACTACTACGCTATGTTCGCCGAGCAAGCTGGGCCGCAGGTAAGTGGCCCGCACTATCGTGAATGGCTGACAAGGCTAGAGCAGGAGCATGACAACCTGCGGGCGGCGATCAACTGGTCGCTGGAATATGAGGAGATGCAACTGGCATTGCGCCTGGGTGGCGCGCTATGGCCCTTCTGGGAGGTACACGGATATTTGAGCGAAGGGCGAAGACTGCTTCAGGCTACCCTTGCCGGGCCAGCTCCAGCCAACCTGCGGCGGGCGCAGGCGCTAGATGGCGCAGCAGCATTGGCAATCAATCAGGGTGACTATGACACTGCCCTAGCGTTGATTGACGAAGGAGTGACGATTGCGCGAGAGGTGGGCGACAAGCGAACCATTGCCATGCTGCTAGCACATAAGGGATCCCTCGCTTCCAGCCATGGTGATGAAGCGACTGCCTCCACCTACTACGATGAGTGCCTCACCCTCAGCCGCGAAGTGGGGTATAAAGCGGGAGTGGCTACCTCGTTGCAAGGGTTGGGCCGCGCTGCCTTTTATCGCGGTAATGTGGCAACCTGCGCTCGGTTGCAGGCCGAAGCTCTGGTGATCAGCCGCGAACTTGGCGATCAACGTAGCACCGCCCGGCTGCTTGATAACCTCGGAGTAATCAAAATAGAGCAGGGTGATACAGCTGGAGCGTGGGTGAACCACGAGGAGAGCCTGAAGATCCACCGTGAATTGGGCGATCGTCAGAACATCTCCTTCACCCTGAACAACATGGGCGATATGGCAATGAAGAGGGGAGATTATGAACGCGCCAGCGCACTGCTGGATGAAGCGTTGGCGATTCGGCAGGCGATGGGCGACAAGCTGGGTATCGCCCGCACCAACAACAA
The DNA here is from genome assembly GCA_025355955.1 of Chloroflexota bacterium. GTDB lineage: Bacteria > Chloroflexota > Chloroflexia > QHBQ01 > QHBQ01 > QHBQ01. The sequence continues at coordinate 7,309 of JANXYP010000118.1, forward strand.
TCTGGCCCAGGTTGCCGCCGCGCAGGGCGATTACACCCGTAGCTTTGACCTGTTCGCGGTATCGGTGCGCCTACTGCAACAGTTGGGGGTAAAGCGGGAGATTGTCAATGCCCTGGAGCACCTCGCCAAGCTAGCGGCGACTGGCGGGCAGGGCGAACCCGCCGCCCAGCTGCTCGGCGCATCCGAGGCTTTGCGCGAGGCGATTGCCACGCCACTGCCCCGTTCGCTTCGCCCCGAGTACGAACAGGACCTGGCCGCTACTCGCGCCCTGCTCGATGATGATGCCTTTGCCCATGCCTGGGCAACTGGTAGGGCTATGAGCATGGAGCTGGCGATTGACTACGCGCTGAGTAGGGAGGAGTGATGGCCGATCTGCCACGCGGGACGCTGACGTTCCTATTCACCGACATCGAGGGCAGCACCCGAATGTGGGAGCAGTACCCCACCGCAATGCCCGCCGCGCTTGAACGCCACAACCAGATTATCGCCGAGGCGGTGGCGGCACACAACGGCCACGTATTTCAGACCATCGGCGATGCCTACTGGACGGTGTTCGGCGCGGCTGATGCAGCCCTTGCCGCTGCACTAGACGCGCAACTGGCGCTGCACCACGAACCCTGGGCCACCAGCCCACTGCGGGCGCGAATGGCGCTGCACCGCGGCGCAGCCATGCCTTCCAGCGGCGGCTACGTTGGACCGATCGTCAGCAAGCTAGCCGTCCTGATTGTGGCGGGTTATGGTGGGCAGACGCTGCTTTCGCAGGCGGCGGCGGACGCGCTGGTGGGCCGCTTGCCGGATGGCGTTAGTTTGCGCGATCTGGGCGAACATCGGCTCAAGGAGTTGCCCCAGCCGGAGCGCATCTACCAGCTACTCGCTGACGGCCTACCCGACCAGTTTCCCCCGCTGAAGACGCGCAACCTGCACCGCAATAACCTGCCCACGCCCGCTTCACTCCTCGGCGGCAGGGAGCAGGAGCTAGCCACGCTAGTTGCGCTGCTCCGCCGCCCCGAAATGCGCCTCCTGACTCTGACCGGGCCAGCAGACGTGGGCAAAACCGCACTCGGCCTCCAACTAGCCCACGCTCTACTCGACGAGTACGAGGACGGCGTATGGTTCATCCCTCTTGCCAATGTCAGCGACCCCGCGCAGATCTTGCCCGCGATCGGCTCAACGCTAGAAGTAGCCGACGAATCCGACATGAACTCGCTCGACCATCTCAAGGCATACCTGAGCGAACGCCAAATCCTGCTGCTACTCGACGGCTTCGACAACGCATTGGATACGGCTCCCACCCTCGCCGAGCTACTCCCCGCCGCCCCGCGCCTGAAGCTGCTAGTTACTAGCCGCGAACCGCTTCGCATCTACGGCGAACAGGAATACCCCGTTGCGCCTGCGACGAGTGCGGAGTGCTGAGTGATATGAATTAAGCTGAGTGCTGAGTGGCATTTCCCCTCTCCCCTTGTGGGAGAGGCCGGGTGAGGGGTAACGTTGACCCATCGCAAGCTGACAATGCTGGCGTAGGGGCGTATAGCATACGCCCTGTTGAAGCTCATCAATGCCCATCGCAAGCTGATAATGCTGGCGTAGGGGCGGCTGGTGGCCCGCCCTGTTGAAGCGCATCAATGCTCATCGCAAGCTGACAATGCTGGTGCAGGGGCGGTGGCCCGCCCTGTTGAAGCGCATCAATGACCATCGCAAGCTGACAATGCTGGCGTAGGGGCGGGCGGTGGCCCGCCCTGTTGAAGCGCATCAATGCCGCTCCTGCGCCAACCATTCCGTTTTATCCGCTTCTCTGTTGAACTTAATCGATTGGTTAGTTTTATCTTCCGCTTATTTGCTTCGTCAATATAGGCCAGCAACTCGTCGAGCGGACGGGTATTGAGGATGTGGCGCGGTTCGGCCCAGCCACGGCGGGCCATCGCTACGCCCAGCTCGGCATCGAGGCGGTAGGCATCGGGGTGGTGAGCATCGCTGTCTATGGTAAACATCACACCCGCCTGCACCCCCCAGCGCACGTACTGCGGATCAAGGTCGAGGCGGTCGGGCGAACCGTTTATCTCCAGACAGGTGCCGGTTTCGGCGGCGGTGGCAATCACCTGCTCGAAGTCTAGGTCAGCGGGTTCGCGCTGGCCGAGCAAGCGCCCGCTGGGGTGGGCGATAATGTCCACATTGGGGTTACGCATTGCGCCCACCATGCGGGCAGTGACTTGCTCACGCGGCTGGCGCAGCCCGACGTGAACACTAGCAACCACCACATCTAGTTCGGCCAGCACCTCATCGGGATAGTCGAGGCTGCCATCCAGTTTGATTTCCATCTCGCAGCCGTGTAGCAGGCGGAAGTTCAACCCCTCAGCCTGAAACTGAGCGTTCAATTGCTTGATTATCTCGGTCTGCTGCCGCACCCGCGCAATGGTCAATCCATTGGCGACGAACAGGCTGGCGCTGTGATCGGTCAGGTTGGCATACTTATAGCCCAGGTCAGCGGCAGCGCGGGCCATCTGCTCGATAGTCTTGACCCCATCTGACCAGTCGCTGTGCAGGTGCAAGTCACCGCGTAGGTCATCGACCGTGACCAGATTGGGCAGCGTGCCAGCGATGGCCGCCTCGATTTCGCCACTCGCCTCGCGTATCTCCGGCGGGATGAGGGGCAGACCCAGGGTGCCATAGACCTCTGCTTCGGTGGCGCAGAGGATGGTTTCGCCAGTGGCCTGGTGTTCGCGGTCGACTGGGGTCAGACCGTACTCGTTGATCATATAGCCACGATGCAGCGCATAGTTTCGCAGGTCGATGTTGTGCTGACGGCTGCCGGTGAAGTGCTGCAGCAGCGAACCATAGCGGGTCGGTTCCAGCACCATCAAGTCGACGCGCATCCCGTTACGCAGGCGGATGCTGCCCTTGGTATCACCCTCGCTGATAATCTCGGCAGCCTGGGGCAACGCAGCGAACGCCTGCACCACGCTGAGGGGGTGGGCGGCGGTTACCAGGATGTCAATATCGCCAATCGTCGGCTGGCGGCGGCGCAGGCTGCCTGCCACTTCGATGTGAGTAATGTCGGGAACAGTAGCCCTGAGCATGGCGAGTAGTTCGCGCACCACCGGCAGCACCGTGCCGATGGGTAGGCGGTCAGAGGCGCGGCGCAGTGTCTCGATACCGAGGATGATGCGCTGTTCCATCTTCGCGCCCAGGCCAGGGACGGTACGCACCCTCCCCTCACGGGCAGCCGCCTCGAGATCGCCCAGGCCAGTAACGCCCAGCTTCTGATATAGCGTGAGCGCGGTGCGGGGGCCAACTTCGGGGATGCGGGTCATGGCAATCAGGCCGGGTGGCACCTCGGCGATCAGCCGCTCGTGGAAGGCCAACTTGCCGGTACGCATCAGCTCGTCAATCTTGCCCGCAATCGCGTCGCCCACGCCGGGGATGTCTTTCAACCGCCCTGCCCGCCAAACCTCGGTGAGGTCGGCGGGCAGGTTGAGCAGCGCATCGGCGGCACGACGATAAGCACGAGTCTTGAAGCTCGACTCGCCCTTGATCTCCAGCATATCGCCAATCTCGTTGAGAATGTGGGCGATATCTACCGCCGTGCTGTGTGCCTGGGTTTCGTCAGCCATACTTTCCCTTTAAGCCTTACCCCTGTACTGGTGCGAGGTATTCTTCACGCAAAATGTCGTCATCGTCATCCTCATCCTGATCACGCAGCAGAAATATGACGAAGGCGGCAATTAGGCCGACAATTAGAAGCAGCGGCGCGGGTAGGCCGCCGCCGTGCGGCTCCTCAGCGCCCTTGCTGTAGTTGTGCAGCCATTGCACGATTTCCTGATTCTCTTGCAGATGTTTCGCCAGCACATCGGCAGCGTCATCGTCCACATCGCCGATATGGTCGGTGATCGACTTGATGCCCATACCCTCGCCACGTAGGGTGTCATCCGCCGACTTGTAGCTGGGCAGCGGCCCAGTCGCCTTCTGCTTAAAGACAGGTATAACTTCCAGTGGTGAGTGTTGACTCAGATTGTCGAGATCGCCGCCCCGCTGCTCGTAAAGCGCCTGCAAATGGCGCAACTGGCGCTCATGGGTGTGGCGGAAGCTGGCGTACTGCTTACGCAGTTTGCCGTCTGCAACCTCCTCGGCGGCCACATCGTAGGCGGTGATACCCATATTCACGCCCTTGATCAGCTCTGCTAGCGCCTTCAGTTCCTTCTTGTTGGTCTTCTTGTCCGCCATGTTTATCTCCTATTCGTATATTCGTGATTTCGGTTGTGTGGATAAGGGCAAGCAATATGTATGCCAGCCGCCTCTTCGCGCAGATTTCGATTGTATTATAGGAGAGTGGCCGCGCCCTTGTCAACGCCCCGCCGAAAAGTACCATTGCCAACCGTGGCTAACGTAGGTATACTGGTAGCACATCTGCACATAGGGGCGGGCGGCTCACGCTTGCCTGGTAGCAGGCAATAATTAGAGGGGGATATGATGAGGAAGATTGGAACCACCAGCGCGGTCGTGCTGGCTCTGGCGCTGTTGCTTACTAGCAGTGGGGTACGGGCAACGCCGCTAAACGGCACCGTCAATGGGCGGGTAACAGACAGCGGGGGCAGTGGCATCGCCAACGTCTCGGTGTTCATCAACAATTTGATACTTACCACCAACAGCAGCGGCAACTACTCAGGCAGCGTGCCAGCCGGTACTGGCCTCAATATGGTTGCCTATGCGCCGGTGGGTGGCAGCTATGCCAACGCCCATCAATACAGCATGGTCGTGCCGGAAGGCGGCACCCTGACCAAGAACTTCACCCTGAGCAACAGCGTCGGCACTCTAAC
>JANXYP010000119.1 GCA_025355955.1 Chloroflexota bacterium
TGCACGTCGTTACCCAGCACAATCGGTAGGTTGAACTGCTTGGTCAGCGGTGCGGTTAGCGGCACGTTGGTCACTCCGCCCGCCAGGTTTGGCCCCAGCCGCAGGATGCCATTTGACACATCCACCTGCCCAGCCAGACCGATGCCGATGCCGCGCACCGCTGCACCGATTTCGGGAGGCGCTGCCGCCCGCGCCTGCGTAATCGCCTGCTCGATGGCGGCCACCAGCGCGTCTGCGCCCTGCATCGGGCTTGCCAGCTTTGCGCTGCTGACCACCTTGCCGCTAGCGCAGTCTACCACTCCTGATATTATCTTGGTGCCACCTACATCCACGCCGATCGCATATTGCGTCGCCATTGTCGCTGCCCTCCCTCTAAAGTTTGCTAGTGCTGATTATAGAGCAGGGCGCGGGCCAGCGCAAGGGCAGAGGTGCAGTTCACAGTTTTAAGATCGTAGGGGCGGATCGCGTTCGCCAACTTTCCCCCGCACCATGCTCATCGTCAGCAACGTATGCTGAGGTAGGGGCGGATGGTGTTCGCCCGTTTGCCCCCGCATCATGTCCGTCGTTAGTAAGGCTAAGGTTGAGGGTTACACTGGGCATTGATGGGTTACAGCGGGGCGAACGCCATCCGCCCCTACGTCACACTTGATTACTTGCATCGGGCATTGGTGCAAGGCAGCAGGACGGGCCTCTGCACGCACTTACCACCGCAAGACGATGAACTGCACCGCAAGGGCAGGTATGAGTAACCAAGGGTAAGGGATGAAGGTAATTGCGTGTTCTTATGGGGTGGCAGAGCCTATTTGCTATCTGCGGCCAGATTACTATATAATGAAGGAGGAAAGGTGGTAAGAATATGTGGAAATCAATCATTTACTGGTTCGTTACTGGCGCGGCGATCGGGCTGGGGCTAACCACGATTTTCTCGCTTGGCATAGCCCTTGTGCTGGCGGGAGCGGCGCTGGTGCTCTACAGCATCAAGCAGGTGGCAACCAGGAACGTATGGGCGGCGCTGCTGGGACTGGGCCTTGCGCCCGCACTGCTGCTGACCTACGATAACATCAACATAGCGCCGAGTACACCCTCATCTGGCTACGGCGGTTGGTTGTGGCTGGTTTGCTGGGCGATTGCGCTGCTGGGGCTGATTTTGGGATTGTCTAGCCTGATGCAGCGCCATCGGGTCAGCTAGACCGAAAGCAGCTGTAGTAAGGGGAAAAGCATGAGGGCGCACCTGTTGGTGCGCTCTCGCTGTATCTACGCGCCCATCCGCTTCGCCGCCTCTGCTGCTCTGCGTCTGTGAGTGGCGGCAGAGTATGGGCGTTGTGCAGCATGACGTAGTAGATAGACAAGCACGTATCTTTCTTCTCATTGTAACGAAAGCTGAAGATGTATGGGAAGTCCTTGGTTCTTATCTGTCGGTAGTGCTTGGGCATATCTTCGATAGCACGACCTCGCCAGGGATTCTTGCCGATTACATAGGTTGCGAATTGCAGTGCCGCACCCAACTGTTGCACTTTCTCCTCGTTTCCACCTCTGCTGCGAAGATAATTAATTGCCACTTCTGCTTCGGCTTGTACAAAGGTGTCAACGATTAGCTTCGGCATCGTTGTCATCCATTTCAAGGTAGTCTGCTGGATCTTCCTTCTCAAAGTCTACAACCGCGCCAGTTTTCGCCTGTAGCCAGGTGATGAACTGCTCTCCGGTCAATGCCTCACCTCGATCAGCACGGGCTTGCGCTTCGTCTGCCAGCCAAACATGAGCGGCAACATCCAGTGCTTCCTGCATTGCCTCATAATCCTGAACGTTTACCATTACCAGGGCGGGATGACCCTTGCGGGTGACAACTAGCTGTTCACCATCCTGAACTCGATCAGCGATGCTGGCGAAGTCCCGCTGTATCTCCTTAGCGGTGATGAAACTTTCAGCAAGGTTGATGTTCGACATCTGAACCCCCTTTAAACATATCAAAAGACATACCGGAATACGCCTTAATTATATCACTTTGGCAACCGTGCGTCAAACATAGCGGGCCTTTGCACACATCATCCCTCGTACTCCTCTACTCATAGCGCAGCGCATCAATCGGGTTCAGCTTGGAGGCGCGTTGCGCGGGGTAGATGCCGAAGAAGAGGCCGACCGCGATGCTGAAGCCAACCGCCAGGGCGATTGCGTCAGCCGTCACCTGCGGAGCGATGATGCCGCTCAGTTCCACGCCCTTGCCGATCAAGGAGCCGAGCGCAATGCCGATCAGCCCGCCGATCACACTGAGGACGATGGCTTCGACCAGGAACTGGGTGAGGATGTCGCGCCGCTTCGCGCCCACCGCCTTGCGTAGCCCGATCTCGCGGGTGCGCTCGGTGACGCTGACCAGCATGATGTTCATAATGCCGATGCCGCCCACTAGCAGCGAGATACCGGCGATTGCGCCGAGGAATAGGGTGAGGATAGTGGTGAGGGTGGTGAGGAAGCCGAGGATATCGGCCTGGCTAAACACGGTGAAGTCGTCTTGCTGGCGTAGGATTCTGTGACGCTGGCGCAGCACCTGAGTAACGCTCTCGATGGTAGGCTGCACGTTGCTAGCATCATCCACGGCAACATTCAGCGCGCCGATGCTGCGTCCGTAGATACCCCAGTAGCGTGCGGCGAACAGTTTGGTCTGCATATTGGTGATCGGAATGTAGACATAGCCATCGGTCGAGCCGAACGGGCTGCCACCCTTGCGCTCCACCTCGCCGACCACACGGTAGACCAGGCCGTTGATGCGAATGTTGTGGCCCACTGGGTCAGCGCCGTTGAATAGCGAGTCGGCGGTGTCGGGGCCGATCATCGCAACGTTGGCGCGGGTGTCCACATCTTTGCGGGTGAACCACTGGCCCTGGCCGTCGGGAACGTTCAGGTTACGCACCTGCGCGTATTCCGGGCTGGTGCCAACGATGGTGGTCTTGATATCCTTCTTGCCGTAGGCCACCTGGGCGCTGCCGTTACTCTGCGGCGCGACCATGGTGATGTGCGGCGTGTTGGCGTTGCGGGCAAAGGCGTTGGCATCGTCGAGGGTCAGCACCCCGCTGTTCTTTGCCACATTAGTCGCGCTAGTCTGGTTCTGGTTTCCGGGGATGACGATAACCAGATTGCTACCCAGCCCACCCACCTGATCGGTCAGCTTCTGCTGCGCGCCCTTACCCACTGCCATCAGGGCAATCACCGCCGCCACGCCGATGATGATGCCCAGCATGGTCAGTATGGCGCGGAGCTTGTTGGAAGCCAGCGCCCCCAGAGCAATACGAGTTGTTTCAATTACGTTCACGGCTAATCTCCTTGAGGGCATGAGTACCTGGCAAACAAAGTTCTGATGTTCTCCCCTCCCGCCGGGAGGGGCTGGGGGTGGGTCTACATCGCACTGCAATCACCCACCCCTACCCCTCCCGAGGGGAGGGGAAACTAAGCAACATCCATCAATACTTTGTTTACTCGGTATAGACTGGTGCGTTGGTCTTCGCGGCGCTATCGCTACCATCCTCGTCACTATCTTCATTGGTGTAGTAGTCGTCAAACTCTTCCTCGAAGTCTTCATCAATGTGATCGGGAGGGAGATAGCCATCACTCATGCTGCCACGTTTCTGCTCGTCCATTGTCTACTCCTTTGCCTGGCTGGCGATAAGCTCGCTCTGCTCTGCTTTGGGGCTTGGCTGATAAGCCATCTGCTGCTCGGCGACTGGCACATCGCTGGCGATTAGCCCGTCGCGGATGCGGATGATGCGACGGGTGAAAGCGGCGATGTCCGGCTCGTGGGTGACGAAGATGACGGTAATGCCCTGCTCGATGTTCAACCGCTGGAAGATCGCCATCACTTCAGCGCTGGCCTTGCTGTCCAGGTTGCCGGTCGGTTCGTCGGCGAGGATGATGGTGGGGTTGGTGACGAGGGCGCGGGCGATGGCGACGCGCTGTTGCTGCCCGCCGGATAGCTCGGAAGGTTTGTGGTGGATACGGTCGCTGAGGCCGACGGCGGCTAGCGCATCGAGCGCCCGCTGCCGCCGCTTGCCGTCGTTGCTGCCGGAGTAGAGCATCGGCATCTCCACGTTACGCAACGCTTCGGTGCGCGGCAACAGGTTAAACTGCTGGAAGACGAACCCGATCTTGTGGTTACGCACATCGGCAAGCTCATCATCCTTCAGCTTCGACACTTCCTTGTCATCGAGGTAGTAATCGCCGCTGGTGGGGATGTCCAGGCAGCCAAGAATGTTCATCAGCGTGCTTTTGCCGCTGCCCGATGGCCCCATGATCGCTACCAGTTCGCCAGGCTCGATCGTAAAGCTGACCCCGCGCAGCGCATTGACTTCTAGATCGCCCATCTTGTAGGTTTTAACCAGATCCTTGACAACGATCATCAGCCGCCGCCGATCTTGGCGGTACTCTGCCGCGCCGCTGGCGGGTTGGTAATGATCAGGTCGCCCTCGTTTAGCCCGCTCAATATCTCGCTGTTATCGTCGTTGGATAGGCCCAGTTGGATAAGAGTACGCACCGCCTGCTGGCCTTTCAGCACGTAGACAACGTTGTCATTGCCCTCGGTACGCACTAGCCGGTTGGGGATAACCAGCACGCTGCTCTTCTGCGCGGTCACGATCGCGGTGTTGGCAGTCAGCCCCGCCCTCATACCGGAGTTGTCGGGTTGGCCGTGAATCACGATAGTGACGAGGTAGGAGATCACATTGCCCGCCTGGGTGCTGCCCTTGGGCGAAACGAACTTGACCGTGCCGCTAATCGGCACCGCGTTGGGCAGTGCGTCGAAGGTAATGCTCACCGCCGCACCCTTCTTCACCCCGGCGATGTCGCTCTCATTCACGTTTACGTCAATATGGTACTCGCGGTTGTCAATCATGTTCATCGCCACTGTGCCAGCGCCGACGTTCTGCCCCACGGTAAGCGGCACGTTGACGATTACGCCCTGGAATGGCGCGGTCAACGTGGCGTTGTCGAGGTGCAACTGAGCCTGGTCGAAGCTTGCTTGCGCCTGATCTACCTGGGCCTGCGCTGCCGCGATGTCCTCTGGCTTAGCGCCTGCCTTGAGGTCGGCAAGGGTGTTCTGCGCCTGATCCACCAACGCCTGGGCCTGGGCCACATCGTCGGCGGCACCACCCTGCTTCACTTTATTGAGACTGGCAACCGCCTGGTCTACCTGGGCTTGAGCGGCGGCAATGCTGGCCTGGGTTGGCCCTTCCTTGACTTTGGCAAGATTGGCTTTGGCCTGATCCACTGCGGCCTGCGCTGCCGCGATGTCTGCTGCGGTCGGCCCCGCCTTCAGTTTGTCGAGGTTGGCCTGCGCCTGGTCTACCGCCGCCTGCGCCCCCGCCAGATCCTGCACCGATGCGCCGCGTTTCAGTTTGTCGAGGCTAGCCTGCGCCTGATCCACTGCCGACTGCGCCTGGGCCAGATCGGAGGGAGTCGGCCCGGCCTGGAGTTGCGTCAGCGCGGTCTTAGCATCGCCGAGCGATGTTTGTGCCGTATTGACCGCATCAATCTCCTGCTGTTTGATGCTATCTAGCGCGGTGCGGGCTTTGGTTAGCCCGCCCTCGGCATCCTGCTCGGTGCGCTGCGCCTGGCTGTATAGCTCCTCATAGTAGCCGCTATGCCCTGGCGGGTCAGACTTGAAATTGCCATTAGTGTCGTGGGTCTGGTTGTAGACGTTGGTGAGGTTGTCCTGAGCGTTGCGCACCACATTGGCGGCCTGGTCAATCGCGATCTGGGCATCCTGCTTCTGTGAGGCGTAGTTGGCCTTGGTGCTGTCGAGGTTGCTTTGCGCCTGATCCACCTTAGCCTGCGCCGCGCTGAGGACGCTGGTATCCGCCCCCGCCTTTACCTTGGCCTGCTGCGCTTTGGCCGCATCGAGCGCCGTCTGCGCCGCCTGCAAATCGGAGGCGTTGGGCGGCTGCTTTAGTTTGTCGAGGCTGGCCTGCGCCTGGCGCACTGAGGCGCTGGCGGCAGCAATATCCTGCGTGGTCGCCCCCACCTTCGCTTTAGCGAGATTGGCATTGGCCTGGTCCACCTGGGCCTGCGAGGCAGCAATATCCTGCCTGGTCGCCCCCGCTTTGACATTGGCAAGGTTGGCGCGGGCGGAATCTAGCTGCGACTGTGCGGCGGCAACATCGGAGGCGGTGGCGCTGCCATTCTTCACCTTGTCGAGGCTGGCCCTGGCCGAGTCGAGCGCGGACTGGGCGTTGGCAATGTCCTTTGCGCCTGGCCCCGCCTTCACCTTGTCGAGATTGGCCTTCGCCTGGTTCAGATTAGCCTGCGACTGCTCCCGCAGTAGCTTGAGGTCGTCGGTATTGAGTTGCGCCAGCACCGTGCCAGTCATCACCTCGTCGCCATTATGCGCCAGGATGCTCTGCACTGGCCCGCTGCTCTGGAAGGTTAGATTTACATCAGCAGCCGGTTGCACGCTGCCGCTGCTGTTCACTGAAGCAACCAGGTTGCTGCGCTGCACCTTTTCCGTGAGATAGGTTGGTGCGGTCGCCTTGCCGATACCCAGCGGGTTGAGCATGATCACCCCCGCCACAATTACCAGCGCCACCAGCGCCAAAATCCATTTATTGCGTAGAATGGACATCGTCCCCCCTAATATACTACCCACCCCAACCCCTCCCAGCGGGAGGGGATTGATCAAGGCTTTTTCTATGAGTTATTACGCCTCACCTGCTAAATCACTATATTATACAACACTTGTGATGAAATGCACATGGAAACCCGAACCCGCTGCGGCTGTTTGTGTGAACGGGCGGTTAGATGGCTGTAAACAAATGTTACAACCCTGGATTAGGGTTCGGATTTGCTGATTGGCTTGAGCGTGGGGAAGAAAAGCGCGACGCATAGATGTGCGGCAGCAACTAGCAGCACCCCGATGTAGACAACCTGCAGCGCGTGGCCCAGCGCACCTTGCAGCGCGCCGAGCAAGTCGGCGTTGAGCGCAATGCGGCGGGCAGGGTCGAGCAGGTCGTTAGCGCTGTTGAAGCTGGCAATCTGCCTGGCATACTGCGCCTCCACACTGGCCAGGCGGGTAGTTTGCTGGCTGAGAGTGGTGTTGAGCGCCACGCCGAGCAGGGCCACCCCCAATGCCCCGCCCATGTTGCTGGCGAACTGGGTGAGGGCGGTAGTTACCCCGCGTCCATCGTATTCCACACTGTCCTGCACCGCAATCAGCAGCGCCGTGGTCGCCATGCCCATGCCCAGGCCGAGTATCAACGTAAGAGCAACGACGTACCACCAGACGCTCGCCATGGGCATCCCCGCCAGCAGCAGCACACCCATCACGATCAGCCCTGCGCCATAAAGGAGGGTGTCGCGGTAGCCGATACGCATCAGCAGCCTGCCGCAGAGGGTTGCGCCCACCAGCCAGCCAAGCGAGATGGGGGTGAGCGCCAGCCCAGCCAGCAGCGCGTCGCCGCTGCGTACACCCTGAACGTACAAGGGGATGTAAGTGTCGCAGGCGAAGAGGATGATGCCAAAGGCGAAAGACATCAGCGCCGCGATTAGTAGCAGCCGCCTGCGAAACAGGCCGAGCGGCAGCAGCGGTGCGGCGCTGCGACGCTCCACCGTGATGAACATGGCGAGGAAGACGATGCTAACCACCGCCGTCGGCCATGCCAACCAGCCGGGTATTCCCTTTGCCCCGCCCGCAATCACGGTGAGCAGCAGCAGGGCGCTGACCCCGATGGTGAGGGTTGCCGCACCCGCGTAGTCGACCTGCCCCTGACGGCGAGCTAGCTTTGGTTCGCGCAAACCGCGCCAGACCAACCAGGCAGCGAGTAGCAGCAGTGGCACATTCACATAAAATATCAGCCGCCAGCTGATCAGCACCAGGGTGCCGCCTACCAGTGGACCAAGCAGGGCCGCTCCGCTCCACGCCGTGCTGAAAAGCCCAGAAATGCGCGCCCTCGTCTGCGCGTCGAAGCTGTCGCCGATGATCGTCATTGTCATCGGCAGCACGCCGCCCGCACCTATGCCCTGCACCGCACGGAAGAAGATGAACAACCCCATATTGCCAGCCAGCCCGCACAGCATCGAGCCGAACAGGAACACGCCGATGGCGATCAGCAGCAGCGGCTTGCGGCCATAGACATCGGCTAGCCGCCCGTAGATCGGCACGCTCACCGTGCTGGTCAGCAGATAGGCGGAGACCGCCCAGGCGTACAACTCGAAGCCGCCCAGTTGCCCGATAATCGTCGGCATCGCGGTAGTCACCACCGCAATGTCGAGCGCGGCCAGAAACGTGACCAGCATCAGGGCAGCTACCAACCCTAGCCTGCCGCTAACGCTCCGCGCCTGCCCTTCTGCTTTTGCTTCCACCGCCAGTTCGCCCATAGGGATAGTATAACCCAGCGGGGGATAAGGGTGCAAGATTATAAGATTGTTTATCGGTTGGAACTACGAAGATCCTACCATAGAGAAGAAACTAACCAGATGCGACCAGAGAAAACAAGCTATTATAGCTATAAGTATCACGTTTAGTACCATTCCTGCCAATGCGTATCGCCGTGCCTGCTGTGTTTGGGTTGTGTGCTGCGCCCATTGCCAGCCTCTGATTGCGTCAATTGCTCCTGCTACAACCAAATAAGGGCTGAACAATGTAAACGCGAAGGCAAACGTAGCTATAGTCACTGGTACAACTGAGAGAGTTATTGCGATTACCTGCGGAATTGCACTATACAGATGTCCCCATTGAGACGCAATAGAAGCTATCCACAGTACCAGAATCGAGGTTATCACCAGAAACGCTCTACCCTAGCTACGTTTAGCAAGGTTCAATGCCGGGTCATTGCTGCGAAAAGCATCAGCTACCTGATAAAAAGGTGATTCTATCCTACGACGAATAGACATCTGCCGACTTAGCCTTAGCTGGTATCGGGGTACGGTTTGAGAGTCGCTGGGGCCAATCGTTCGCTCTGCATATACTGCTGGCTTAACTTTGTCTGCAGAACTCCCCGACAGCAGCGGCCCGCGATACTGCTCGATGATCACCGGCTGGTGGTCAGGTGGGTGCAGATTGTGTTCGGGTTCTGGATCAGCCATATCTTTAGGGTTCAGCAAGTTGGCGCTCCTTTACCTGAAACCTCCAACAGAGGCCATGATGAGGTAGACAAGCAGAATATTCCCGATCAGGCCCAGAACCAACACCATGCGCGGCTGCTGTGAGCGGTGGTAGCTAATCAAGGCTCTGGTACTGTTGAACAGACCCGCGAAATAGAAGCAGATTGCTGCTACCCTGAACCACAAGGTGGGGGAAAATACAAACCGGCCCCAAATCAGCGGTGGAACGAACCAGAGCAGTATGCTGATCACTTGCACTAGGATGCCCACCCGCGCCCAGTTGAGTATGGTATCAGTCGTGCGAAGTGGCCTGGTAAGCCAGTGCCAGCCGCCTCTCACCCGGTCGCGCACGTTCAGCAACTGTACCATCAGCCAGATCAACATTCGTTCTGCCGCCGACTGTCGGATGGGTTGCTCATCCTCGTAAGCAATCGGCGGTTCATCCGTCAGCGGCAGAAGATTTGCCTCCACTTCCCGCTCACGCAGCTGATCCAGCAGCGGTCCGCGATACTGCTCGATGATCACCTGTTGATGGTCGGGCGGCTCGGGCTGCTGCTCCTCTTGTAGTCGCGGCTGGGTATTCATGCTATGATTATAGCACAGGGGTGCAATAGCAAGCTACGGCGCAGGGTCGATCGGTTCACGCTGCCCAACCCAGGTGCCAGCAATATCGTTGCTGCCCCAATATTGGGCGACCGCAAACGAGTGCGTGGGCGGGAACGAGGCGTACCGTGCGCCGCGTCGCTTAAATACCAAGCCCAGAAGGAGCAATAGCACAATTACGCCTAGCAATATTTCTGGCCCGGCAAGGGCATTTATCTGATCGAGGTAAGGATGAGGCAATTTCGGATGAACGGTATGGCGTTGCATATAGCAATCAATATGACAGTACATACGCGGTACAGCTTGGATCTCCATTGCAAAGCTGATACCGAAAAACATAGTTGCAACGATCAAAGGTAGAAGTATCCCTACCTTGACGAACCGACTCAGCGGATAGCCAATCACTCCCCATAGCCAGGTTAGCGCGTTGCGCGTCGGCAGCCCAGCATCGTCATCGGCTGCAAGCGCCCGCAGATGCGCCAGGCTGCGCCGCGCTGGGCGGGTGCGAATCGTCGCAAGTGCTGGGCCACGATAGCGCTCAATCAGCACTTTGTCTTCGGATTGGTAGGGTGTTCGGTTCATGCTGCCTATACCATCATTCCCAACCTGAGGTTCATTCAACCAGCCTTGCTGCGTGGTGCGGACCCACCCCCAGCCCCTCCCGCCGGGAGGGGAGTTTCGCTTGTGCTCTGCTCATCCCTCAGTCCTCAATCCTCGTACCTCAGTCCTCGACTTGCTTGCCTAGTCTGATAAAATAGCAGCGACAAACTTTGACATTGCCCCCTCATTGTCGTAAAATGGTGTCAGAGTCACACATAGGAGAATAGATGAGCGAAGAAGAGAAGCGTGCCACCGCGCTAGCGCCACCCGATTACGATGCCAGCCGTTATCCCCGCCCCTCAGTGACGGTGGATGTAGTAATCCTCAGCATCCAGGGCAACGACCTGAAAGCGTTGTTGGTGCAGCGTGGCGAACCACCCTATGCGGGAATGTGGGCGATACCGGGCGGCTTTGTGCGTATGGATGAAGACTTGCTCGATGCAGCCCGCCGCAAACTGGCCGAGGAGACTGGCCTGCACAATGTCTACCTCGAACAACTCTACACCTTCGGCGCACCTGACCGCGACCCGCGCACCCGTGTGATCACCGTTGCCTATTTCGCGCTGGTTAGCGGGGCGATGCTGCGCGACCAGCAGTTGCAGGCTAGCACCGACACCAGCGACGTGGGTTGGTTCAGTGTCTATGACCTGCCACCACTTGCCTTCGACCATGCTGCAATCGTCGAATACGCGCTGAAGCGGCTGCGCGGCAAGCTCACCTACACCAACATCGCCGCCGCGCTGCTGCCGCCAGAGTTCAGCCTGACCGAGTTGCAGAAGGTTTACGAGATTATTCTGCACCAGCCGCTGGACAAGCGTAACTTTCGCAAGAAGATGCAGCCCAGCGACCCGCCTCGTCCCGACGACCCCAGCCCGCTGGAGCATACCGGTCGCACCCGCATGATCGGCAAGCACCGGCCTGCCCGCCTGTTCCGCTTCCGCCCCGATGCGCTGGATTGGTAGTAAATTGCGCCAGGGCGAACAACGGTTCGCCCCTACTTGTGCCAATTACGTTTGGAGAGGGTGTAAAAACGGGTGGGCGTGATAAATCCGCGCCCCTACATGGGTTTCGCGCTTGTAGGGGCGCAATGAGAATTGCGCCCTGGCTGACTTTGCAACAGCCCGAGTAGCAACGGGTGTGCTTACTATTAAACGGTGGTTAGCGCCCTCACCAGGGCAGGCCACCGCCCGCCCCTGCATTTACCCATAACTTGTATCACACCCAATAGCAACGGCCCCGCAACTTTACGCTGCGGGGCCGCTGTTGTTTGTGCGCTATGCACGGTTCAGGGTTGATAACGCCAGATGCGCGAGGGCGAGGTGCTACCCTTGTAGACGATTTGGGCCATCTCGTCGCGGCGGATCGGTTGCGTGGGGCGGAAGGTGTGATCAGGGTAGCCACCCACCACGTGCTGGGCAAAGGCAGTCTCGATGTACGGATAGGCCCAGTAGCCGGGTGGCACATCGGTGAAGGTCTGGCCGGTGGGCGGAGTAGTAGGTGCGAACCCGGCGGCAAGTACGACTAGCTTGGTCAGTTCGGCACGAGTGATGAAGCGGTTCGGTTGGTAGCAAGGGTAAATCGCGCTCACCGCCGCACACTGCGCTGGGGTGTAACCCTGCAGGATGCCATCGTGATAGCCGCTTTCGACGAAGAGGTAGCCGAAGTAGCTGGGCGGCACATCGGTGAAGGACTGACCGCTGGTTGGAGTGTAGAGGGGCCTGCCGAAGCCGAGGACAACCACTTTAGCGAACTGACCGCGGGTCGAAGTGCCTGCTGGCACGTAATGGATGTAGTCCACTCCATGCACAACATCGCGGCAACTGAGATAGTGGATCGCGACGTAGAAGACGTTGCCGATAATGTCCACGAACGGGTTGGGGCAGTCAGTGGGCGTGGGGTTGGGCGGCACGCTGGTGGCGGTGCCGGTCGGCGTGTTGGTCGGTGGTATCGGGGTCGCAGTGTCAGTATTCGTGGCCGTTGCGGTGTTGGTGGCTGGCACTAGCGTTCCAGTGGGCGTGTTGGTGGCTGGCACAGCGGTGTTGGTTGCGGTGCTGGTGGCTGGCACAGCGGTGCTGGTCGCGCTGGCGGTCGGTGGCACGGTGGTGCTTGTCGCGGTGCTGGTGAAAGTCGGAGTGCTAGTCGGTGTGTTGGTTGGTGTATTGGTAAGGGTTGGTGTATTAGTCGGTGTGCTGCTGGGCGTGTTGGTGGCGATTAGCGTCGGTGTGCTGCTGGGCGTATTGGTGGCGATTAGCGTCGGCGTACTGCTGGGGGTGCCGCAAGGCCCTGTCAGTGACACATCATCAAGGAACATAAAAGTATCGTGGTTGACACCACCGTTGTGTACCAGGAGTTCGATGCGTATATCCTGACCATTGAAGGGGCTCGTATTGTAGATGACGTGTTCCCAGGTGTGGTTATTATCGGCAACGTGCATCACCGTGTCGAGGATGTTGCCCTGGGTATCCTCGATATAGGCATTCTGGTAGACATTGGTGATGGTTTCGCTGGTGCTTCCCCAGAACCAGAAACTGAGGACGCTGTTGCCATTAGGTACACTGACCGATTGGTAGATCGAGCTGTCGCCTGGCCCTGGTGTGGCTACAGGTGGCGGTAGCGGGGCCGCGCCGGTGTTCGATGATTTGTTGTCGCTTGATCGCTGCGGAATATCCCCAATTCCGGCAGAGTAGGTTCCGCTATGGGGGAAAGAGGACACTATTGGACTGAAATCAGTGCCGTTGACCACCCAGGGCGGGAAGCTGCCCGTCTCAAACCCACCGTTGGTGACGGCATCGACGCAGGGGGTGGGGCTAGGGGTGGGACTGGGGCCGGGCGTGTCGGTATCGGTGGGTATCGCGGTGGGCAGGCCAGTTGTGGCAGTTGCCGTAGCTGTGGACGTGCTGGTGCTGGTCGGCGTATTGGTACTGGTCGGCGTGTTGGTCGCGGTATTAGTTGGCGTGCTGGTGCGCGTCGGCGTGCTGGTCGCTGTATTGGTAGGCGTGCTGGTGAGTGTCGGTGTGTTGGTCGCGGTGTTGGTGGGCGTACTGGTCGTGGTATTGGTGGCAGTCTCGGTCGGTGTGAAGCTGGGCGTGCTGCAAGGGCCGCTTACCGACACGTCATCGAGATACATAGAGGTGTCGAAGTTGCTGCCACCGTTGTGTACGCGGAACTCTATACGCACGTTCTGGCCGAGGAAGGCGCTCATGTCATAGGTGACGTTCTCCCAGGCATTATCGTTATTGGCAGTGTACATCACCGTGGCGCGGATGGTGCCGCTGATGGGGTCTTCGATGTAGACTGCCTGGTAGACGTTGGGCAGGCTTTCGCTGGTGCTGCCCCAGAACCAGAAGTTGAGAGTGCTGCTGCCGTTGGGGATACTGACCTGCTGGTAGATCGAGCTATCGCTTGGTCCGGGGGTGACTACCGGCCTGGGCAAGGGAACTGCGCCATTGGGCAACCCGCCCTTGCTCCCAGATCGTACCCCGCCGAAGTCGCCAAGTGCCGCCGAGTAATTGCCAGCGTAGGGGAAGGTGGTTACGAACGGAGGCTGGTTGGTCCCGTTTACCGTCCAGCCGGTGAAGTCGCCCGTTTCGAACCCACCGTTGGTGACTGCCTCGAAGCAGGGGGTCGGGCTAGGGGTAAAGGTGTCACTGGGTATCGCGGTGGGTAGGCCGGGCGTAGCTGTGGACGTGCTGGTGCTGGTTGGCGTGTTAGTCGATGTGCTGGTGCTGGTCGGCGTGTTAGTCGGCGTGTCGCTGGGCGTGACGCACGGCCCGCTCACCGAAACATCGTCAAGGTACATAAAGGTATCATGGTTGACACCACCATTGTGTACCAGGAACTCGATGCGTACATCCTGGCCTAGGTAGGCGCTCATATCGAAGTTGACGTTCTCCCAGGTGTTGGCGCTATTAGCAGTGTACATCACGGTGGCGCGGATGGTGCCGCTGATGGGGTCTTCGATGTAGACTGCCTGGTAGACGTTGGGCAGTCCTTCACTGGTGTTGCCCCAGTACCAGAAGCTCAAGGTGCTGCTGCCATTGGGAACACTGATCTGCTGGTAGATTGAGCTATCGTTGGGACCGGGAGTGACCTGAGGCCGGGACATGGGGGCTGCACCGCTGGGCAACCCACCGTTGCTGCCAGATCGTGCCGCGCCGAACTCGCCAATTCCCGCCGAGTAATTACCACTGTACGGGAACTGGGTGGCGAACGGAGGCTGGCTGGTACCGTTTACCGTCCAGCCAGTAAGGTCGCCGCTCTCGAATCCACCGTTGGTGACGACGTTAACGCAGGGGGTGGGGCTAGGCGTGGGGCTGGGGCCGGGCGTATCGGTATCGCTGGGCATCGCGGTGGGTAGGCCGGGCGTAGCAGTTGCAGTGGGGGTAATGGTCGGTGTATTGGTCACTGTAGCGGAGGGGGTGTTAGTGGGTACCGCTGAGCCAACCGCCCATATACTCATCAGGGTATTGGCATCCACCGCATCGCGGGTCACGGTGCTGCTGGTGTAGGAGTTGGCGGCGCAGTCCCAGATCGTGCCGCTGCCGGTATACTGGCAGGCTTGGGGATTGGGAAAGTTGTTGTGGATCAGGGTGAGGTCCGCCGTGCCACTAAACCCATTGGGGTTGTCGCCTAGCGACCCTGGAGAGATGCCCCAATAGCGCCCGGTCTGAATGTTGGGCGGCGCGTTGGGGTGGTTACGGTCAACGCGGTCAACCTGGATTTTGCTGAGGCTGCCTACGTTGGTCACGTTCATGCTGACGGCGGTAAGGCCATAGTCTATGTTGCCGCCGCCAGCGGCACTCTGCGTCTTACGGATGGTGCCGAGGTTGCTGAGGGTGCCAGCAACGGTGGCGTTGTGGGCGGAGACGGTCTCGACTAGCAGCGAGTTAGTGTCCACGGTCAGGTTGTTGAAGGTGGTTGGTACAAGCAAGTTGAGATTGTGGATGTTGCTGTTGCCCTTCATATAGACGGTGCCGCCGTTAGCAGTGAAGGTAGCGGTGTTGGTAAAGCTGCCAGTGACGTTCATCACGTTGCTGGGCGC
>JANXYP010000125.1 GCA_025355955.1 Chloroflexota bacterium
GGGTTCAGAGATAGTCTTGCATCTGACAACCTCCAGTAAATCAGTTTGGTAGTACCATTATATACTACATACCTTACCATCCAACTTACCAAACCTGTGCAATTTTGGTGGTAATCCTGGATAAGCCCGCGCCACCCACCAGCGCGCATCTTCGCCTGCCTCTGTACACCCTCCTAGCGCATCTAGCAATAATGATCAGAGGCAAGCTATCGGTGGCTCGTACAGTCAACTTTGCGATGGGGGGTTGTCGGTGGTATAATTAAAGCCTGATTGGCAGTTACCTAGAGGGAGAGTTATGCGATGAGCAAGGTACTTGCTAAAGGAGTTGCCACCGAGCAGCCGAAGCTGCACACCATCACGCTCAACGTGTACACTGAGGACGGGGATTATGTGGTTGATTGTGTCGAGTTTGGCACCGTCGGCCAGGGTAGCAATCTTGAGGAAGCAATTCAGGATTGGTCGGAGGCGACCCAGATTTATCTTGAGCGCCACCCCAACCTGGAAGCAGCCTTCGCGCCGCGCCCGCACGACAGTTTGATTGATGGCGTGCGTGAGATTGAAGCTGCTTATTCTCGCCAACTTGGCGAAGAGGTTGAGCCTTCGGACGTTCGCCTGGTTAAAACCCTCACCCTCCCTTTCTATGCCTAAGTCGCCAGTTATCTCAGGCAAGAAGATGCTTGACATCTTGCTCAAGCACTTTAGTTGCACTCGTCATCCGCAGGTGGGCAGCCACGAGCCAGTCACCAGAAGAGTGGCGGAAGGCACGTTTAGCAGCTCGGTGCCAATGCACAAGGAATTGAAGAAGGGTACGATGCACCGTATCTTTCGTGATCTGCACATCTCCCCTGACGATTTTGGTCGCTATGTGTGAATTGGCGAGCTTCTGGCGGTGGAACTCGTCCAGCGCCGCATCGTAGGGTCGAGGAACTGGGTGAGCGACTCATAGCTTGAGCTGGTGGCACGTCACGCTGAGCGACCCATTGTTACCTACCTGGCAACTCTTCCTCATTCCCACTTGGCGGCAAGCTGCTTTCGCGCTGTCACACCTCTTCGCCCTCATGTAACCCCCCTCTAAGTACGCCTAGCCTCAGTCTGCCTCGCTGGCATCGCTTTGGTTCGCGCCTCTTTCTTTCGGTTTCACACTCACCTTCGCGCCCTCTTCGCACATCTACGCAACCTTCGCGCTCCTCCGCGCCCGCCTGCGCCCTTCCTCGCCCCTAGCTGCAACGATCGCTTCTCACCCCCCCCCGCCGCTCGCCAACCGCCTGCGCTCACCCTTTGCCCCTGCCCACGCTAGCGGCTCGGCAGCGCGGGCCGCCTCGCCAACCTCTTTAGTTCTATCGGTGCGGGTTGTTAGTCGCATGGATAGCCAGACTGGGCAGGAGGTGGGTAGGTCAGGAGGATTGCTGAAGCGCGGGCAAGGCGCTGCGCGACGTCGCCTCGCCTGCTGCGACCTCCGCCCCGCTCCTCCTCGCCCACTGCCCTGCCCCAGGCAACCCGCCCCTGCTGGCGTGCGCCTTCGCGCCCCTTCACCAGCCCCTCGGATCTGCCGCAGCCATACCTGGCGCTCCGCTTGCCTTCAGCCTCGCTTTGCCCCACCTTCGCGCTACCCCGCGACCCCCGGCAACCACACCGCACCGGCCCTCCCTGCCCGACCCCGGGCCGCGTGGCTCCGTACCCTGCCCCGCTGCTCGCCCCCGCCTCCACCCTCCCGTTGCCCCTGCCTGCGCGCTCCCTGGCCGCCCGCCCCCAGGCCGCGCGCTCCTCGCTTCTCCCAACCGTTCGCCAACCGCCTCCGCTCAACCGCTGCCCCGGCCCACGCTAGCGGTGGTGGCTATCACGCTGCTTGGCTCTTTATTTCTATCGCAGCGGGGTGTTAGTCGCATGGATAGCCCAGCCATTGCCTCTTCCTGACTGAGTGCATGGGCGGGATTGGAGTTGGGCAGTGCGAGGAATGTGCAGCGAACGCCGGACCGCCCATGCCAGGCCCGCGATGAGCCGCCGAAGTAATACAGAAAGATAAGGGTTGGCCCGCCTTCGCCCTGTTCGTAGATATTGTAGATGCTACCATTAAGCAAGGATCGCACTGCCGCCACCTCCACTGTGATCGTAGTGCCAGCAAGTAATAATCTAGCCAGGAGCGGCGGCGGCTGTGCCGCTGCTGCTGGCTATTATATCACGCCTTTGAGGTAACGGTGTAGATCGGCATGGCGGTAGGGCAGGATGGTGAAGCGTATCACCACCGATCGTAAGCATCAATGCTGGTGTAGGGGGCAAACCGCGTTCGCCCCGCTGATGCGCGCCACCGCCCGCTTTCGCCAGCCACCGCCTCTTGTCCATGCAGCCTTCTGCAATACCCGCGCAGGCGGGCGCGGAAGGTGGGTAGGTCGGGTATACTCACCTATGGATTTATGTTAGTTACCAACCAGTATCCATTCGGAAGGTTGATGGGTCCAGCAGCTGCTCCTTGAAGTAGTTTGAGATGCTGTTTGCAGTGCTTTTTGCGAAGCCCGTAGCAGCATTGAACACATTTACTATGTTCTGCCTTGCAGCTGCCCGACTCCTCTGCGCTGCTTTATCCGGGTCTACGTCGTGATTAAGGATTATGCTCTCTAGGTCGAAAGTGAGTTGGGGATATCTGATGGTGCAGTCGGGGCTGAGGCAACTCGCCCCCGCAGCCAGACTTGGATGGCCCAACAGAAGAAGAGGAAGATTCGATGCCACCGCGTCTCCCGCGTTTCTGTAGTCGTGTATCTTCAAGTTGGGGAAGTCTTTAGGATCAATGTGGTTATATTCGAGGCCTAGCCCCGCTGATCCAAAAACAGATTGCATGAGACCAGTTGCTCCTTCGTAGCTATACCAGTCACTAATACGGAACGTGCCACAAGCATACTGGCTTCGTTTGTAGTAATTGGCCAAGAACGCGGCCACCACATTCGAGCCTTTGCTATGAGAAACAAGGATGATGTCGCGATCCGTAAGCGACTGTATTGCTGAATTCAAACGATCGGCAGCCTCACCAACTGGGGTTGCTGTCGGCCTGTTGTCTCCTTTGCACTCAGGAGTGGGGCTGAGTCTTGTTCCTCCATAGCAGAAGTATTGGGGTGTATCACCCTTAAACTGGCCCACAATATCCTGCCAATAATTAGCATTATCCTTGCCCATCTGATTATCAGGGACCCAAGGAGGGTTTATGCCCCGCACGAAAATCACCGTCGTGAACCCCATCCAGTCAGTATTGTTGCTAGCGTTCTGCTCGACGTAGACGTAGCGCTGTAGGCTGAGGGGGTCGCTGATCTGGCCCTGGTAAGGGTCTTGCTGCTGCCAACGGCCAGTGGACGGGTCGTAGGCGCGGGCGTAAAACTCGTACATCCCCATATTATCGTCCCACGACTGCCCGCCGAAGGTGTAGTGGTTGTGCGGGTCGGTGAAGTTGCCCTGGCCTGGGTCAATCACCCCGAAGGAGTCGTAACGATAGTTGTGGGTGGACTGCCCCGCCTGCTTGGTCAACCCGGTGACATTGCCGAGGCCATCATAGGCATACCAGAACCACTGCCCCTGGGTGCCGCTGGGGAAGTGCTGCAGCGCGGTGATGCGCCCTTGGTCGCCACGATAGTAGTCGTCACGCTGCGGAGTCTGGATGCTGTACTCGGCAATCGGCTGCATTCCATCGAACACATAGTTGGTCGTCCCCGGCTGGTCGGCGGGCGCAGCGGCAGCCCCTGCTGTGGGCTGGGCTGCAGCGTGGTTGGTGTAGGTCTTGGCGAGGCGACGACCCAGCCCATCATAGCTCATCGTAGTCAGGCCGTGGCTCTGGCTAACTCCTTGCCCGTGGCCCTGATAAGCTTGCGCCGAGGTCAGGCGGTTCTCGTTATCGTAGCCGTAGTTGAAGCCCTGCACCGGCGGCCCTGGAGGCCCCCCCGTCTCCATATTGATGACATTGCCGTTGTTGTCGTAGCGATAAGTAGTGGGGGTCTGCTTGTTGTGTGCGTCTACCATCAAGTCGGAGGTCAATTGATTGGCGGCGTTGTAGCTGTAGGTGGTAGTGTTCGGCCCCTGGTTGCCGTTCACCTGGCGGTTGGACACCAGGCTGGTGCGATTGCTGGCCGCGTCATAGGTGTAGGTGCTAAAGCTGCCGTCGCTGTCACTATCGGCGGTGAGGCGGCGCAACGGGTCGTTGGTGAAGGTGCGCTGGACGTTGCTCGGCTGCCGCCAGCCATAGGTATAGTTGGTGCTGGTGCGGCTGCCGACCGCATCATAAGTATTCTGCTCGGCGTAGATGGTCTTGTTGCTGCCGCCCAGTTGCACGGTTGTGAGGCTGGTGAGCCGGTTGGCCGCATCGTAGCTCTGGGTGGTGCGGGTACTGTTGGGGTTGTCTATCTGGGTCACCTGGCCTAGCGGGTCGCGGGTATAGGTGACAACCCCGCCCGCCGGGTCGGTCATGGTGTGCAGCCAGTCGTTGCGTAGGTAGGAGTATTGCACCGTGCCAGAGTCCGGGTAGGTGATGGCAGTGTGATTGCCAACCGCATCGTAGGCATAACCCAGCTGGTAACCGTGCGCGTCGGTCGCTGAGGTTTGGCGATCCAGGTGATCATAACTGAAGCTGCTGTTGCCGATCTGGTCGGTCATGGCGGTAAGATTGTGGTTGGCATCGTAGCCATAGCTGATCTGGCTGCTGGGGTAGGCGATGTTGGTAAGATAGTTGTCGGCATTGTAGGTGTAGTTCGTAGTTGCGCCGTTGGCATCCACGCGGTGGGTCAGGTTGCCATTGGCATCGTAGCCATATTGCCAGGCGCTGTTCAGTGGATTGCTTTCGCTGCTGAGACGGTCGAGGCCATCGTACTGATAGCTCCACACATTGTTCAGCGGATCAGTGACGCTGGCCAGGTTGCTGGAGGCATCGTAGCCATAGCGGTAAGTCACGTTGGTCTGGTTGTCGGCAGGATGGCCGCTACGCTGATTAAGGGTGACGCTGCTGAGGCGATAGAGCGGGTCGTAGGCGTAGCCAGTTAGCACGCCATCAGGGGCGATCTCGGCGGTGCGCTTACCCAGCGGGTTGTACTGGTAGCTCCAGGTGTCGGTCAGCGGGTCGCTGTAAGTGATGGGGCGGTCGAGCGCATCATAGCTCATGGTATAGCGGTTGCCCTTGGCGTTCTGCAGCGTGGTGAGGTTACTCATCGGGTCGTAGCTGTAGCCGGTGCTGTTGTTCTCAGCATCGGTCATGGTTTGCACACGATTGAGGCGATCGTAAGTCATGGTGGCAGTGTGGCCGTTGCGGTCGGTGTGGCTGAGGGTGTTGCCGTTGGCATCGTAGGTATAAAGGTCGCTGTGCTGGGTGGCATCGGTGACGGTGATTAGGCGGTTGACTGCATTGTAGGCGTAACTGGTAGCGTAGCCACGCGGTTTGGTGCTGCCGGTCAGGTTGCCCACCAGATCGTAGGCATAGCTATACTGCCCGCCACCGCGTTCGACATAGTTGGTGATGCGGTCGAGGCCATCGTAGGTCATGGTTGCGCTGTTGCCGCGCTGATCGGTAACGATATGAGTGTTGCCTACATGGTCGTAGACGAAACTCATTGTGCCGCCGCCGTGCGGGTCGGTGATGCTGGTAAGTTGACCGGCGCGATCGTAGCTCATGCTGGTGAGGTAGCCACGCGGGTCGGTGGTGCCGGTGACGCGGCCTTCGCGGTCGGGAGTGTAAAGCATGGTAACATTGGTCTGGCTATCCGAGGGGTGGCCGGGCAGATAGTTCTCAACCTTGCGGGTCTGATAGTTCAGCGCGTTGTAATCCATATGGGTGACAACCCCCAGCGGGTCGGTGATGTCGGTGCGGTTGCCGTTCCCGTCATAGGCGTAGCTGGTGGCCCCGCCTAGCGCGTCGCGCATCGTGGAGACGCGGTTCATCCCCTCGTACTGCCAGGTTGTGGTGTAGCCGCGCGTATTGGTTAGCGTAACCGTATTCCCCACCGCATCATAGGCAGTGCCGGTGTGTCCGTCCATAGCATCTACGGTACTGGTGCGGCGGTTGAGCGCATCATAGCTGAGGCTGGTGAGATTGACGTTCGGGTCGGTGAGGGCAGTGACGTTGCCCACCGGGTCTAGCTGATAGCTGGTGGTGACATTGGTCTGGCTGTCGGCAGCCGGGGCGGGTTGGTAGTTGAGTACAACCCTGGTGAGCCGGTCAGCGATATCGTACTGGTAATGGGTGACGCGGCCCAGCGCGTCGGTGATGTCGGTGATCTGGTCGGTGGGATTGTAGGTGTAGCCAAGCGAGCCGTTCTCAGGCATCAGCTTGCGGGTGAGCCGATACAAAGCATCATACTTATACGTAGTGATGCGCCCCTCAGCGTCAGTCCCGCTCAAAAGTTCGTTCATTGGGCCATAGGTGTAGCTGCTGCTGAAGTTAAGCGGATTGGTGATGGTGATAAGATTCTCGGCGCTGTCGTAAATGTAGAAAGTGGTGCCAACCTCGGCATCCGTTGCGGCGACCAGATTGTTGTTGGCATCATACTGCCAGCTCCAGTGGGCGTTCAGCGGGCCGTGGATGTCGGTCAGGTTATCGTTGCCATCGAAGGTGAAGCTGTAGCTGTTGCCGTTGGGGTCAATTAGGCCGATGCGCCGCCCCAGCGCGTCGTAGCTATAATGCGTAGTGCCATCAGGGGTGGTCATCTGCTGGCGGGTGCCATCCGCATTGTACTGGTAGGTAATAGCATAGTTCTGGTTCTGGCGGGCATCCACCATCCGCGTTACCTGGCCGCGTGAGTTGTACTGGTAAGTGGTGCGTCCGCCGAGGGCATCGCGCACCTCGACAAGATTCTGGTTGCCGTCATAGATGTATGTAGTGGTATTGCCGTTCTGGTCGGTGACGGTGAGCGGCTTGTTGAAGCTGGCGTAGGTGGCGCTGATCGTGTGGGTGAGTGGGTCGCTGATGAGGGTGAGGTTGCCACGATTGTCGTGCTGGTAGCTGGTGGTCTGGCCGCGCCTGTTAGTCAGGCTGGTGCGATTGAAGCTGGCATCCCAGGTATAGCTCTCGGTTTGATTGAGGGCATCGGTAACGCTGGTGATGCGTCCCAGCGTGTCGTAGTGATAGACGGTAGCGTGACCCTCGGCATCAGTGACCGTGGTGGTGCGGCTGGCATCGTCGTAGCTGAAGCGGTTCTGCCAACCGTGGTCGTTATGCTGCTCGATGACCCGCCATTTGTCGTCGTACTGCTGGCTGACATATGTATTGCCGCGTGGCGTGGTAATAGTGGTTAGCTGCTGGTTGGCGTTGTAGGAATAATTGGCGGTGCCGCCGCGGCCATCGGTGAAACTGGTAAGTAGGCCGTTCGGGTCGTGGGTATAGTGCAAGGTCTTGCCTGCAGGCAGGTTGATCTGATTTACCAGGCCGTTGCTGTCGTACTGGAAGCTAATCTGCCGTCCGCCGGTATCAGTAATCTGCTGGAGCAGGCCGCCAGCGTAGGTGAAGGTGATGGCGTTGCCGTTGGGGTCGGTCTCGCTGGTCAGTAGCCCACTCTGGTCGAAGTGGTAGCTGATCTGGCTGCGGGCAGTGGTCAGGACGAGGCCATTACCTTCCTGGCAGAGGGTGTCGAAGGTGCCGGGTGGCGGGGTGTAGCAGGAGCTGCTGCCGGTAAAGTTGACGGTGCGACCATCGGCAAGCGTCACCTGTGCGCCCGTAAGTAGGCGGTTGTGATAGGCTCTGGAGTGCATATCGAAGTTGAAGTTCCAGCCAATGCCGATGGTGCTGGTAAAGACGCTGAGACCATTGTAGCTGCGGCTGAGATCAAGCGGGATGCCAACTCCGTCAATATGTGCATCGGTATACTGGAACAGATAGTTGCCGTTCTGGGTGTTGACCGGCTCGTGGGTAAATGATGACCATGTGACATTACCGTAGCCTTTGGTGCTTCCCACGATCATCTTGTAGCTGCCATAGGTAGGATAGCGGCGCACCAGGCCACAGGTGTCGGTGGCGGTGATGTAGAAGTAGTGCGCGCCCTGGCTCTGGCCGAAGATGTCGGCCTCATAGGTAGCGCCGCTAAAGTTGGTCATCCCCGATTGCTGACTGTCCCAGTTGATGGTGACGCTGGCTACTGCCGTATCGTCAGTCACATCTGCCTGGATCGCGATGTTGCCGCTGCCATTCTGGTAGGGGTTGAGGTTGCTGACAACTGGCGGCTCGGTATCGCCGCCATTGCCCAGCGCGGTGACGAGATAGACTGGGCTGCCGCCCCGTTTAGGGGGTATTAGGTCAAACAACTGAACAACGAGAGCGTTATTGCCGATGCTGAGAAGCGGACTGATGTCTATGGGCTGGATGTCGCGAGTTTTAGATGGTATATCGAGAGCAGGCTGGCCGTTGATGTAGAGTTTGATCTCATCATCTATAGCAAAGGGAATGAGCGCGCCTGATGAAGCGGATAGGGTAGCCATGCCGCCAGTATAGTTGAATTGGAAGGTCTGGTTATAGAACATAAAAGGAGGCGGTGGTTGCTCACCTGCTGGCTCCCACTCGCTGTAGCCAGGAAACAATTTGAGCCCGGTGCCGGTGCCACAGATTGGCTGGGGATTGGCCGGGGCAGTCGAGCGAACCTGGCGATTATAGAATGTCTGGCTGCCAAGCTGGGCGACAGCGGTGGGCGGCGCGCTATCACGCGGCGTGGTGGCAGTGGTGGATTGCTGATTGGCGGATGCCTGATAAGAGGAGGCGACAATTGCTGCGCCAGATGTAGATATGATAGGCGCGTTGGCCTGGGCAGGGAGTGCCGCCCCTGCATTAGCGGTAGCGGCCCCAGCAGCAAAGGCAGCCGCCTGACTAGCCGAGGCTACAGCTGATATAGTTGTATGGGGGAGATAGCCGCCATCCTGCTGCGCGAATGGCAGCGGGCTGCTGTCGCTGGGGCTAGCAGGAGTAAGGCTATGCCACTGGGCCAGCGGCGATTGCGGCAGAGTGGCAAGGGGATTAGGAGGGAGTTGATTAGTGAGGTTGGCAAGCGCCGCATCCATACTGATATGGGGAGTGGCCGGAGCAGCCTGGGTCAGCGGGGTGAGGCTGGTGAGTAGCACGGCCAGGCAAACGATAACAGAGAGCAGGTTCTTGATGCGAGACATTGGGCGACTCCTTTGAGCGTTTGGCCCGGCGATACACATCTGTCCAGCCTGGGCCATCTTCCAGTATGGCGGTGTGAACACAAGAAAGCTGTGATAGCTATATAGCTCCAAATCTTATAACGACGAAAGCCCGAAAAGGATAGCGCTGATTTTCCACTTTTGTTAACCAACATCCAACTATTAATGCGATGTGTGCAAAATGGCGCAATCGGAATAGAAAGTAGATCGATGCACGAGATAAATTATTTGACGACACACGATTGATATGATACCACCGCGATCTGCGCGGCGCGGAATAATAGCGAACAAAGAAGGTACTCACCTGTGGCCCGGCTGCTATATCATTGGATTATACAACCGTAAGTCTATCAGTGCCAAGTTAAGGTATTTGCGAGTTTGTCAAGCCCAATTTTGGCGAGGCGGCGCAGATATGGTACAATTATTGTATGAATACTGCTACCCCTGCGCCCCGTCCCAAACAGAGCCGGGTGCGCCATACTCGCGCC
>JANXYP010000178.1 GCA_025355955.1 Chloroflexota bacterium
GCCCAGCCAGCGTAGCATCGCCCCCAACTGGCGCAATCTCAGCGCCAGCCAGCCGAGTGCGAGTAGCAAATATTGATAGAGCTGATCGAGCAGCCAGGCCAGCCAGGGCAGCAACCGATAGGCGGCCACCGCCAGCCCCACGCTGCTGATGACATAGGCGGTGGGGATGCCTGCTGCTAGCATCAAGGGTTGGTTGCGGTAGGTGGTGAAGCCCCCGACCTGCGCGTTGTCGGCCAACACCTGCACCGTTACGGTGTGGCTGTAGGCCGCTGCGTCGAACGGGATGTCTACCGTTCCATCACTGCCGGGGCTGGCATCGTTGCCGTTGCCACCCTCAATCTGATAATGCACTGGCCCGTTGGTAGCTAGCCTCAGCCCATCGCCGATGCTGGCGATGGTCAGGCGATCGCCCTTTTTGCCATCGGCCACCCCATTCGCCTTACTCCAGTCGCCCTGCCAGGTAATCGCGGCGCTATCCGCCGTATGTACGCCCACATCGGCAACCGTACCCCACGCGCCGGTGCGCGAGTAATCGCGCAGGGTGATGAAGGCGGGGCGGGGGCTGAAGTCGTTGTTGACGATGCTGAACCAACTGGCGGGCTGGGTGGGGGTGTTGATGGGGTCGCGGAACTTCCAGACATTCATTACTCCCATCCAGGGCCAGTCGCTGCGCGCCCGCTCATATCCCTGCTTCAGCCATTCGCCCTGAGTCTGCTCATCCACCCCATCGCCCCACAGCGACTTCTGATTGCCGTAGCGGGGGTCGGGCGGCCAGTTGATGCCCGGCGATAGCGCCAGCCAGGCGTACTCGCTGCCCCAGATCGGCTTGTTGCCGTCGCCATTCTTCACCATCAGCTCGTGGGTGAGGATCGGTCGGCTGAAGTTGAAGCGGTTGAACTCGGTGCGGTGGGTGGTGGGCGGTTCCTGGAAGCCGTAGATCATCACGCTGGCGATGTCAAAATAATTCTTGGCTCCGGCGTTGTACATATCCTGCAGGTAGAGCAGGTCGCTCTCGTTGGCGGGGTAAGTCTTGTCATCGGTGGGGGCGAGGCCTGGCATGATGATGACCGCGTCGGGGTTGGCCTGCTTGGCGCGGGTGTAAGCAATCTTCAGCAGGCGGGTAAAGTCGGCGGCGTTGATTGGCTTGCCGCCCCACTCGCCTTCCAGGTTCGGCTCGTTCCAGATTTGGAAATACTTTACCCTACCCTTGTAGTGGCTGACCACATTGTAGACGAAATCGCCGTAATCGTTGTAGTTGGTGGGCGGGCCTTTGGTGTACTTCTTGAGGTCGTCGCAAGCGTTAGGTAGACCGTTGGCATCGCAAGGGCTACGCGCCCAATCGGGGGTGGAGTCGAGGCGGGCGATAATCTCCAGGTTGAGCTTGTTGGCCTCGTCAACGATGAAATCATACTTGTCCCATGAGGATTTGGGATGGGCAGGGTCGCGGGTGTCGGTGAAATCGCCCTTCGCGCTAATCTCAATGTCGTTCCAGGCGAAGCCCTGGCGCACCCAATGGAAGCCGCCGCCCGCGATCATCTTCAGGCTGTGGTAGACGTTGGCACGGTCTACCTCCTGGTCGAGGAAGGTGTTGATGCCCAGCGGGTTGAGATCGCGGGCATTGGGGATGGCGGGCAGGCGCGCGCCCCAGGATACGCCGTCGTTGAAGTAGTTATCGGCGAAGGCGGTGGCAGCAAGGCCGAGCAGCAATAGGAAGGCAATGATGACGGTCAGGGTAGTGTAGCGCAGCTGGGGGCGCAGGCGATTAGGCCTCATGCGGTTGCCTGCTTCAGGCTGTGCCGCAGGTAGAGCAGCGTGACGAGCATGGTCAAGGCTAGCCCGCCGGTCAGCGTGTAGAATAGCACGTAGGAACGCGCCGCACCCACGATATAGGCGTTCAGCCCGCCCGCTGCGCCCGGCTCCGCCGCTTGCAAGGTCAGCACGTGCGGCTGGATGGGCAACTGGTCGCTCATTCCACTTACCACCGTAACCGTCTGGCTGATGCTGTTCGCCGCGCTGCGAATGTACGGGCCATTGGCATCGTGGGGCAGGTCGGCGGCCAGCCCATTTGTGCCACCATCGAGCAAGGGGTAGAGAGTGCCGACATCGCCGTAAAGAATCAGATCCAGCTTGTTGCCCACGAAGGTAAGACGAAGTTTCTCAGGGTTGGTTGCACCTGCCGCCGGAACTTGCAGGTACACGCCGCCGCTGGCCTGGGGGGTGAAGCGCAGCGGCCAGGCGACATTGGGCTGCAGCCCACCGCTCAACGCCTCGTGGTAGCCCCCGCCAGACACCAGCCAGCGGCTGGCGGCGACTTGCACTGCTCTATAGACCGGCTCTTTGGTGAAGTCCACGTTGACCATATCGAAGTAGTATTCGGCAGAGGTGGGCGGGATATTGCCAACCTGACGGAAGTACCAGATGTTGAACACCCCCGCCCAGTCCCACTGCTGCGCCGCCGCCTCGATGCCCTGCACTGTATAGGTGGCCTGCTGTTCGCGGCTGACCTGCCCCCAGATGCGTTGGGCGGGGGGGATGCTATCGGGCGCGGCGTTCCAGCCGTACTCATCGAACCAGATCGGTTTTAGTTCGTCATGATTCTGGGCCATCACCCCTCGCAGCAGGCTGGCACGCTCAAAGTTGAGCCGATCGAAGGCGGCGCGGGTACTTGGCGGATCGTTCAGTCCGTAGCCGTTGGCGGCCATGATGTCGAAGTAGGCAGCTGCGCCCGCTGCATACATCGCGCTCAGGTAGCTCATCTCCTCCATATTGCCGCGCAGCGTGGGTTGCTCAGTGGTCATTGCCAGTGGCGCGGCCAGCACGGCCACGTTGGGGTCAACCTGCTTCACCCGCAGGTAGGCGGCCTTCAGCAGCGCCACGTAGGCGGCGGGGTCGACCGCTTTGCCAGTGCTCCACTCGCTGGTCAGGTTCGGCTCGTTCCACACCTGGATGAAGTTGATGCGCCCGCGATAGTGCTTGACGAAGGCCGCGACGAAGTTAGCGTAATCAGTATTGTCGCTGGGTGGGGAGCCAGGGCTGCTGCCCGTAGGCCGCGCCCACGCTGGCGCGCGGTCGAGGCGGGCGATGATGCGTAGGTGGTACGTCTCGGCCAAGGCCACGATCTGGTCGAACTTCTGCCAGGCATCCTTGTTGTTCCGATCGTCGAAGAACTTGCCCTTGCTAAACTCAAGCTCGTCCCAGGGGAACTGCTGCTTCACCCAGCCAATGCCCAGTGCGCTAGCCTGCTGCATGGTCTGTTCCTTCTTGTAGTCCTCCACCTCGTCTTGCAGAAAGATATTGACCCCGTAGGGGTTCACATCGGTGAAGGGGATGGGGCGGGGTTTGTTGGGGTCGGGCGCAGCAGTCGCTCCACTGGTCAGGCTAACGTCTGCAGCGTTAGCATTAACAGCGGCGGGCGGGGCTAGCGTCTGCCACTCGACGAACAGCGCCACAATCTGGGCAAACAGCAAAAGGGTAGCAACAACGATGCGCCGACGGCGTGGCCGTGGGGGTGGTGGGGGTGTGGTAGCTGGCACAGCGAGTGTGGACAAGCCGATACTGACCTTTCAGCGCAAATAGGTGCGGCCATAACCAGACTGGCACGCCCGCTATTATACTGATATTGCGGGTGGGCGGCAAGCGCTTGACACCTGCCCCCCGCTCTGGTATAATCTGCCCGACCTTTAAGCGCGGTCCCGTGAGGCCGACAAGGGAGGAGCAGCCAGCTTGAACGC
>JANXYP010000219.1 GCA_025355955.1 Chloroflexota bacterium
TGCTTGGCGCTAAACTCCACTTCGCGGTAGCGATAGCCCTTCAGCCCCGCCGCTTCCAGCAGACGGCCAGCGCTGTCGCCCGGCGGGTTCTTGAAGGTGCTGCCTGCCGTCTTGCCAGCCGGTTGGCTGACAATGCGGTCGCGTTGCCACTGCTTCATCCGCGTCTGTAGCATGGCTGCGTCCATGCGCTGCAGCCGTATCCGCACCGAAGTGACCACCACTGGCGGCGACATTTGCCGCTGCCCCTCGGCCTTCAGCACGCTGCTGCGATAGCTCAGGTCAAAGCGTCCCGCGGGCCATGTCTCAACCTCATCATTGCCATCGATAAGCACATCACCCGCCAGCAGCACATCTTCAAGCTCACCGCTGTGCGCCCCGGCGTTGCTGACCACCGCCCCGCCGAGACTGCCGGGAATACTTATCCCCCAGGTGATGTCGCCCCAGCCCAGTTCCGCGCTGCGACGGCAGAGTGGCCCCCATAGTGTGCCGCTTTCGATGTACCAACTGCTATCTACGTCGTATTCCTCTTCAATCCTGAAGTGATCGGCACGATTGCGAATAACCAGCCCGCGCACGCCTGCATCGGTAAATATCAGATTGGTACCGTTGCCAATTACCAGGAACGGCACCTCCACCCTTCGCGCAATCTGTACGGTGCGGATTAGCTCCTGCTCGTCGCGCACCTCGATGAACAAATCAGCCGGGCCGCCCACGCGCAGCGAGTTGTACTTGTTCAGGGCTTCGTCACGTTTGACGATGCACCCGGTGGCCTGCGCCAGGGTAGTGATAAAGTTATTGGTGGTGTCAAGGTGCGTTGTCATAATTAGCCTTGGTGCGCTTGCACATGGGCGAGTGCGAAGTTTCGATAGGCATTGGTGCGGTTCAAGATTTACCCTCACCAAACCTCTCCCTGGAAGGGAGATGCTTTTTGCCGACCCAACATCAGTGTGCATAGTTGCGATAGGCATTGGTGCGGTTCAAGATTTACCCTCACCAAACCTCTCCCTGGAAGGGAGAGGCTTTTTGCCTTCGTACTCAGCACTCAGCACTCAGCACTCAGCACTCAGCACTCAGCACTATCTTTTCCCCCACGGTCCACACATCACCCGCGCCGAGGGTTAGCAGCACGTCGCCGGGGCGGAGGTTGGCGGATAGATAGCGGGTCGCGTCGTCTAGCGAGCCGACGTAGTGCATCGCGGGATGATTGCTGGCGGTGGCGATATCACGGGCGTGGATTGTGCCGGGGTCGCGTTCGCGGGCGGCGTAGATGTCGGTAATCACCACCTGGTCGGCAGCGGCGAAGGCGGCGGCGAAGTGGGGCAGCAGGGTGATGGTGCGGCTGTAGGTATGCGGTTGGAAAAGTGCGATGATGCGCCGTCCCCCGAAGCGTCGTCGCGCTGCCGCCAGCGTGGCGGCAATCTCGGTGGGGTGGTGGGCGTAGTCGTCCACCACCACGACTCCGTTAGCCTCACCTTTCATCTGGAAGCGGCGCTCGGCCCCGCGAAAATCGGCCAGTGTAGCTCCCGCATTAGTTGGCCGTACGCCCGCATAGCTACACGCGGCCAATGCGGCGCAGGCGTTCTGCACGTTGTGCGTGCCTGGCACCGCCAGGCTAAACTCGCCGATGCGCTCACCATCGTGCCAGAGGGTGTAGTCGCTGCCACCCGCTGCGTTCGGCCCAGCATCGGCCACCCGCCAGTTGGCGCTGTAGGCGAACCCGTAGCTGACCAGTCGATAATCGTGCGGCGCAGCCTGCAGCTCCTCGCCCAGCGCAGCGGCCTCCACATTGTCGGCGCATAGCAGCAACACCCCGCCGCTAACTGTGTTCTGCGCGTAATGCCTGAACGCGGCACGAATAGCATCCAGATCAGCGTAGAAGTCGAGGTGGTCGGCCTCGATGTTGGTGATGACGCTGATGTATGGATGCAGCTTGAGGAAGCTGCCATCGTACTCGTCGGCCTCGGCGACTACGTACTCGCCCTTGCCTAGCCGCCCATTGCGCCCCAGGTTCTGCACCACCCCACCCACCAGGAAGGTTGGCTCCGCGCCCGCTTCGCTCATCGCGTAGGCGATCATCGCGGTGGTGCTGGTCTTGCCGTGCGTACCCGCGACCGCGATGCCCTTGCCGCCATTCATAATCTGGCCGAGCAACTCCGCCCGTTTGATGATCGGCAACCCCGCCGCCCGCGCTGCTTGTAGTTCCGGGTTGTCTTCCTTCACCGCCGCCGTCACTACCACCAGATCGGGCTGCGCGGCGGCGATGTTCTCCGCCCGCTGTCCCTCGTTGAAGCGCAGCCCCCGCGCCGCCAACTCATCGGTCAGCCGCGAGGCTTGGGCATCCGAGCCACTAACCTGTACCCCGCCATCGAGCAGCACGTGCGCCAAGGCGCTCATGCCAATCCCACCCACGCCGATGAAGTGGACGGCTTTCGGAGTTGAAAGTTGAAAGTTGAAAGTTGAATGTCGTGGTTCGCTATCCATATAATAAGTCGCTCCTGAGTCCGTTTTTCACTTTCAACTTTCAACTTTCAACTCGCCGTCAGGCACTCGCCCGCGACACACGGCTGAGGGCGTAGAGCAGGATCAGGATGATGAATGCGGCGATCGCCCAGGGATACCAGCCACTCAATACATTGCTGACCGGCAACCCGGCCACCTGCACCTGCACGCTAGGGATGACCACCTGTGGCGAGCTAGTCTGGAAGCCGTTGGGCGCGACTGCACTGCCCCTTGCCGTCTGATATGCCACCCAGTAGTCGAGTTCCCGCGAGATGATAATGATGAAACCTATCGCGCCGAACAGGAAGCCGCCGATCTTGCCGAACAGCCCAAGATGACCGCGCGTACCGATTGCCTTGCCGATGGCGTAGGCAGCCAGGGCCAGAAAGAAGAACAGGATCAGCATAATCAGCGGCACGTTATGCGGGTCTTCTAGAAAGCCGGGCGGGGGTTTCGGGGCTGGCGTAGGCTGGTTGGTTAGAGCTGGCCCCAGTTCCCCCCCGATCTTGACCAGTCTCTCCAGCACAGTTGGCACCTGCGTCTGGATCGCGTCGGCGACCAGCAGGGCGAAGATGAGACCCACCACGAAGATCGCCATCTCCCGCCAACCCCGTATCCAGCCCAGCACCCCGCCCAGCACAATGATGGGTACGAATAGCTGCCATTGCTCGATGTTTACCACTACTGGATTCATCTTGATACCCTCTACTTCCGGTTCGCCG
>JANXYP010000254.1 GCA_025355955.1 Chloroflexota bacterium
GTCCTGATGTTCTCCCCTCCCGCCGGGAGGGGCTGGGGAGGGTCCGAGTCGCGCTGCACACACCCTCCCCTACCCCTCCCGGCGGGAGGGGAAACTACACCCTCGCCCTCAGAACTTTGTTGATACGGTAATAATGCATGAGAAATAGCCCACCAGCACTCAGCTCTCAGCACTCGGCACTCGGCGCTAGCCACTGCCGGGGGGCAGCACATAGTTCATTACCCGATTGAGCCACACCTCCCAGCCGACCAGGAACAGGAAAGCGATTAGCCCTGCGACGACCAGCCAGCCGAACCACGCAACCTTGACCACTTCGAGCAACACAAGGTAGGTTTGCTTGGCCGCGACTGTGTTCGCCCGCAGCTGACCGTTTTGCGTTCCCCATTGCATCAGCCGCACCAGGGCGTAGCCAGCCAGTAGGCCGAGTAGTGGTAGGGCGAACAGCATATGACGTTGCAAGAGGTTCACTTTCAGATCGGCTAGGCTGAACAAGGCGAACACCACTGCCACCTGATGGGCGCGCAGACCCTGATCGAGTATCTGGAACTGGGTGCATCATGCCGCCCGCCTAGATCGCAAAGGCGGCCAGATAAATGAGCATCAGTGCCTGCAGCGCCGCCGCGCCCGGCTTCGCGCCCAGACGCGCCAGCGTCCAGGCGGCTGCTGGTGGCAACAGCAGGGCCATGCCGTAGACGCAGAGCATCACCGTCATCAGCGGCCCAATAAAGAGGGTTAGGTTGTAGCGGTCGAACATCAGTAGCGCCGCGCTCATTAGCATCAGCGTCGCGCTTGCGGCCCAGGCCGGTCGCCAGTTTACCCGCAAGTGGCGCAGG
Source organism: Chloroflexota bacterium (assembly GCA_025355955.1). Taxonomy (GTDB): domain Bacteria; phylum Chloroflexota; class Chloroflexia; order QHBQ01; family QHBQ01; genus QHBQ01. The sequence continues at coordinate 834 of JANXYP010000254.1, forward strand.
CTGAGAAAGAGTAGCAGCAGCGAGAGCAGTAGCCAGGCGGTGACGTTGGTAGGTGGTAGCACCAGCCCCTCGCCTTTCGGGGCGGAATTATCGGTTAGCCGCATCCACTCGACCGCTACCCCTAGCTTGCGCGGATCGCTGGGTGGAGTAAAGTAGGAACTATCGAGGTATATGGTTAGATTGTCGGCATTATTCAGCACTGCGGGGATAACAGTGGTGTAAATGCTAACCGCCGTGCTGGTAGTGTACACCGACAGGGGTTGCCCGCTTACCGTAATAGTCAGAACTGCAGGGGCGAAGCCGCTGGTGCGGAAGCCCGCAAGCCGCGCAGTCAGCAACAGAGATTGATTGCGACCCACCCCGGGCGCTTCCAGCCAGGAGCGATCGCCCGACCAGCGGTAGTCAAAATTGGCGTTGCGCTCTGCACGTTGGAAGTGAACCACATAAAGCGTGTCGTACCCACTGCCCACATCCACGCTCAGGTTTGCGCCACCGCGCACCTGATAGGCAAGCGCAATCAGCAGCAGGCCCAGCGCGAGCAACAAATAGAGAGGAGCGCGGGTGAACTCCCGCCACTCCTCGCCGATCAGCGGCGGTGCCGCGCGATGCGGCTCACTACTGTCCGGCACGGCTCTTATATGCAGCCCAGGTGCCGCTGGTCGCGCCTGCGGGGAAAATGGCGAATACCAGTTGGGTGCTGCTGCCGACGTAGTAGAGGGTACCATTCTGGTAATTCTGATAAGCCCCGTCGCCGAAGTCCTCGTCATTCGTAGCCGGACCCATGCCCAGGGCCATGGCTGCATTGAAGAAGTGCGGGCCAGGCAGTGGCGGATCACCACCGTGATCGTTGCTGCCACTGTAATCTACCCGCTTGAACATCTTATTGGCGCTAAACAAGCCGAAGGCGTAATTGGGACCGCCCTCCTGACTGACAATAATGATGCTGCCGTACCTGAACGTCTCGTATCCGCCATGCACACGCGGACTGCTGTTGTAGTCTGCACCCGCAGCGGTAGGGCAACCCAGTTGCGCGGCGAGGTCGGCATTGTTGGTGAGAGCATACTGGAACACCTGAAGCGCAGTGGTTGTGCAGTTGCCGCCACCTGCCACCTGGGTTGGGGTTGGCCCCGGCCCGCCGCCGCTCGCCTTGCGCTGGTAAATCTCTACCCCCACCAGGCCGAGCAGCACCTGATTGTTCTGATCGCTGATTTCGGGGTGGTACTCGAAGCGCGCCCGCTGGAAATACTGGGTGACGTAGGGGCGGCCATCGGTCAGGCTGTTCTCGACGAACGCCTCGCTGATGGGGTAGCCCTGCTGCCGTAGTCCGCCATGAGTGTTCCAGTAGTTGAGGAACAGGCCAGTGACAGTATGTCCCGTGTCAGGGAAGAAGCGACTGCCGCCCCCCGGCACGATCACGGGGTTGATCGCCGCGTTGAAGCTATGATAGCGGGCGAGGAACGCCTCGGTGCCTAGCAACCCCAGCAACACCTGATTGTTCTGATCGCCGATTTCGGCATGGAACTCGAAACGCGCCCGCTGGAAGTATTGAGTGTTGTAGGTCTTGCCATCGATGTCGTTCACTTCGGGGTATTCGTCGGTAATTGGGTAACCCTGCTGCACCAGCGCACCATTGTTGTTCCAATAGTTGAGGAACGTGCCAGTTACGGTGTGGTTGGTTTCAGGGAAGTAGCGACTGGCCGCCTGCGCCCCCACCTGCCCCATCCCTCCGAGCAGCAACACCAGCAGCGCCACCGCCGCTCCTACCCTGCTCCAGACTGCCTTCTGCTTAAGCATCTCACCACTCGCTCCTTTCCTTGTACGTTACCTGGCGGCCACTCGTGCCGCACTGCTATTATAGCAGCATTAGCTCCGGTTTGCAGCCGAGGCATGAGTTTTGAGTTTTGAGTGCTGGGTGTGTCGAGCGCATCAGGGATGGCAGTTTCGGCGTGGGGGCGGAATGTACTGCACTCCATATTTTGGACGGTCGGAGCGGCGGGGGAATAGTTCGGGAGATGGGGCGTAGCCCCGTGCTAAACTACGTCAATGCCCATCGTACGCCGATTAGCCAGCGGACATGGGCAGCGGACAAGCGGATAAGCAGACGACATGCGTAGGGGCGGGTGGCGCTCGCCCCGGTGAAGCGCATCAATGCCAATCGCAAGCCGTCAATGTCGCGGTAGGGGCGTATGGCATACGCCCTCTTGCCCAGCGACCAATGCCCATCGTAAGCCATCAATGTCGCGGTAGGGGCGTATGGCGCTCGCCCCGGTGAAGCGCATCAATGCGGTTGGTAAACATCAATGCCGAGGTAGGGGCGGGTGGCGCTCGCCCCGGTGAAGCGCACCAATACAAGTCGTAAACCTCAGCGCTGACGATGGAGATTGATGTAGTTCGGCACGGGGCTGCGCCCCCATCCCCCAGAACTCTCCCCCAACCGCCCTCGCGGTTCGAGGCATGGGCGAAAGTGTAGTCTACCGAGATGCAGAAAGCACCGGTAAGGACGCTCTCTACACACTCAGCACTCAGCACTCAGCACTCAGCACTCAGCACTCAGCACTCAGCACTCAGCACCTCGCGTTAGCGGTTGTACTGCTGCCAGCGGCCGGTCGGCTGATGCACGTCGCCGTTGGTATAGAACAGAGCGTAGACCTGGTCGTTGGCTCCAATGTAGAACATGGTAGCGAATTGGAAGCCCTGGCGTGCGCCGCCGCCGCCCACCTCGGTCGCGGTCGCCAAACCCAGCCGATCATGCACGCCAGCTTGCTCGCGCCAGACCTTGCCGAAGCCGCGCACTGGCTCGAACAATCCGGCTGGCGGAGTCAGGCCGCCATTGATAGGCTGGCCGTCGCTCCAGGTGTCGGCATAAACCTGGTAGGTGCCATCGGTGTAGAGGACGTAGATGCTCTTATCGTTGGGGTCGTTCTGGCTGCGTACCCAGATCATCTGCCCGCTCTGGAAGCTCTCCCAGGCGGAGACGATGTTGCTGCCAGTGAGGCCCGCGTCGGTAGGGCAGCCGAGCAGCCCAGCGAGGTTGCCTCCGTGAGTGATGACGTTGCCGAACACGTTCAACGCGGCGGTGCCGCAGTTCTGACCACCGCCGATGCCGTTGGGGTAACGCCAGTTGAAGTATTGTGCGCCCACATTGCCCATCTCCACGCGGAAGCCGCCGGGATTGGTGGGAGTGTAGGTGAGGATGCGGCGCTGGAACGCCTGGAACATCACCGCTCGATCGTGACCGCCGACGCTGATGATGGTCCAGTATGGCTCAGTGATGGGATAGCCCAGCGCGGATAGCCAGTCCATGATCTGGCCCTGAACAAAGGCGTTGCCATTCCAGATTGTGCCGCTGGCGTTCATGAAGCTCCAGAACACGCTGGGGATGTTGTGGCCGGTCTGCGTGCTGTATGCGGCAATCGTCACCTGGCCCGCCCGCGATGGGTCGCTGCCGATGATCTGGTTGCTGGCGTAGGTGGCGATTACGTCACCACCGATGCGGCTGCTTGTGCCAACCATAATCGGGGCAAGGTCGGCGTAGCGCGGGGTGAGCGGGTTACTGCCCGGCGTGTCACCGGCGATGGTGGTGTTGGCGGGAATCGACTGCTGGAATTGGTTGTCGCCCACCTGGATGCGCCCGTTGATCATGTCCACTACTAGCAAGCCATTCGACACCGTGTTAGGCGCAGTATCGGGGTGGTTGACCTCCATGCGGCTCTTGTCGTAGTAGCGCACCAGGTGGGTGCCGTTCGGCCCCTGGGCGTAAGGCTCGTAGATGTCGCCGGTCAACTGGTTGCCCCATACCCAACTGCGGCTGACCAACCCCTGCTGTACCGGCAGGTCGGTGCGCTGCCAGACGGCATCGAAAACCGCGTTGGCGGCGTGCGCTGGTTGCGCTGCCAGCACGGGAGTTAGCGCCAGCCCCATAATCGCCAGAGCCAACAGCGTCTTGCTAAAATATCTCTTCATGGTTATTGTCTCCTGTTGCTAATGCACACTATTTTCATCCGAGCAGGCGGTTTGCGCTGCCCTTCACAGAGTCTAACGAGCGAAGCAGTGTGAGGTTGCGAATCCGCAAGTTCGATTCCGCGCCCTTTCATATTACCGCCTCAGTTGGCTTACCAGGGCCAGAATGGTGTAGGGGCGAATCGCATATGCCCTGCCGCCCAGTGTCTTGCCTGCCAACTGAGGCTTTAATATTAAGGTGTGGTATAATCTCTGCAGGAGTAGAAACAGGGGAGGGAGGTGAGGGACAAAATGCTAGATCGGCTGAAAGACATATTTGGTGGCAAAGCGGAGAAGCCGAAAGAGGAAACTACCACGGAACTGGCGGCGGAGTATTATGCAGCGGCGCAGGCAGCGGTGGCTGACAATGCAACCGAGGCGATCCGCCAGCTTGCCTTCGCTGCCGAGTTGGACGACTCGTATCGGGTGCGGGCGACTAGCGACCCCGCCTTCGATCAACTGCGCCAGGATAGTCGCTACCTACTGGTGATTACTCGCCCACTGCCAACGCCCTGACCCTGAACTTAATGGTGAAGGTGGTTCCTTCACCCACCAGGCTGCTGACTGCAACGCTGCCATTATGTTCCTCGACGAAGCGACGCACGATCGCCAGCCCCAGACCAGTTCCCTGCGCCTTGTTGGTATAGAATGGCTCGAAGATGTGGGGCAGCACCTCGTCGTTAATGCCAACCCCAGTATCGGTTACGGTCACCTCGATCGGCCGCTCTCCGTTGGCGCTGAGGCCCTGCTGGTCCAGGCAGCGGGCGGCAATCGTCAGCGTCCCCCCGTTGCTCATTGCCTGGGCAGCGTTGCGTACCAGGTTGTCGAACACCGCCTCGATGCGGGCGGCATCCATAATCAGCAATGGCAGGTTGGGGTTGTAGTCCTCCACCACCTTGATGTGGTGGAGGATTAGAATGTCGTAATGATTGCGTAGCGATTGACCGATCTGCTGGGCCAGGTCGGTCGACACAAATTGCAACTGCGGCGGGCGGGAAAAGTTCAAGATCTCGTTCAGCATACTGCTCAACCGCCCCACCTGCTTCTGCAAGCGGCGCAGGCTATCCTCGCGCTCGGCGCGTTGGGCATCGTCAGTATGTTCGAGCATCATGTTCAGGTTCTGGGCTAGCAGGTTGATGATACCAAGCGGGTTACGCATCTCGTGAGCAACGTGCGCGGCCATGTTGGCAATCGCATCTAGCCGCTCCACCCGCTTGCGCTCCGCTTCCTGCTCTCGCGCCAGGGTCAGGTCGTTGATCAACACGATCATGCCGCTGAACAAACCCTTCGCATCGGTCAATGGAGTGGCGCTTAGTTCCGCGATTACCTCACTACCCTCGCTGGTACGCAAGTGTACTTCGTGCTTGTAGGTGGCCTTATCGCGCAGCATATCCATGCAGAAGGATCGCTCCTCGGCTTCCAGCCCTAGCGCATCAACCGCCATCTTGCCCATCACTTGCCCGCTCGACCAACCCAGCAACTGCTCGGCGGCATGGTTGAGCATCGTCAGCCTGCCGTCGGGATCGCAGGTGATCACCCCACTACCCATCTGGCGGATGATGTTCTCGTTGAGTTCCTTCAGCTCGATGATCTGCTCAAGGCGGGCGCGGTTGTCGGCTAGCAAGGTGGCATTGTCAAGCGCGATCGCTGCCGCACTGGTGTAGTATGCGAAGGCGGCTTTCTCCCGTTCGTTGAAGCGCGGTCTGCCCGCCAGCCGAATGGCGTAGATAGTTCCCAGTTGCCGCTTCAGGCTCTCCAGCGGCTTGATCAGCAAATCGTTGACCTTGACGCGGTTCTGCACCAGCGCCCGCGCCAACTGCTCTTCGTCGGCCTGCTCGTCGCCAACCAGCCCCGCCATAATCCTGGCGATTTCGCGGCTGCGCTCCTGCTCGTCGTGCGATAGGCCACCCACCCGCCAACGACGCTGTCTCCCCGCGCCCTTGCTGCCTGGCTCACTGTTGACGATCGCCAGTAGACAAATGTCGCCTTCCACCTGCTTCGCGGCATAGTCGGCGATCTCTTGCTCCAGTACGGCAAGCTGGGCCTCGGCGTTCAGCACTGAGTATAGCGTGCCGATTACCGACATGGACACCACCCCCGCGCTGATGTCCTCCAGCATACTTACTCGCTCACTGGCGATAACCGCAAGCCCGGCAAAGTAGAGCAAATCGGCTTGCTGAGTGGCGCTGAAAGGGTGTTCGCTATCAACCTGCAACACGCCCATCAGGGTATGGTTGCCTCGCACCAGCGGCACGGCGATGGCGTGTCGCGCCCGCAGCGCCTCGCTATAGGGCGATTCCTGTTCGCTGCGCTCAGGGGCAAGCGTGATAGTGGCGGCGGCGCGTTGCTGTCCTACTCGCCCAGCCAGTCCCTGCCCCAACGCAACAAAGTTCTGCCTGCCGTGCAAGTCCGCGCCCCAGCCAATGTTTAGCTGCAACGCCTCGCTGCCCTCGATTTGCAATAGCAGCCACGCAGTATAGCCTCCGGTTAGAGCGCAGGCCCCCTCCAGCATACTGTTGTACACATCCTGGACGCTGGATGCACTAAAAAGCTGCCCGACCCGGTTCAGCAAGCTGCTTAGATCCGCCTGATTGCGTGTGATCTGATCCTGACTGAGCCATTGTGTCTCGCTTGTCATAGTTGCCTACCGGCCCTCCTCGACTTCATTTTAGCATATGGGCAGGCAATTAACAATCAGCTTGCCATACCGCGCAGATAATGGTATAATTGCCCCGCCTGCCGCAAAGCGGGAGAATATGTTTATGGCTGCTCATTTTATATAGGAGTCAAGATGGACCTCAAAACATCCCTTAATGTCGTAGAGATCATCCTCGCGATCATCGTACTGGCGCTGATCCTGACCCAGAGCCGCGGTAGCGCATTCAGCGGCTCGTTCAATAGCGACAATAGCTCAAGCTACCGCTCGCGGCGCGGGCTGGAGGCATTCGTCTTCCGCCTCACCATCGCAATGAGCGCGATCTTCCTCCTTGTATCGCTGATTGCCGCTATCTACGAGCGTTCGGCTTAGTCGGCGCAATGCGACGCGGCTTCAGCACCCAGGCGTTGATCGCCACCGCTGGACTGATTGTCTGCCTGCTGCTGCTACTCGGTGTACGCAGCGTAGGGGTGGCGCAACCGGCGAATGGCGGCAGTTTCATCGAGGGTATCACCGCGCAGGCAGGGGTGGATGGCCCCACCAACCTCGACCCACTATTTGCCACCAGCGATGCCGACCGCGACATCAGCAGCCTGCTGTTTAGCGGCTTGACCCGCTTTGATGGCCCCAACATCGAACCCGATCTGGCGAGCGGCTGGCAAATTAGCAGCAATGGGCGCACCTATACCTTCAATCTGCGGCGCAATGTGGTTTGGCACGACGGCCAGCCCTTTAGCGCCGCTGATGTTTTGTTCACCATCAGTTTGCTGCAGGGTACTGGCAACCGCTTTGCGGTCAACCCCGGCCTGGTCGCCTCGTGGAGCGCGGTGCAGGCTACCGCCCCCGACAGCTACACCGTAGCCCTGACCCTGCCCCAGCCATACGCTCCCTTCCTCGGCTTTACCACAATCGGCATCCTCCCCGCCCATCTGCTCACCCAGTATCAGGATACCCCTACCCAGCTTGCCACTGCCCCCTTCAACCTACGACCGATTGGCACTGGCCCCTATCGCTTGCCATCTAACCTGCTTACCCCCACCGTGACCGCAAGTTCGCTCGCCAACCTGTTTACCTTGGAGCGCAACGCGGCATTCTACGATGCCACGCGCAAGCCGCTGATCAGCCGCTTTGCCTTCCGCTTCTATCCCAACACCAGCGCGTTGCTCAGTGGCTTCAACGCAGGCGAGATTGACGGCATCAGTTACGTCGCTCCTGAGGATATTGCCCACCTTAGCCAGCGGGCCGACCTGCGCCTCTATGCGGCGGCTTTGGGTCGCACCACTTTCATCTTCCTCAACAATCGGCTGCCTATCTTCGGCCAGCGTGAGGTGCGCCTGGCCCTTTCCCAGGCGATTGACCGCAACGCGATCGTAGCCCAGACTCTCTACGGTCAGGGTGTAGCGGCCAACAGCCCGCTGTTGCCTAGCGACCTCGGTTATGGTCGGGTTGCAGGTGGGGCTTATGATTATGATGTAAGCAAGGCCAACCAATTGCTTGATGCCGCTGGCTGGCAGTCGAGCGGCAGTGGGCGGGTCAACTCCGCTGGCGTGGCGCTGAAGTTCACCTTGCTTTACAGCAGCGACAACCCCTATTTGGCGAAAGCGGCCCAACTAATTGCCGCCAATCTGACCCGGGTGGGGGTGGGGGTGACACTCACGCCCCTGGGCCAGGATGAGCTGGTCAACCAGCACCTGCTACCCCGCAACTTCGATGCTGCGCTGCTTGGCTGGCAGGGTCTGGACTATGATCCCGATGCCTACAGCCTGTGGCACTCGACCCAGGCTGACAACCCCGACGGGCTGAACTTCGCTGGCTGGACCAACAACCAGGCCGATCTCGCCCTGGAGCAGGGGCGGCAGAGCAATGACCGTGTTATCCGCCTCGCTGCCTATGCCGACTTCCAGCGAGCCTTCGCCGCCGCGATGCCCAGCCTGCCTCTATACTACCCTACCTATACTTATGCAGCCAACGCCCGCGCCCAGGGTATCACTCTACCCTCCCTCGCCAGCCCCAGCGACCGCTTCCAGCACATTGCCGCCTGGTATGTGCTGACCCAGCTTGCCCCCCAAACCGCGCCATCACAGTAGCGCCCATTAACCTCACGACTTTTAGTCTAATCAATAGCAGAGCGAGAACAGCAGCCGCGACTCTCCACCACGCAGTTGCGGCAAATCGCTACTGGGCAGAAACTTGGAGGATTAGGTCAAGGCGTGGTTATCGCCTTGTAGACAACTTCCGCCATCTCGTCGCGGCGGATGGCGATTGCCGGGGCGAAGTGGCTTGCGTCTACACCATGAACGAGGTGATAGGCATAAGCGGTTTCGATGTAGGTGTAAGCGAAGTAGCTGGACGGCACGTCTACGAAGGTTGGGATAGTCGGAGTGATATGTGGGTAGTTTCCGGCTTTCACAATCAGCTTGACCAACTCAGCGCGGGTGATAGCACGATTGGGCAGATAGCAAGGATATAGTGCGTTCGCTGCCTGGCATTGCGCCTGCGTGTAGCCGCTGAGGATGGCATGGATGTAACCTGTCTCAATGTAAGGGAAGGCGTAATAACTGGGCGGCACATCGGTGAACAATTGCTGCCCGTCTGATGGGGTAGTAATCTGCAGACCAAACGCCTTGACTACCAGGCGGGCGAACTGGGCGCGGGTGGCGCTGCCCCCAGGGTTGAAGCTGGTGGCCGATACGCCGCTCACCATGTTGTGGCAATAGAGGTAGCCGATCGCGCCGCTGAAGGTGTTTCCGGTCAAGTCGGTAAATGGCATCGCACACGGCGTGGGTGATGGGGGTGGTGGCGTGGCAGTGTATGTTGGAGTCGCGGTTGGCGGCGTGCCGGTCAGGGTCGGGGTCGGCGTGTCGGTGGGGCAGCTTGATTGATAGCGTAGGGTCGTGTTGCTCACATTGTTCGTGGAATCAACCCCACCCACGACGTAGAACGAGTCGCCCCAGGTCGCCCCGCTAGTCATCCCTCTGAAGTAGCTCATGTCGGCCAATTGGGTCCAGGTGTTGTTCCCTGGCTGCCAGGCGTAAACAGTATTGGTCATGATATTGGAGTTGAGGTTGCCCCCAGCGACAATAAACTGACCCCTATACACTCCGCCCGCGCCTGCATAGCGCCCAGTGGGCAGATCGGCAATCGCGGTATCATCCCAGGTG
>JANXYP010000329.1 GCA_025355955.1 Chloroflexota bacterium
ATCTTGCTTGACGTAGGGGCGGGCGGCTGCCCGCCCTGGCGAAGCGCATAAAACGCCCATCGTAAGCATCAATCTTGCTTGACGTAGGGGCGGGCGGCTGCCCGCCCTGGCGAAGCGCATAAAACGCCCATCGTAAGCATCAATCTTGCTTGACGTAGGGGCGGGCGGCTGCCCGCCCTGGTGCAACACATCAACGCCCATCATAAGCAGCAATCTTGACGTAGGGGCGGGCGGTTGCCACTGGGCGCTGAACCCCCAGACCCCCAAGCGTATTCCCTACCACTATCGAAATCCCCACTCAAACCCCAAACCTCAGTCCTCAGTGCTTAGTCCTCGTCCTCAGCATCAAGCTGCGTATGCAGCGCGGAGATGCGCTGATCGAGTTCGCCACTGCTGCTGACCGCCAGCTGATCCATCCAATCCAGCACATCGCAAACGCTGGCCTCGCCTTTGGCAGCGAACTGCGCCTCCACTTCGGTGCGGGTGGTGCAGCCGATCTCATCGAGGATCTCGCGCAGGCTCTCCATCTCCTCAAGCAGCATCATCTGGTCGTATTCTTCGTTCATTGTACTCCTTAGAAATCCCCTCTCGCTGGGGGGGCTGAGGGTAGGTGTTCAATCGGATAGCACGGACCCACCCCAACCCCTCCCGGCGGGAGGGGAATATTGTTATAATCGTTGCAGATTTTCGTAGACCGCTGCGATGCCCTGCCCACCGCCGATGCAGAGGGCGGCGACCCCGTAGCGGGCGTGGCGGCGGCGCAGTTCGTAGAGCAGGCTGAGGCTGATGCGCGTGCCGCTGGCGGCTAGCGGATGGCCGAGGGCAATCGCCCCACCGTTGACGTTGACCTTGTCGCGATCCAATCCGAGTTCGCGCTCCACCGCGATGTACTGCGCGGCGAACGCCTCGTTGACCTCGAACAGGTCAATATCTGATAGTTGCAGGGTGGCCCGCTCAAGTGCCTGACGAATGGCAGGCGCGGGGCCGATGCCCATCTCAGCGGGGTCTACGCCGACGATACCCCAGGCGAGTAGCCGACCGAGCGGCTGTCGCCCATCGCGGCGGGCAGCCTCACCGTCGGCCAGCACTACCGCCGCGCCTGCATCGTTGATGCCGCTGGCGTTACCAGCAGTCACGCCGCCGTCAGCCTTGAAGCGCGGTTTTAGCCTGGCAAGAGCTTCCAGCGAGGTATCAGGGCGGGGATGCTCGTCGCGCTCGACCAGCGTCTCCTTGCCGCGCTTGTCGCGCACGGTGATGGGAACGATCTCCTCGGCCAGCCGACCCGCTTCCTGCGCCGCTTTGGTGCGCTGCTGGCTGAGGTAGGCGAACTCGTCCTGCTGTTCGCGGCTGATGCTGTAGCGTGCCGCCAGGTTCTCTGCGGTCATTGCCATGGGCAAACCATTGTAGCTGTCTACCAACGCGGACCAGAGCGCGTCTTCCAGCTTGCCGCCGCCAAGCTCGAAGCCCCAGCGCGCGCCGTAGATAACGTGGGGAGCCTGGCTCATACTTTCCGCGCCGCCCGCCAGCATATAATCGCCCTCGCCCAGCATGATTGACTGCGCCGCGCTGATAATCGCCTGCAGCCCGCTGCCGCACAGCCGCTGCACCACCAGCGCGGGTACGCTGCGCGGCATCCCCGCTTTCAGCGCGATATGGCGGGCCAGGTAAATGGCATCAGCGCTGGTTTGCAGCACGTTGCCAAAGACCAGGCCGCTGATTTGCTCCGCTGCTACATTGCTGCGGCGCAATGCCTCCTGCGTGGCAATCAGGCCAAGCTCGGCGGCAGGAGTGTCGCGCAACGCTCCGCCATAGGTGCCGACCGGCGTGCGTGCGCCGTCAATGATCACTACTTCACGCATCGTGAACTCCATTCCAAAATAGCGGGTAAAATGCCCAGGTTCTACCCGTGCATTTTACCCGCTATTCCAGTTCGCTGCAAGGTAGGGTCATGCGTCATGGCGAACCGCTGTTCGCCCCTACAAACCAATTGCACCATACCAGCAACTCGCCCTCAGTAGCCCAGGCTCTCCACTGTAGACTTAATCAGGTTGAAGCTGTCCAACGGCAGTACCGGTCGCCATGCGCCGAACAACTCCTGCCCAAGCTGTTTGGAAGCCAGGTAGTAGATGTGATCGTTAGACTCCCAGCCGTCGAGGGGAACGAGGATGTCGTCGGGATTACCTAGACTAAAGTTGACATGGATGGTGATCTGCTTGTCGTAGTGTAGCTCCACGGCGAGGTGTTTCTGTCGTACATCAGTGATCGTGTCTGCGCCAACCCCCCCCTGTCCCATCGCATTTACCTTCGGCAGCTCACTGCTGGTCACGGCCACAATCTTATCGAAGCCATTGTCGCTGGGGTGGAGGGTTTTAGCTACGCCGTAGCGATAGATGGTCACGCTGCTGGGGGTGCCATCAATGCCCGCCGTGAACCAGAGAAAATCGCCATGCAGCACCGATGGAATTACGTACAAGAGCAGCGCCAGGAACAGGACTGCCACGATCAACAATTTCAGCAGTTGCGGTTTGGCGGGGGCTTCATTAAGCACAATATCTATCCTCCACGATCACACCTCTATTAGCTATATGTCTAACTAATTATACAACAGCCTGTACAAAATGGGTTCAGTCTAAAGTATGAAATATGCCGAAAGTTGGTGGTGAGGGCAAAACAGCAACGCTGCCAGCAGGGGCAGCGCTCGGCTGGGATTGTGGCTATAAGGGAAGCCTTAGCTGAGGCGAACCTCGGTCTCGCCCACTGCAGCATCATCGAACGCCCCATCTTCTTCGTACATCTCGGTGTCGTTGAGCAACAACACGGCGGCAACCAACCCGGCCAGCAGCCCCGCCACAAACGCCAGAATGCGTCCCTTCTCCATCTCGTCTCTCCTTGTGCAAATATACAACGGTTGGCCCTATTATAGCCGATGTGGGCGGCGCGTTCAAGCTAACTTGACGATCGGCGGCCTTTGTTTTACACTAGCGACGCATCCACCCTGGGCGAACAACGGTTCGCTCCTACCAAGCGCATCACCCTGGGCGAACAACGCTTCGCCCCTACCAAACGTAACTACCCTGGGCGAACAATGGTTCGCCCCTACCAAACGCATCCACCCATGCGAACAACGGTTCGCCCCTACCAAACGTATCTACCCAGGGCGAACAACGGTTCACCCCTACCAACAGAATTAAAAGAATCCCTGCCTTCAATTTCAACTCACCCAAACTAAGGAGCAAACCGCAATGGTCAAGCTAGTAGCCCTATTCAAGCGCCCTGAAGACGCAGCGGCGTTCGACCAACACTACCGCGAAGTACACGCGCCACTAATGCGAGCTGTGCCGGGTCTGCACAAGATGGAAGTGACCCGCTTCACCAGTGGGATGCGCGGCGAAACGCCGGAGTATTACCTGATGGCCGAGATGTACTGGCAGGACAAGAAAGCGTTGGATGCCGCAATGGCTTCGCCGGAGAACCGCGCCGCAGGCAAGGATCTGATGAGCTTCGCCCGCGACTACGTGACGATGATGTTCGCCGAAGTAGAGGAGTAGAGCGAAGATGCTTGATTATCCACGCGGGTTGCCGCCGCAGGAACTCGGCTTCGAGCGGATTATATACACCAAGGCCGAGGGGCGGGCCACCGTGACCATCAATCGGCCCGAGGTGTATAACTGCTTCAACTTCCAGACCCTCAGCGAGATGGCCCGTGCCTTCCTCGATGCCAGTTGGGATGACGAGGTGGGCGTGCTGGTGCTGACCGGCGCGGGCGACAAAGCGTTCTGCACCGGCGCAGACCTCGACGAGCAGGAGAAGTTCCTGGCTCGCCCCCACGACTACTGGAAGTGGATGGGCGCGTTTATTGACGCGCATGATCGGCTACGCAACATCGGTAAGCCGACCATTGCACGGGTCAACGGCATGGCGGTTGGCGGCGGCAACGAGTTTCAGATGGCCTGCGACCTGGCAATCGCCGCCGATCACGCCATCTTCCGCCAGGTAGGGACGGCGCGGGGTAGCGTGCCAGCAGGCGGCGCAACCCAGTGGCTGCCGATCATCATCGGCGATCGTCGCGCCCGCGAGATGCTCTTGCTGTGCGAGGAGATCGAGGCGAGCAAGGCGTTGGAGTGGGGGCTGATCAACCAGGTGGTGCCTGCCGCGCAGCTCGATGCGGCGGTTAACATCATGACTGCCAAGCTGCTAGAGCGGATGCCCAACATTCTGCGCTATACCAAGCAGCAGGTCAACTTCTGGCGCGACCTTAGCTGGAACATGACCGTGGGCCACGCCCGTGATTGGTTGAGCGTGGATGCCGACTCGGCGGAAGTGGCCGAAGGTCTGGCCGCCTTCCACCAGAAGCGTAAGGTCAACTATTCGGCGATCCGGCAGGCACGGATTGATGCGGGCGAAGACGAGTTTTGAGTTTTGAGTGATGAACGGCAAAAAGCCCCCAGCGGGGGTTGGGGTGATAGCTCGAACCACTTTACCCTAAAAAGCCCCCAGCGGGGGTTGGGGGAGATAGCTCGAACCGCTTTACCCCAAAAAGCCCCCAGCGGGGGTTAGGGTGATAGCTCGAACCACTTTGCCCCAAAAAGCCCCCAGCGGGGGTTGGAGGAGATAGCTCGAACCACTTTACCCCAAAAGCCCCCAGCGGGGGTTGGGGGAGATAGCTCGAAGCGGCAACCATGTTTATCGAAGGGGTCCGCCATACCACCCATGCCATTATGCCTATCCCAACCCCGCTGGGGGCTTTATCGCAATGTAAGGGAAGAAATATGAACGAAGCAGATTACAAGACTATCCTGGTCAGCCGCGACGGAGCGGTGGCGACGGTGACGCTGAACCGTCCCGACAAGCTAAACGCGCTGAACATGGCGCTGATGGATGAGCTGGTGGACGCACTGGTGCAGTTGGATGCCGACGACGAGATCCGCGTCATCATTGTCACCGGCAGCGGCACGCGGGCGTTCGCAGCGGGCGCGGATATAGGCGAGATGGCCGACGCGACGGTGATTGATATGCTGCAGCGCAACCAGTTCGCCAAGTGGGATCGCATCCGGCGGCTGGGCAAGCCGCTAATCGCGGCGGTCAATGGCTTCGCCCTGGGAGGCGGCAACGAACTGGTGATGCACTGCGACATCATCGTGGCGGGCGAAACCGCACTGTTCGGCCAGCCAGAGATTAACATTGGGGTGATGCCCGGCGCGGGTGGCACCCAGCGGCTGACGCGCAAGGTAGGCAAGTATGTGGCAATGGAGATGGTGCTGACCGGGCGCACTCTCTCCGCCCGCGAGGCGTTGGCGCTCGGCTACGTCAACCATGTGGTGCCGGTCGAGGCAGTGATGGATGAGGCGCGGCGCATTGCGCTGGAGATTGCGGCGAAAAGCCCGCTTGCGGTGCGGCTGGCGAAAGAGGCGGTGCTGCGTAGCTTTGACACCACCATCGAGGGTGGGCTGGAGTTCGAGCGCAAGAACTTCTACCTCCTTTTCGCCAGCGAGGATAAGCGTGAGGGGATGCAGGCGTTTCTGGAGAAGCGCAAGCCAAAGTTTACGGGCAAATAGGAGGATAAATGGCTTACGAGACAATCCTATACACCATCGCCGATGGGATAGCGACCCTGACGCTGAACCGACCCGATGTGCTAAACGCCTTCAATCAGGCGATGACCGACGAGATCCAGGATGCGCTCAAGAAGGTAGAGCGCGACGAGACCGCCCGCTGCCTGGTGATTACCGGCACTGGCCGCGCCTTCTCTGCTGGCGAGGACTTGAAGAGCCACGCCGGGGAGAGCGAACGTGACTTTGCTGCCAGCCTACGCAACCGCTACAACCCAATTATCCGCAAGCTGCGGGCGCTGAACAAGCCGGTGCTGGGCGCGGTCAACGGCGTGGCGGCAGGGGCGGGCTTCAGCCTGGCGCTGGCCTGCGACCTGCGTATCGCCAGCGACAAGGCCCGCTTCCTGCAAGCATTCGTCCGCATTGGGTTGGTGCTGGACAGCGGCAGCAGTTGGTTTCTGCCCCAGCTGATCGGCTACGCGAAAGCGGCGGAGCTTTGTATGCTGGGCGAGGAGGTCAACGCTAGCCAGGCGTTGGAGTTCGGCCTGGTCAACAAGGTGGTGGCCCACGACGAACTGGCAGCAGCAACGGCAGAGTGGGCCGCACGGCTGGCACAAGGGCCGACCCTCGCGCTCGGTCTGATGAAGCGGGCGCTGATTATGGGAACGCAGAACACCCTCGACGAGGTGCTGGATTACGAAGTCTACGGCCAGACCATCGCCGGACGCAGCGAGGATGGCAAAGAGGGCGCAACCGCCTTCATCGAGAAGCGCAAGGCGAAGTTTAGGGGGAGATAAAAGATTAATGATTAAAGATGAAGGACATACGAGTTTCCGTCGCTGGGCGTAGCCCCGATCGGTGAAGCGCAACCACCGCTGCTTTTAATAAGCATTGGTGCGCTTCACCAGGGTGAGTGCAACCTATGCCTCCCAAAATAAAAACTCTTCAAGATTTTGATAAAAAGGTACTTGTGTTTTTCATTGGTTTGTGGTATTATATAAGTAGAGCCTTATTAAAGAGAGCTAACTTAGGTCGTTCCTTAGCACAAGGAGATTAGCATGAGCAATAAACTTAGGGTGCCAGGTATTCTAACTAACTGCTTTGGGCTACGCTACTGGGTAGCAGGCATTGTGCTATGTTCCCTATTTGTAATCGTCGGTTGTGATAACAACAATCAGCCATCTGCTATTTCTCCTACCAAGACGCTGGCGAACCAGCAAGCGTCTATTGCTACGCCAGATGGAGGTCGGGCGATGACACCTGAGCCAGGGCAAATTACCTCTATAGACCATACAAACACTAAAATAACTGTTCAAGACGTTCTCAACAATGCTGGGGGAGCGCCTGATCCTATATATCTGGGCAAGCCGCTACCTGGTGGAGTTAACACTCTGGTGATTGCAATGAAGGATGGTAGTGGAACCTTCAAGCTATGGTATGAGGTACCTAACCGCTGGCGAGTAGAGGATTCCACAGGGATAAAGGTGTTCAATGGTGATCTGAAAGCTGATACTAGCTCATCGCTTAGTTATTTGAGAATGCCTCTTGGTCTATTCGTACCAGGAGAGTTCACCCCAGGTGATTGCTTCGAGATAGGCAAGGCAACTTTGCTGGGCAGTAGCACCTTCCTGGGCCACCCAAGTTGGGTAATCAACGTTCCAACCAAAGTTCCGGCAAATGGGCAAGATTGTGGCACAGGGCCGGGGCGCATCTGGATTGACCAGCAGACTTACTTGACGCTCAAGACAACGTTTATTGTAAATAATAAGGAGTTTGTAGTTGAAGTAACCGAACTCAGCTACAACCAGCCGATCGATCCTGCACTGTTCAATCCACTACCCACAGCAACCCCCTTAAGGGATGCTTGATGCGTACACCAATTAACTACCGGCAAGCAGTGAAAAGGAGCGCGACCCGCAGGCCGCGCCCCCTCTGTATTTCCCAGCTACTAGCGGTTCGTTACTCCGCTTCTTCCCACGCCTGCGCCCGCTGCACCGCCTTCTTCCAGCCCTTGTACAGCTTGTCGCGGTCAGCGGCAGCCATCTTCGGCTCGAAGCGCTTGTCTAGCGCCCAGTTGTGGGTGATGTCGTCGGTGCTGTTCCAGTAGCCAACCGCCAGGCCCGCCAGGTATGCTGCGCCTAGCGCGGTGGTCTCCGCCACCTTGGGCCGCTCCACTGGCACGCCGAGGATGTCGGCCTGGAATTGCATCAGGAAGTCGTTGGCAACCATGCCGCCATCCACGCGCAGGGTTTTGAGGTCGACACCGGAGTCGGCGTTCATTGCCTCTAGCACATCGCGGGTTTGGTAAGCGACCGATTCGAGGGTGGCGCGGGTGATCTCCGCCCGCCCACTGCCGCGGGTCAGACCCAGGATTGCGCCACGGGCGTACTGGTCCCAGTAGGGTGCGCCAAGGCCGACGAAGGCGGGAACGACGTAGACTCCACCGCTGCTCTCGACCGAGGTGGCGAGTTTCTCCGAGGCGGCGGCGTTGTCAATGATCTGCAAGCTGTCGCGCAGATACTGCACTGCCGCGCCGGTGACGAACACCGAACCCTCCAGGCAGTAGGTCACTTTGCCATCCAGCCCCCAGCCGATGGTGGTCAGCAGCAGGTTCTTGCTGGTCACGGCTTCTTCGCCGGTGTTCATCAGCATAAAGCAGCCGGTGCCGTAGGTGTTCTTCGCCATGCCCTTCTCGAAACAAGCCTGGCCGAAGGTGGCCGCCTGCTGATCGCCCGCGTCCCCTGCGATGGGGATACTGCCGCCCAGCAGGTCGGCCTTAGTCTGGCCGTAGACCATGCTGCTGGGGCTGGCCTTGGGCAGCATCGAGGCCGGGATGTTGAACTCCTTAAGGATGTCCGTATCCCAGGTCAGGGTGCGGATGTTGAACAGCATGGTGCGGCTGGCGTTGGAGTAGTCGGTGACGTGTACCAGGCCGCCGGTCAGCCGCCAGATCAGGAAGGTGTCAATGTTGCCGAACAGCAGTTCGCCACGCTCGGCCTTCTCGCGTGCGCCAGGCACGTTTTCGAGCAGCCAGCGCACCTTGGTGCCGCTGAAGTAAGCATCAATCACCAGGCCAGTCTTGTCGCGGATCTTATCAGTCCAGCCGCGCCGCTTCAGGTCGTCGCAGAATCCGGCAGTGCGCCGATCCTGCCACACAATTGCGTTGGCGATGGGGGTGCCGGTAGTCTTGTCCCACACCACGGTAGTCTCGCGCTGGTTGGTGATGCCAATCGCCGCGATGTCGGCGGCGGTCAGCCCCTTGTCTTGCAGCACCTGGCGGGCGACGTTCATCTGGCTGCTCCAGATGTCTTCGGGGTTGTGTTCCACCCAGCCGGGCTTGGGGTAAATCTGGGGGAACTCTTGATTGCGCTGGGCAAGAATCTGGCCTCCGTGGTCGAAGATGATTGCCCTACTGCTGGTGGTTCCCTGGTCGAGCGCCAGGATGTACTTATCGGCCATGTTCTGTCTCCTCTTTCATAACTCACATCATTGTGGATGTCAATCCCTCTCTTAGAGGGAGAAGGTTGGGGTGAGGATGGCGGGGCGCACGATGCCCCGGCCATGGCGTGATTCATCACGCCCTATATCACGCTCTTAGAGGCGCGATTCATTGCACCCCGCTGCCGCCTGGAACGTCGGTTTAGTAGTGATGAGGGTGAGGCGATGTACTCCCCCTCCCAGCCTCCCCATTGGGGGAGGGGTTAGCTACCTCTAGCGTTGGCGCACCGTCTCGCCCTTGGACTCCTCAGCGGGTAGCGGCTGGTCGCCCTTGGCAATCAGGAATTGCTTGATACCAAAGTCGTAGGCAAAGATGCCGATTATACCGCCGATGATAGGTGCGACAATTGGCACCCAGAAGTAGCCGTTGTCATCGGTGAAGGGGTTCGCGCCCCAACCGCCTATTGAAGCGAGCAGGCGCGGGCCGAAGTCGCGGGCGGGGTTGATGGCGTAACCGGCGGCTGCGCCGAAGCTCTGGCCGATGACCACGATGGCTAGGCCGATGATGAACGGGGCCATGTTACCAATCGGCGAGGAGTTGCGCGTGTCGGTAATGGCGCGGATGAGGAAGAGCAGCAGCGCCGTGCCGATGATCTGGTCAACCAGGCCGCCCAGCACTCCCATTGAGGCAGCGGGGTGGGTGAAGAAGATACCGTCGAGGCTGTTGCGGGCATCGGTAAAGTTGGCGAATTGGCCTGCGCCACTGCCGACAATGCTGTTAGCCTTAGCATCAATCTGCGGCCCCATGTCAATCAGCACCAGGCCCGCACCGCAGAACGCGCCGACGAGCTGGGCGAGGATGTACGGGCCAACCTTGCCCCAGGCGAGGTCGCCGCGCGAGGCCAGGGCAATGGTTACGGCGGGGTTGAGGTGAGCGCCGCTCAGGCCGCCAGCCACATACACTCCCATCACCACCGCTAGCCCCCAGGCGAAGGTAATCATCAGCACATCGCCGCGCCCGGTGACAAAGCTGGCGACCACGCCATCGCCGAAGGCGAGTAGGACGAGCGTGCCGAGGAACTCGGCCATCAACTCGCCCATCAGGGTATTACGAATCTTCATTACTAAACCCTCCTTAGTGTGAACCAGGTGCGCCACAGGGGACGCAACCATCCTAATCTCCATCTCCATCTCCCAATGTTTCCGGTCTTCTCTGATACTTCGAGTGCTTTCTTCGCTATGCAGTTACCCCCTTCCCATATGAATGTATATTGCAGATTGTAGATTGTGGATTGTCATGCCTCAGCGTCGTATCAGTTCACCTTCGCCAACGGCATCGGGAGCAGGCTTGTCGGCCTTCGGCGCAGCGACGGATATCTCGGCTTTCTGCGCTGCCACCACCTGAAGATACTGCGCGATTTGGCGCTCGCGCTCGGCATCGTCCCAGCCCAGTTCGGCGGCCATCAGACGGGCAACGGTGGGGGCGGCATCCACACCTTGCGCCCAGTCCTCCAGCAGAATGCGAGTGCGGCGGGCAAGCACATCGTCTAGCGTCAGCGCCATCTCGAAGCGGCAGGCATAGACCACCTCGGCGAGGATATAGGGCAGGTCGGTGACGATGCGGGCGGCAAGCTGCGGTTCGCGGACGGCCAGATTGAGCAGAGCCATCTGGTTCGCGCCGTAGAGGTTGAGCCGCTTGAGAATGTCGGGGGCGAGACCTAGCGCGTTGCCAAGTTGCTGCGCCTTCGCCTGGGCCTGTTCCCAACCCTTCGCCCCGCTGAGGGATAGATGCTCGGTGATATGTGCGTGCGAGTTACCATCCAGCTTATCAATGTGGTCGACCACATCCTGGGCCATGCGCCGATAGGTGGTGAGCTTGCCGCCGATGATGCTGACCATCCCTTGCGGCCCATCTACCACTGCGTGGGTACGCGATAGCTTGCTCGATGCCGCCGCTTCCTTTGCGCGCACCAATGGCCGATAGCCAGCCCACACGCTGATAATATCCTTGCGGGTCAACTTGCAGCTCATGTAGCGGTTGACGTGGCGCAGCAAGTAATCTATATCCTCGCTGGCAGCAAGGGGATGCTCGATGTCGCCGCCCTCGGTATCGGTAGTGCCGATCGTCACTCTCGCGCCCCAGGGAACGAGGAACAGCAGCCGGCCATCTTCGGTTTCGGGCAGCACAATCGCATCCTTGCCCAGCTTCAGCGCGTCACGCGACACGGTGATATGCACACCCTTGGCCGGTTCAACACTGAGCGGCGCTTCGCGGCCAGTCAGCCGCGCAATGCGTTCGGCAAACACCCCCCCCGCGTTGATCACATAGCGGGCATTTATCTGATATTCGTGTCCGCTGAGGTGATCGCACACGGTTGCGCCAGATACGCGGTCGCCATCCATGCGGAACGCGGTGACTTCAGCGTAATTGGCGACTAGCGCGCCATGCAGCGCGGCGGTACGGATCAGGGTGGTAGTCAGGCGGGTATCATCGGTCTGTGCATCGTAATATATGAAACTCTGCTTCAGGCCGTCAGTACGGAGGCAGGGTGCAACCTTGCGTGTTTGTCGCACGGTAATGGGGCGAAAGCGGCGGATACCCAGTCGCCCAGACATCGTGTCGTACATGAACAGCCCGGCCATCAGCATCAGGCCGAGGCCGATGCGCTTAGGCGGGGCAAAAGGGATACCCAGCGGTCGCTTGGCATCGGCGTACAGTGGCAGCACGAAGCCAATTGGCGCAACCAGGTAGGGGGCATTGCGGATAAGCAGCCCACGCTCGACTAGCGCCTCGCGCACCAGCGCGAAGTCGAACTGCGGTAGGTAACGGATGCCGCCATGCACCAGCTTGGTAGACTTGCTGCTGGTGCCACTGGCGAAGTCGGCCCGCTCGACCAGGGCAACGCGGTAGCCCCGCGCTGCCGCATCCAATGCGCTGCCCGCGCCGGTCACGCCGCCTCCGACCACCAGCACATCAACTTGCTCCGCCGCCATCTGCTCCAGGTTGGCGCTACGGGTCACTGCGGACAAACGCTCCATGCCTCGCTCCTTTGCGGTCACTGCGTGCTTCCATTGTAGAAGAGAACTATAAAAATCCCATAAAGATAACATAAGGGTAAAATCATAAACTGCGCGGCAAATCCCACAATACCGTTATGGCTTCTTTACGAAATCTTTATAGTTTTCTTCTACAATGAGTTTGTCAGCGAAGGGAGGGACAGCAACGTGGTTGGCATCGTACTGGTCTCGCATAGTGAGAAGTTGGTGGAGGGTCTAGCCGAGTTGCTAGCCCAGTTGTCGTCAGTGCCGGTGCAGGTTGCCTACGCGGGCGGCGCGAACAGCGGCGACCTGGGTACCTCTGCCGACAAGATCGGGGCGGCAATTCGCAAGGTCTACAGCGCCGACGGCGTGATGGTGTTGCTCGATATGGGCAGCGCGGCACTGAGCGCCGAGGTGGCGATCGAGGGTCTCAGCAAAGAGCAGCAGCAGCAGGTAAAGATTAGCGATGCCCCGCTGGTCGAGGGGGCGGTGCTGGCGGTTATTCATGCGGGGATGGGCCAGTCGTTGGCCCAAATCATGGAAGCAGTCGAAGCAGCACGAAATATGCCCAAGAACATCGGTTAGAGGAGGGCGGCGATGCAGAACGCGATAGTAGTGCTGACCGACCCGGTGGGCCTGCACGCCCGACCCGCCGCCGCGCTGGTGCAGACGGCGGCCCGTTACAAGTCGGATATTAGCCTGGAACACGGTACTCGTAAAGCCAACGCCAAAAGCATTATCACAGTGCTGGCGCTGGGCGCCAGGCAAGGTGCAAAGGTGGAGATTAAAGCCGAGGGTGAGGACGAGGTCGCGGCTCTCGCGGCAATCGTAGAGCTACTTGAACGGGATAACCAGAAAGAGGAGGAGCGCAAGTGAAGAAGCTGATTAACAATGTGGATAACGTGGTCAAGGAGGAGATGGAGGGCATTGCCGCCGCTCATGCCGACCTGGTGCGGGTGGACGTGGCAAACCAGATCATCATCCGCGCCGACGCGCCGGTAAAGGGCAAGGTTGGGGTGATCAGCGGCGGTGGCAGCGGCCACGAGCCGATGCACGGCGGCTTCGTCGGGATGGGGATGCTGGATGCGGCCTGCGCGGGCCACGTGTTCACCTCGCCGGTGCCTGACCAGATGCAGATCGCGACCAAAGCGGTCAATGGCGGCGCGGGCGTGTTGCATATCGTCAAGAACTACACTGGCGATATTATGAACTTCGAGATCGCCGCCGAGTTGGCCCAGGCTGATGGCATCAACGTCGAGGCGGTGATTATAAACGACGACGTGGCGGTGCAGGATAGCCTCTACACCGCCGGGCGGCGTGGGGTTGGCGCGACCGTGCTGGCCGAGAAGATTGTGGGCGCATTGGCCGAGAGCAAGGCCGATCTGCATACCGTCGCCGAGATGTGCCGCAAGGTCAATAGCATGGGTCGCAGTATGGGCATGGCCCTGACTAGCTGCACCGTGCCAGCGGCGGGCAAGCCGACCTTCGACCTGGGCGAGGACGAAATGGAGATCGGTGTCGGCATCCACGGCGAACCGGGGCGCAAGCGGATGAAGCTGGCTTCCGCCGATGAGATTACCGAGATGCTGACTATGCCGGTAGTCGAGGATTTGGGCCTGAAGCAGGGCGACCACGTAATCGCAATGGTCAACGGCATGGGCGGCACGCCCCTGATCGAGCTGTACATCGTTTACCGCAAGCTCGACGAAATCCTCAAAGGCATGGGCGTGGGCATCGCCCGCAAGTTGATCGGCAACTACATCACCTCGCTGGAGATGGCGGGCTGCTCTATTACCCTGCTCAAGGCCGACGACGAAATGATCAAGCTGTGGGACGCGCCAGTAAACACCCCTGGGCTGCGCTGGGGAGTGTAAAGGGATTGCAGATTGAAGAATGTAGAATGTAGCATGGAGGGGAGCGATGTTCTCCCCTCCCACCGGGAGGGGCAGGGGGTGGGTCTACATCTCAGCCATTCTACCATCTGCAATCTTTCCTGGTTTATGCTATACTCCCTGTGTGAGAGCGGCTAGGGTTGGCACGGACCCACCCCAACCCCTCCCGGCGGGAGGGGAATGTGGCAGCATGGGGCTGAGAGTAGCCGCAGCGGAGACAAACTACAGCAGTGGAGGGGTTGACCAGATGGAGATGAACAGCGCAACGGTGGTCAAGTGCCTGGAGCTTATTGCGGACGCGATCCATGAGCAGCGCCAGTATCTAACCGACCTGGACGCAGCGATTGGCGACGGCGACCATGGTATCAACATGGATCGCGGTTTCAGCACGGTGCGCGCCAGGTTGGAGAGTTCGAGCGAGAAGAATATTGGCGCTGTTCTCAAGCTGGTAGGCAGCACGCTAGTATCCACCGTGGGTGGGGCTAGCGGACCACTGTACGGCACCGCTTTTCTGCGCGCTGGCACTGCGCTGGAGGGTAAAGAGTCCCTAACGCTGGACGATGTCTGCGCGGCGATGGACGCAGCGGTGGGCGGTGTGATGCAGCGGGGCAAGGCTAGCACCAACGAGAAGACGATGCTCGACGCGCTGGTACCCGCACAGCTAGCGTTGCACAAGGCGATGGCCGGTGGCGCATCAATCGCCCTGGCGCTATCGCGGGCGGCGGATGCAGCCGAGGCGGGCGTGAAGGCCACCATCCCAATGCTGGCAACCAAGGGCCGCGCCAGCTATCTTGGTGAACGCAGCATCGGCCACCCCGACCCTGGTGCAACCTCCACTGCGCTGATGCTCCGCACCGTCGCCAACGCGCTGGCAACGTGAGTTGAAAGTTAAAAGTTGAAAGTTGAAAGTAGACGGGGTTTTCGTGGAGACGGTCCACCCTATGATGCTGACCTCAAATCTACATTCTACATTCTACATTCTACATTCTACAATTATGAAATCCCTGCAAGGCATCCCCGCCGTTGGCGGCGTAGGCATCGGCCCGCTGGTAATATACCGGCGGGCTAATCTTAATGGCGCAAACGCGCCGTTCGCGGCAGGCAAGAGCGAGAGTGAACGGCTGGCCGACGCAATCGTGGCGGCTAGTGAGGAACTGCACGCTCTGGCCGCTAGAGTGCGTAGCGAAATCGGCGACGAGCAGGCCGCCATTTTCGCGGCCCAGGCCATGATCGCTGCCGACCCCAGCCTGCACGATAGCGCGGCGCAGCTTATCGCTGGCGGCAGCGACGCGCCCAGCGCAATCAAGGCGGCGGGTGAGGAGTACGCCGTGCTGCTGGCCGGTTTGGATGATCCCTACCTCAGCGAACGCGCCGCTGATGTGCGCGATGTGGCCGGGCGCATCGAACGTATCCTACGCGGCCAGCGCGAGAACCTGCCGACACTTACCCAACCCGCTATCCTGCTTGCCGACGACCTTACCCCTTCCGAGACTGCCACGCTCGACCCCAAAATGGTGCTTGGCATCGGCCTGGCCGAAGGGGGGCTGACCTCGCACGTAGTAGTGGTGGCCCGCAGCAAGAGCATCGCAGTGGTGGTTGGCCTGGGCCAACTGCCTGCTGATGAGGAAGCTAGCGCGATCCTCGATGGCGACGGCGGCAGGCTAATCCTTGCGCCCGATGCGGCCACTCTAGCCGCTTACCAGCAGCGACAGCAGGCAGCAGCGGCGACACAGCAGCGGCAGCGCGGTCTGCGCGAACAGCCCGCCGTCAGCCGCGATGGGGTACGGGTACGGCTGGTAGGCAACGTAGGGTCGGTTGCCGATGCAGTTGGGTTGGCCGAGTACGGTGCGGAGGGCATTGGTCTGCTGCGTACCGAGTTCCTGTTCCTCGAACATGAGCCGACCGAGGATGAGCAGGCCGCCATCTATCGTAAGATTTTCGCCGCCGTGCCGGGCGAAATCGTCGTCCGCACCATGGATCTAGGCGGCGACAAACCACCACCCTATATAGACTTCGGCAACGAGGCCAACCCCTTCCTGGGCTGGCGCGGCTTGCGCGTCGGCCTCGAACGCCGCGATATGTTGCTTACCCAGCTACGCGCAATGCTTAAGGCGGCGGCGGGACGCAAGTTGGGCATCATGTTCCCGATGGTCTCTACCGTAGAGGAGTGGCAGGCGGCGCTGGCGATGGTAAAAGAGGCGCAACAGGCGGTTGGCAAGGAGCAGCCCAGCGAACTGCAAGTTGGCATCATGGTGGAGGTGCCAGCGGCGGCGATGATGGCCGATGCGCTGGCGGCGGAGTGCGACTTCTTCAGCATCGGTAGCAACGACCTCACCCAGTACGTAATGGCCGCAGACCGCGGCAATGCCCATGTTGCCAGCCTGTACAGCGCGGCCCAACCCGCTGTGCTACGCATGATTGCCCGCACCGTCGAGGCGGCTCACGCTGCCGGTAAGTGGGTAGGTATCTGTGGCGAGGCGGGTGGCGACCCCCAACTCACCACCCTCTGGCTCGGCCTCGGCATTGACGAACTGAGCATGGCGGCACCGCGCATCCCGACGGTGAAGGAGGCGATCCTAAGCCACAGCGCGGCTGATTGCCGCGAATTGGCAGCGAAGGCGCTGGCTTGTGCGACGCTGGCGGACGTGATGAAGCTGCTGTGAACGAGGACAAGCACAACACATTTGCCGAAGAGGTGTTTACCTACCGCACAAACAAGGACGGTAAGGTGTTCATCTACTGGCACGGCAAGCAGGTGATGATGCTGAAGGACAAGCAGGCGCGGGATTTTCTCAGCAAGGTTGAAGGGCTAGACGAACGCGAGGCGCAGATGGTGATGGCGAAGATTACGGGAAACTTCAAGCGTGGTAACGAACGCTAATCCAGCCCGAACTCACGCATTAGTTCGGCATGGGAGGTAGTTTCGCCTCGCTCGATGCTCTGCAATGCTTCTTCGATCATCGCATTAAAACGTGGATTGTTGTTCAGCACCTCGATCTCCGCTTCAAAGTCACGCTCTTCCTCGGTTAGCGCATCAGAGTTAAGCTGTGCCATCGCTTGGCCTCCTTATACTCCTCAGTATACCATAAAGATAAGGCGCAAGCTCGGCGAACAGCATCCCCAGCAGGATGAGGGCGCAACCCAGCAGTTGCCGCCCGCTGAGTAGTTCGCCCGCTATGATGAAGGCGAATAGCGCGGCGAACACTGGCTCCAGGGTGAAGATAATCGCGGTATGTATCGGGCTGGTGAAGCGTTGCGCGGTGGCCTGGGTGGTGAGCGCAACCGCCGTGGCAATCACCCCCAGGAACGCAGCTGCGGCCAGCACATCGGGTGGCAACCACCAGCCCTGGGTCGGCAATTCGAGGAACACCGAGGCTAGCAGGCTGAGTAGACCGGCCACGGTTATCTCCACCAGGGCAAGGCGCAGCGAGTCCGCCACCTTGGCAAAGCGGGCCACCAGCACGATTTGCATCCCGAACGCGGTCGCGCTGATAATCTCCAGCCAGTCGCCCCCATTGATGGTGAAGTTGTCCTGCACACTGAGCAACGCCAGACCCACCACCGCCACGACCACGCCAATCAGCGCAGCGACGCTGGGCCGATAGCGCAGCACGAACAGGCTGAATACCGGCACCAACGCCACCGACAACCCGACGATGAAACCCGCGTTCGAGGCGCTGGTATACTGCAGGCCGATAGTCTGGAAGCCGAACCCGCCCCACAATGCCAACCCCACCAGCGCCCCGCCACCCAGCTCTTGCCTGGTAAAGCCGCCCAACCGCCGTTGCATCAGTCCCAGAGCAACCAGGGCAAGCATCGCGCAGCCGAAGCGCACGCTGAGGAAGAAGAGCGGCGCGGTCTTGCTTACCGCATCCTTGACCAGAATAAAGGTCGCACCCCACACTGCCACCACTGCCACAAGCGTCGCGTCGGCGATAAACTGCTGGCGGGGAGAGTGGGAGGAGTTTTGAGTTTTGAGTTCTGAGTTTTGAGTTGTGGGCTGGATGTCTGCCATAAGTGTGTATTCCCCTCTTGGGGAGGAGCAGGGGGTGGGTCCGGGCAGCGCGACTCGTACCCTCCCCAACCCCTCCCCAAGAGGGGAAGATACGTCCCGCCATCAAAACTTTGTTTATGCCGTACTCATGCCTCATGCCTAAAGAAGCCTCAAGCCTAAAGAAAAACCCTGGCTACTTTGCGGGTAGTCAGGGCTTGTTTTTGCTTGACTGGGCGGAGACGACGGGGGTCGAACCCGCGATCTCGGCCTTGACAGGGCCGCATGTTAACCACTACACCACGTCTCCAGTAAGCTGCCCGCTTTGAGGCTGGGCAAGCGATATTATACATTATTCAGCGGCCAATGTCAATCCCGATATCCCGATCCTGGGTGTAGGCGTTTAATGGGCAGGGCATGAGCGTGGTATAATGGGCTGCGACCTCAGCACCACAGCAGCAACCGTAAGCGAAGCGCGTTGGGGCGAAACTTTTTGCCCCGATCGCCCCATCTTATACCAGTTAGTCGAGGCAATGCGATAGATATGTAGGGGCGAACAACGGCTCACTTTAGCTCAATCTATAGCGGCACCATTGCTAATTGGTATTACCATCGCTGGCAACCAGTTGATCAGCAGGCAATGACGCAGATCTGCACAAGGAGCGACTATGCAACCAAACCCAACCCCCGGTAAATCTTCCGCCCAGGTGGTGATCAGCGCCAGGGGGCTGACCAAGCGGTTCGGCAGCCGCACCGCGGTCAATAACCTCGACCTGAACGTGATGCGTGGCGACGTGTTCGGCTTCCTCGGCCCCAACGGGGCAGGTAAGACGACCACGATTCGGATGTTGCTCGGCCTGATTGCCCCCACCGCTGGCTCGGTAGCGCTGTTCGGCCAGGACATTCGCACCAACCTCAACGCGGTGCTGCACCGTGTCGGCGCGATCGTCGAAGCACCTACCTTCTATCCCTACCTCGGCGGACGCGACAACCTCAAGGTGGTGGCGCTCACCAGTGGCGGCTACCCCGATTCACGGATTGACGATGTGTTGAAGCAGGTAGACCTCTACGATCGGCAGCAGGATAAATATCGCACCTACTCGCTGGGCATGAAACAGCGGCTCGCCATTGCCGCGACCCTGCTGGGCGACCCAGAGCTAATCATGCTCGATGAGCCGGTCAATGGCCTGGATCCCTCTGGAGTGGTGGAGATTCGTCAGCTAATCATCCGCCTGGGGCAGATGGGCAAGACGGTGTTTATCACCAGCCACAACCTGTTCGAGATCCAGCAGGTTGCCACTCGCATCGCCATCCTCAAGCTGGGCAGTCTGGTTACTGAGACCACCGTCGCGGAGTTGCTCCGCTCTGGCGACAGCCAGGCCAGTGAAATCTGGCTGCGCGTTCCCGACCCCGCTGCTGCCTTCACGCTGCTCATCGGCCTGCCATACGTTCAGGGCATCAGCACCAATGCGGAAGGCTACCTGGTAGTTACCGCGCCGCCCGACCGCTCCGCCGACATCAACGCCGCGCTGGCCCACGCCAACATCTTCGCCGCCGAGCTACGCATCAACAAGCCGAATCTGGAAGAAATCTTCCTCGAACTGACCGAGGAGCCTGACCCCGCGCTGGTTGGCGCTGGCATGGCGAAGGGAGCGATAAACTGATGACCAATCTGCTAGCGATGGAGTGGCTGAAGCTACGCAAGCGCCCGCTGCCCTGGGCGATGCTGATCGCCATCATCGTCGTGACCACCATTTTCTTCGTGCTGACCTACGTGGCTTCCGGGTTTGCCAGCCGTGGTACTCGCGGAGCCTTTTCCCTACTTCCCAGCCTGCAGCTGCCCAGTGCGCTCTACACCTTTATGAGCGATAGCGGCTGGCTGGGGGCGCTGCTGATCAGCGTAGTGGCGGCGATTATGGCTGGCAACGAGTTCAGCCTCGGCACAGTGCGCTTGCTGCTGGTGCGCGGGCCGGGGCGCATCAACCTGTGGTTGAGCAAGGCGCTGCTGCTGCTCATCTTCGCCTTCATTATCAGCGTGGTTGATGAGCTATTTGGCTTCATCCTCGGCACTATCATTGACGCAATCACCAATCACAGTACCACCGTGGGTTTTGGTGATGCGCTGATTGGCGCATTGCGACTAATCGGCGCAGGCACACTGTCGTTCTGGACATTTGCGTTGTTCGCCCTGTTGGCCGCCACCTTCTTCCGCTCACCAATCGCGGGCATTGGCGTATCACTGGGCTACCGCGTGGCCGAACTCATCGCTGGGCCGCTGCTAGGCCTCGCCCTGCAGGCCACTGGCTTCCTCAATCTGCTCGGCCAGTTGAACTACTTCCTGATCGGCAACAATATGGACAGCTTGATACGCTACGCCGCCCCCAGCGGCTGGGTCGGCACACCCTCCCTCTTCGTCATCAACGGCCCTCAATCGCTAATCTATATGCTGGTCGCGCCCGCACTGTTTCTCGGCCTGGCCCTGTTCAATATTCAGAGCCGCGATGTTACGAGTTGAAGGTTGCAAGTTGAAGGCGAGCTGTTAACCTACACATTTGCTCTTGACAGCACTAGTAGAGTGGTGCTAATATACCTACAACACGCAAATCGTAGGCGGCCAACGATGGGTTAGCAGACCTTTGGAGGTCGTGGTTTGGAAATCGCCTTCCATCGAAAAGTACGAAAGGTCTGCGAGGACTACGGCGCGGCTGTTCAAAAGTTCGGCCTTGAAAGAGCTAGACTACTGTACCGCAGAATTGACGAACTGCATGATGCGGAATCATTGGCCGATATGCGTAAGTTGCGGCAAGCCCGCTGTCATGAACTAAAAGCTGATCGTGCTAGCCAACTAGCCGTTGACCTCAAACATCCATACCGTCTGATATTTGAGGTAGCGGATGATCCAGTACCGATGCTACCCACTGGTGGTCTTGACTGGGAAAGCGTTCAATCCATTAGGATACTAGAGGTGGTGAACTATCATGACTAAAGTAATACAGAACGAATGGTATCCCGCTAGTGTGTCTCCGCCAGGCGATACGCTAGCAGAAGAGCTAGAGGTAAGAGGGATGACACCATCCGATCTAGCCAACCAGATGGACTATCCGCTAATAACCATCACGGGTATTATCAAGGGCGATGATGCGATTACACCGGAAATTGCAACCCGACTAGAGCGGGTGTTCGGGGTTTCCGCGACGTTCTGGAACAATCGTGAGCGCCGATACCGTGAGTCGCTTGCGAAAAATCAAGTAGCCAGCGTTGCCGCTCGAACTTGACCCGGTCCAGCTCTACTACAATTCGGTTGACTCACGCTTTGCCCATATTCCAGACCCGGCCTCATCCTTTGTGATGAGGCTGATCTACGCCCAAAGCCTACTCCGTAGATACGGCGCAAGTATGACGTGAAAAAGATGTCCGCTTGGTATAATAACAGTGTCAGCAATGACAAGCAGCACGGACACAAGTCCGCTAGCGCAGTACAAGAAAGCGAGGACCGCAATGCAAGTTACTATGAGCCAACTATTCGAAGCCGCCAACAGCAACACCCACCAAACCAACCACCGTTAGTGGTGCGGCTAACCCCACGGTAATCCTCACCGACCAACGTAGCCACTAGCCCAAGAAAGCGAGGATTACCCTGCAGACTACCATGAGTCAGCTCTATCTGATACCAATTAGCCGAGGCAATGCAATAGTTCTGTAGGGGCGAACCGTTGTTCGCCCTTGCTCAATCTATAGCGGCACCTTCGCTAGTGTGACCTTGGACACCAACTCTGTCAAGTAGAAAGACAAGTGAGCAGCCATACCCTACCCCGATGGGGTATGCGGCTCCAATCACAAACACCAAATCCCTCCTCCCCACCGCGAAACATGAGTCATCCCGAAGTTTAAGCAAAAAGCCCCCAGCGGGGGTTGGGGAGAAATCTTGACAGGCAGGCAGGGTAAGGGTATTGCATGGCACAGCGTCTATGGTTACGACTTACCTCTCTTGAGCTTCGAGCTTTCTCCCCCAACCCCGGCTGGGGGCTTTTTGATTCACCGCTTGCGCCTTCGAGCAAAGTTCGGGATGAATCATGTTTTGTTATATCTCTACACACCGCCCTGTGTTATAATTGGAACGCCGTAGTCTGTCGCGTTGTATATATATCAGGAGATCTGCCATGCGTAAATCCGCTATCCTTACCACTCTCACCGTTGCTCTGATCGTATTTGCTCTGGCGGGCTGCAACTTGCTGCCCGACGGCCACCCGCCCGCGCCGCCCACGCCTACACCTGCGTCGATCAGCCAGGTAGTGGCTACCCCAGCCGCCCCCACTGGTGGGAGC
Source organism: Chloroflexota bacterium (assembly GCA_025355955.1). Lineage (GTDB taxonomy): Bacteria > Chloroflexota > Chloroflexia > QHBQ01 > QHBQ01 > QHBQ01. The sequence continues at coordinate 22,235 of JANXYP010000329.1, forward strand.
GGGGTCAGCGCAGCAACTGCCACCAACGTGCCTGCGCCACTTTCCGGCACGGGCCGCCAGAGCGACGTGGTGCGCGTGGTGCAGACTGTCGGCCCTGCGGTCGTCACCGTGGTCAACCAACTCGGCAGCAACGACCCCAGCGGCGCGGGTGGCGAGGCGCTTGGCACTGGCGTGATTATTGACACTGCGGGCCACATTATCACCAACAACCACGTGGTCGAGGGCCAGCAGTCCATTACCGTCATCTACGCCGATGGCAAGAAGGTCAACAACGTGCAAGTGGTAGGCAGCGATACGCTCAGTGATCTGGCGGTGCTGAAGGTGGACGGCAATGTACCTGCCACCGCGACCCTGGGCGACTCCAACGCTATCATGCCCGGCGAGACAGTGGTCGCCATCGGCAGCGCGCTGGGCGACTTCCGCAACACCGTCACGGTGGGGGTAATCAGCGGGGTGCATCGCAACCTGGTGGGTACGGATACCAGCATGGAGGATATGATCCAGACCGATGCGGCCATCAATCACGGCAACAGCGGCGGCCCGCTGATCAACCTCGACGGGCAGGTGATTGGCATCAACACCGCCATCCTGCGTAGCGCCGATTTCAGCACCGATGTGGCTGAGGGGCTGGGCTTCGCCATCCCCTCGAACACGGTCAAGAACATCAGCGCCCAGCTGATCAGCAAGGGCAAGGTCAGCCGCCCCTACCTGGGAGTTACCACCCTGGCGGTTACGCCCAGCATCGCTGCTTACTACAACCTTCAGGACGCGCAAGGCAACCAGCTAGACTCCGGCGCGTTCGTGCGCCAGGTTCGCGCTGGCACCCCCGCTGACCGCGCAGGCGTGCAGGTGGGCGATGTGATCAGCGGCATCAACGATTTCAAGATTGACACCGATCACGGCCTCGGCACAGTGCTGACCAGCTTCAACCCCGGCGACACCGTTACCCTGCACCTGCTACGCAATGGCAGCACCCTTGACGTTACCGCTACTCTGGCCGAACACTAATCAATTAGCCGCAATGCTGAGACAATAGAAGTGGGCGCACCTTTAGATGCGCCTACTTTTCTTTAATCTTTTAATCTGTAGCTTTATCTGCTCAGGGCAGCACCTGCACGCTGAGTTGCAGCATCCCCACATCCAGCGGGGCGAGGCGGGCAAACACCTGGCTGCTGAGGTCGACTACGATGCCCTTGGCGCGTACACTGGGGATGTCGCGGTAGGCGATCACATCGATCAGTTGCGCGTCCACGCTCTTGCTGCCATAAGTGATGCGTACCTTGTG
>JANXYP010000388.1 GCA_025355955.1 Chloroflexota bacterium
TATAACTGAAAGGCCACTGATATGATTCCAGAACTCGGTCATTTTTCATTAATTGTTGATCATCACGGTACGCGCCTTCGGCTGGCCGATTGACACCAGCCGTGGGCCACACTTCAGCGATGTGGCCGCCGACAACTACGCCTTCGGCGCAATCGAGACCTGTTATCATCGGGGAATTATCAGAGGCATTGGCGGTGGTTTGTTCGCCCCCAACACCAACGTCACCCGCGCCCAGCTTGCGGTGATACTCTACAAGGCGCTGGCCCAGCCGTAACTGCTGACGGCAAAAATGAAGCGAATCGTTGGCCCTGGACTATTATAGTCGAGGGCCATGAGAACATGGTCGGGATCGAGGCGCACCCAATAAGCCGATCGAGGGGTGTGTCGTAGGAACAGGGAGGAGCAGTGCCATGAAGTTCTCGCATATCGTCAAAACCATTATTCTAGCTGTGCTAGCGACTTTGCTGGTAAGTGGCGGTGCGTATGCTACGCCCATTGCGTCCAGCCAGGCTGCAGGCATAAGTAGCGCCAGCCCGCCAACGCCAGCTACCGCCAAGCGCCCACTCACGTCGCCGACTGGCCTTTATCGCGCCATCAAGATGACCTCGGCCCGTGACGGCTGGATTGTCGGTCAGGGCGGGCTGATCAAGCGCTACATGGCTGGACAGTGGCTCGACTACCCCAGCCCAATTACTACCACCCTTAATGCGGTGTCTGCCACCCCCGCTGATACCTGGGCAGTTGGTGAGGGCAACACCATCCTTCACCTGGTTGGCAGCGTTTGGCAGCAGGTAGCCAGCCCCGCGCCTGCTGCAAGCGACCTGGTTGACGTGGATATCGTCGCCCCCGGCGAGGTCTGGGTTATTGGCAGCCCGGCGGTGATGCTGCACTACAGCGGCGGTAGCTGGTCGCTAGGGCCAACCCCGCCTTCCGTGGGGCCGATCTCCTGGGGCAGCCCCACTGATGCCTGGATGGTAAATGATAGTAGCACTGCCTATCACTACTCTAACGGTAGCTGGAGCGCAACCAACCTTTATGGCAGCATCGCCGAAAGTGTTTTCATGCAGTCGCCCGACCAGGGCTGGATCGGACTTAGTACCTATAGCTTTGAGGGATCTTTTGTCATCGAATATTTGCGCTATACCAGCGCATATGGCTGGGTGGGTTGGCCGCCCCGTGGTGGTGCAGTCGGACCTTGCCTTACCCCTGCTGACTGTGCTACCGCCCACCCTGTCTCCCCACCAACTCTCCGCCCGGCAGCACCTGCCTGTACAGATAGTTACTCCGACATCTATAGCCTGATCGCCTTCACCACCACTGACTTCTATGCTGCCCCCGACGTAACCTTCGATGATTGCGTTTCCAACTCCAACACCTATTACTACCTGTGGCAGAACCAGGTCAACTACAACCGATCAGACTTCAGCCTCGGTGAAACATATACGCATACGGTTGGCCTCTCCGGATCGAGCGGCAACGACCTGTGGATGCTTGGTAACGAAACTATCAGTCATTGGGACGGCACGATTATTACTGTCGCACCGAGCTGCGCCAATCCCTACACCGATGTGCCAGCCAGCTTCTACGCCCTCAGCCAAATCGAATATCTCACCTGTCTCAGCATCGTCAATGGCACTAGCAGCCACAGCTTCAGCCCCAACGCCTCCGCCAGCCGCATCCAGTTCGCCAAGATGATCAGTCTGGCGCGGGGCTGGCCGCTCGTCACCCCAACCACCCAAACCTTCAGCGATGTGCCGCCATCCGACCCGCTGTACACTTATGTGGAAACCGCCTACGCCAACGGCGCAATCAGCGGGGCAACCCAGGCTGCCTGCACCGCTCACCAGGTTGCCTACCCATGCTTCTTGCCCAATGACCTGATCAGCCGGGCGCAAGCGGCGCTGATTACGGTGCGGGCGTTCGGCTGGCCGATTGACACGACCGGCGGGCCGCACTTCACCGATGTGCCAACCAGCAACTTCGCCTACGGCGCAATCGAAACCTGCTACCATCGAAGGGTGGTCAACGGCATCGGTGGTGGCCTGTTCGCGCCCAACGCCAACGTCACCCGCGCCCAGCTTGCGGTGATGCTGTACAAGGCGCTTACCAACCCCTAACCGATGAGCTGAACACCCCGCATTTGCTACTTCCAAATGCAGGGTGTTTGGGTTATATTATTGGTGGTAGAAAATAGACCTTAAGTAGCTTGATGCTCAAGGAGCAGTAGAGGAGAGATTATCTATGATACCCAGAGTTCGCCCCTGGCGCATAACCATTCTATTCGCCTTTGCCTGTATCAGCCTTACAGCGGGGGTGGGTGCAGCGAACAACCCTGCCGATCATTCAGCCAGAACCGCGCCCCCAATCCCCTATCCCAAAGCCGCGCACCACACCGATACCCCGGCCTGGCACAACGCGCTGGTGAAATATTACGGCGTGCATATGACCGGTGCGACCGACGGCTGGATTGTCGGTGATGACGGCACCATCCTGCGCCATACCGCGATTGGCTGGAACTACTACCCCAGCCCGACCACTAACACCCTCCGTGCGGTAGACAGTCGGCCCGCTGAAGCGTGGGCAGTAGGCGCGAGCAATATCACCACCCACTTTGACGGCAGCGCCTGGCAGGTAGTCGCTAGCCCTGCGCCGCCCACCACTACCCTGCGCGATGTGAAGATTATCGCACTTGGCGAGGCGTGGGCAGCGGGCAACGCTGGCAATCAACCAGTTGTGATGCACTACTTGAATGGCAACTGGGAGCTGGTCTCCACTCCGGTCATAACCAGTGGCATCACCCTGTATCAAATGTCATGGACCAGCCCCAACGACGGTTGGCTGGTGGGCGCGAACGGTGGCGATAGTGGCACAGCAGTCGCTTACCACTACACGGGTAGTGGCTGGAACCAGGTTGCGCTACCAGCCGCTGGCCCGGCCTACAGTATCTCGATGCTCGACTCTAACGATGGCTGGATTGGCCTCGGCGAAACCCAGACATATCTAGGCGGCGCACTGCACTACCAGGGCGGTAGTTGGCAACAGGTCAGTACCAACACCACAGTGATGAGTATCCTCGCTACCGATGCCAATACCTTCTATACCGCAGGTTGTGGGAATTATGCTCCCTGCGAACCGTTCTACGTCAGTCCCGTATTCTTTCAGCAGGGGCTGTCGCAGTATGGCTTTAGCTACGGTGCCGAGGGCCTGGTGGTCAGCATCTCGAAGGCGGCCAATGGCGATGTCTGGGGCGTGGGGCCGATAGGCATCTTTCATCTGGACGCTCGTGGTAGAATTAGCGACATCCTCACCGGCGTGCCAGGTAACGAGGTGCAAACATTTGACCAGAGCAACACACTGGCCCTCTCCTCACAGGGAACTCTACGCCGCTATAAAGGCGGCTACTGGAGTACGATCCAACCTTTCAACCTCTATCCCTTCGCCAACTCCAGCCGGAATGATGGCTGGGCCATCGGTCATGAGAGCGCCGCCTCCCCCAACACTGACTACACCATTTTCTATCACTTGATCAACGACCAGTACGCCTCCATTGGCGAGCAGAACTTCACCGCCAACTACCCCATCAACGCGATGCAGATGCTCAGTGCGAATGAAGGTTGGGCGGTGGCCGACAATGCGATTTTCCACTACATCACCCCAACCTGGACCTTGCAGAACCGTAGCGAGGTGCTTTACGCCGTCAACTTCGATAGCCCCGGCGACGGTTGGGCGGTGGGGGACAATGATGTGGTGCTGCACTATACCGGTGGTAGCTGGCAGGCGGTGCCGATCACCACCACCAACGCCTCGCTGCACGCAGTCTACGCTCTTGCACCCAACAACGTGTGGGTGGGCGGCTGGAGTTCAGTTGGAGGGGCCAGCCAGTTGTTGCATTGGAATGGCAGCGTCTGGAGCGCAGTGAGTGTGCCAGTCGGTTTTATCAACGACATCAAAATGGTTTCGCCAACTGAAGGTTGGGCGGGTGGTACCAGCGAGATGAGTAATTTCTACTCGCAAGGCGATGCCCCTTTGCTTCACTATGTTGGCGGAGGATGGCAGCCAGGGCCGATCATCAAAGGTGGAGCGCTTTCGATCAGCTTTGCCAGTGCCACCGAGGGCTTTGCAATTGGCACGAGCGGCGCGTTGCGCTATAGCGATTGTAACCCCTTCTACAGCGATGTGCCGATCGGTCATTGGGCCACTGGGCCAATCGTCTATCTTACCTGTCGCGCCATCCTCAGCGGCCCTGGCGACGGTAGCTTCCACACCGATGATCCCGCCACCCGTATCCAGTTCGCCAAGCTGATCACCATAGCGCGAGGCTGGCCGCTGATCACTCCTACCACCCAGACCTTCAGCGATGTGCCGCCCTCTAACCCGCTCTACACCTTTGTCGAAACCACATATGCCAATGGCGCGATTAGCGGCGCGGCCGCTGCCACCTGCACCGCGCGGGGGTTGGCCGCACCCTGCTTCCTGCCCAACGACCCGATCAGCCGCGCCTAGGTTGCGGTCATCACCGTGCGCGCCTACGGCTGGCCGATTGATACCAGGTTCGGCCCGCACTACACCGATGTGCCAGCTAGCTACTATGCCTACGCCGCAATCGAAACTTGCACCAACCGCCAGGCAATGTTGGGTGCAGGCAGCGGCCTGTTCGTTCCCAATCGCAACATTGACCGCGCCGAGCTTGCTGCGGTTCTCTATCGCGTGCTGACGCTGCCTTTAGCTTATAGTTGAAAGTTGAAGGTTGCAAGTAGGGGCGTGCTTTGGTGTGCCTCTACCTGGTTTGCCGCTTCGGTAGGGGCGAACCGCTGTTCACCCTGCGTAGTGCAATTTGATGAACTGTACCGGGCGCAATGTTGAAAGCTGGCAAATGGGGTATAATCAGCGCATCGCAAATATCGTGGACTCTAGGGGCGAACCGTTGTTCGCCCTGATCTTGTGACAGGAGGGCTATAACCATGCCCAAACGCATCGTGGTTGGCATATCGGGTGCCAGTGGAGTCATCTATGGGATTCGCCTGCTCGAAGTGCTGCGTGACCACCCTGAAGTGGAAACCCACCTGGTGATCAGCGCTGAGGGCGCGCACACGATAAAGATTGAGACGGGGCGCAACCCCAGAGAGATTGCCGCGCTCGCCACCCGCCACTATGAGATTGACAACCTGGCCGCTGCAATCAGCAGCGGCAGCTTCCGCACCGACGGTATGGTGATCATCCCCTGCAGCATGAAGACGCTGGCGGGCATTGCCACCGGCTACACCGACAACCTGCTAACCCGGGCCGCCGATGTCACTCTCAAGGAGCGGCGTACCCTCGTCCTAGTTCCCCGCGAGTCGCCACTGCACACCATCCACCTGGAGAACCTGCTCAAGCTGGCTCAAATGAACGCGATAATCCTAATGCCCGACCCCCCCTTCTACATCCAACCTAAGACGCTCGACGACATCATTGACTACGTGGTGGGCAAGACCCTGGACTACTTTCACATTGAACACGACCTCTTTCGCCGCTGGCAGGGAGGATGACAATGCTCCCTCACCTCTGGTCGGGTTGGGGTGAGGCGCAATCGCTTTGCTACTGTGCCTTTGGGGGGAGAGGGTTGGGGTGCAGGGTCAAGTGTCAGATAATTTACATTTATGTGTAATATATGCAACCCCAATCAAGTTGCTTCGTTGCTATAATTAGGAACGTGTACACTCCTAAGCAACCATCAACCTTCCGATTATCGCGTTGCTGCCGCAAACTGCCGCAGCAAAAGGAGCAAGGAAAGTGTCCAAGCTATACAAAGCCCTACGTGGCATCGCTGCCACTCTGTTGTTGGCCGCGCTAATCCTGCCCGGCCTTAGCGTAAACCATGCCGCCGCCGCCAACTCGTTCGCCGACCCCGCCTTCAAGACTATCTGGAACCGCACCGATGCGCTAGTCGGTCAAACCGGCATCACCCGTGGCTACTTCTGGGGGCCACAGCCCGGCTTCAGCCTGACTGAACCGTACAAGGAAGGTGCAGGCGGTATCCGGCTGGTGCAGTATTTCGACAAGAGCCGCATGGAGATCAACAATCCTAGCGGCGACAAGTCCAGCAAGTTCTACGTTACCAATGGCCTGCTCACCGTCGAGCTAATCAGCGGCCAGATGCAGGTAGGCGACAACACATACCAGAACCGTTGGTCGGCGCAGATTGACCTCGCCTCCGACTCTGACGACACCAGCGCTCCCACCTACGCCAGCTTCCAGAACCTGATGTATGCGGTGGATAGCCATATCGGCGAGAATGCCACCGCTACCATCAATCGTATTGGCAATGTCGGCTTCGACTCCACTAAGGGTACCTACCCCGGCAGCAGCATCTCTTACTACGAGCCAGGCACCAAGCACAACATCCCCAAGGTCTTCTGGGACTTCCTCAATCAGAGTGGGCCAGTGATGGACGGTGGCAAGCAAGTTACCGAGAAGCTGAACGACCCCTGGTTCTACGCCACCGGCTACCCCATCGCCGAGGCATACTGGGCCAACGTCAAGATTGCGGGCCAAGTCAACACCGCCGTCCTCATCCAACCCTACCAGCGCCGCGTTCTCACCTATGTGCCATCCGCACCTGCGGCCTACCAGGTACAGATGGGCAACATCGGCCAGCACTACTACGACTGGCGTTACAATGATGCAGGCAAGCCAGTATTTGACCCAGCCACCTGCTCGACAACCCCAACCCTCGGTGTGGGTATCGTCTGGGCCAACCACCCCGAAGTGCAGCAGGAACTGGGCTGCACCTACCAGAGCAACCCGGACCAAGCTCAGGTGGCGCAGCAGTCATTCGAGCATGGGCAAATGATTGACATCATCATTCACCACAGCTATAGCGGCAAGGACTACCCGTACAAGACCATCTATGTGCTGTTCGATGATGGCACCGTGCAGCACTTCGCGGATCAGTATCAGGATGGCAGCGACCCGGGCGGCCACGAAAGCCCGCCCCCCGGCCTCCTTGCCCCCAAGTTTGGCTTCGGCAAGGTATGGCGTGAAGCCACTGGCGCTCGCGTCCGCGAGCGGTTGGGTTGGGCCACCGCCGACGAGGTGGGCAGCAATGGCTACTACCAATTCTTTAGTAAAGGCATCGTGGTTGCCACTAACACGCCTCTGAAGAAAATCTACGTCTTCTACAACAGCAACGGCTATGGTAGCGACAACTTCAATCACTGGACCGTCTACGACGACACTTACACCCCGTGAGCCATAGACCGGCTAGCCGAACCGCCTCTAACGGGGGCGGTTCGCTGTTTATACCAAATAGCCGAGGCGATGCTATAGTTCTGTAGGGGCGAACCGTTGTTCGCCCTGGTCCAATTCTGCTCGGCTATCTGTAGGGGCGAACCGTTGTTCGCCCTGGTCCAATTTGTACTAGCTGCTCGGCTAATTGGTATCACTCTGTAAACGGCAGGTTCAGCAAGGGCGGGCCACCATCCGCCCCTACGTTAGGCAAGGAGGTATACATGAAAGATACTATCAACTACACCCGTAAGCGCATCGCTGCGCTCGATCACCCCCAGGTAATTGCCGCTGCGCTAGCGTCGGGCAGCGCCTACCTGGCGGAGATGGCAGTGGATATGCGGCTGCTGCACTACCCGCTCAACGACATTCGGATGCTTGGCGAGATGCTTGGCCGCCGCCGCTCCTGGCCGCTAGTCGGCACTGCGGCGCACTACAGTTTCAGCATCTTTCTTGCTTACGTCTACGCCGCCTACGCTCGTGAGCGGCTGCCAGGCCCCGCCTGGATGCGCGGCCTTATCTTCATCAACATCGAAAACGGCGTTCTCTATCCCTTCGCCCCGCTACTCGACCGCTTCAACCCCACTATTCAAAGCGGCGAGATGCCGCCCGTGTTTAGCATAACTGGCTTCGTCAATCAACTACTGCGCCACGCCGCCTTCGGCGTAGTCCTCGGCAGCCTGCTCCGCAGGCGAAAGTTCTTATCAGATTAGGTTTGATGATAGGGTAAATGGGGCCAGGGCGAACAACGGTTCGCCCCTACAGAAATACACTATCTCCTCGGTTGTTTGGTTTAAGTTTGATTTTTGATCTTTAAGTCAATGCGTAAAAAAGCCTTCTTCCACCGGGGAGAAGGCTGGATTTATCAACACTGCTCTCGCACGAATGCGGATACTCCGAATAACTCAAAGCTCAAGCCGATTCGCTCATATCGCTCTCGATGCGCCGCCGTAGCATCCTGATGTTGAGGTCGCCTGGATAACGTTGGGCGGCGAGTATCAGCAGAGCGTGGGCGTAACGCAGCTTGCCGATCCCGTAGTAAGCGCGGGCGAGGGCCAGGTAGCCGACTGATGGCATCTCGTAGAAGCCGGGCAGGGTATCGAATTCGTAGCGCGAGTCGTGCTTGACGACCGCCATGAACTCGGCCATTGCGCTGCCATGGCGCTCGGCGTAGGCGTACTCCACCGCCCGCCAGGCGTGATCGCGTAGTGCATCGGGCGCGGGCTGGCTGACGATGATCGGCGCGTTCAGAATTGCACTGATCGGCTCCAGGCTCTCCTCGCGGCTACTCAACTCTACCACCTGGCTGTGGCGGGGTGGCTGCGCGGTGGGCGCTGCAGCGGCGCTGCGATCCCAGAAGCGGTTGCCGCCGCCCTGCAAAGGCGCTCTGGCGATCGGTTGGGCAAACTGGCGACGGCTGCCACCGCCCGCCCAGGCAAAGTTGAAGCCAACCCGCTGGGCGAGGAAGAAGAACACTAGCAGGAACGCGGCGAAAACTGCCAGCCAGGTAAACTGAAAGCCCCCGCTGTCGGGTTGCGGCAGGGTGCTGATCAATACGGGCGGCTGGTTGGACGATATATTCTGCGCCACCACGCTGTTGCCTTGTCCGGTTGCGCTTGTCTGGGGGGCAACGTTTTGGTTCGCTGGCTGGCTGTTGCTGCTCGACCCCGGCCCGCCCTGGGCCATCGGCCCTAGTGTAGGCGCGGGCGTTACCGTTGGAGCAGTAGTGGTAGGCAGCGCGTTGACCAGCGTCCATGATAGTGAGGCGCGTTGGGCAATTGGCAGGAAATCCTGCTGATCCGGGCCGGGCGGCGTGCCACTGCCGATCGCAGTAGCGCTGGCGAAGCCGTAATCAAGCATCGCTTTGCTGTCGTCATACCAACTGGGGCTGTTCAGCACCACACTGATCAGACGCTGTCCGTTGCGGCTGGCGGTTCCCACCAGGCATAGACCGGCGTTGTCGGTCAGACCAGTCTTCACCCCATCCGCCCCTGGGTAGCGGGTGAGCAGCTCGTTGGTGTTCAGCAAATAGTGGCCGGGGATGGTGTAGCTGGTTGCGCCGACTACCTCGGCAAAGGTGGGGTTGTGCAGCGCGTACCAGGTGATAGTCGCCAGGTCGTAGGCGCTGCTGGTGTGCTGCGAGTCGTCGAGGCCGTGGGGGTTGGCGTAGTGGGTGTCGTGCATCCCCAGCTTGGCCGCTTCCTGGTTCATCAGGTTGACGAAGCGCTTGATCGGGTCCTTCTCGTCGGCTGGCTCGGTCAATTTATTGCCCACATAACGGGCTAGCGCCATCGCCGCATCGTTGCCGCTGGGCAGCAGCATCCCGTAGAGCAGATCGTGAAGGGTTTGCTTCTCGCCGGACACCAATCCCATGCTGCTCTCACCCACCACATCATCGTCGGTAGCGGTGATCACATCGTCGAGGTTGCCATGCTCGATTGCCAGCATCGCGGTCATAATCTTGGTAGTGCTGGCAATTGCCTTGATGTCGTGGGGCAGCTTGGCGTAGAGGATGCGGCCCGTATTGTAGTCCACCAGCACGGCCGCGTGCGCGCCGGTGGTTGGCAGGTCGCTGAGTGGCGCGGCGTGCGCGAGCAGGGGAGCGAAGCTGAGGGCAAGGAGCAACCCAACCAGCCACACCGCAAGGCAGCGGTGGGCAAAGTTGCGTAGCGTCTGGCCCTGACGGTTTTGCAATCTCATGGTAATATTATATCACAGTTTTTTACAAGAATGCAATAGTTATGTCAAGGAGATGCTTATTCCAGTGAACGCCGCAACTCGATCACCTGGTCGCGCAGCAGCGCCGCCTTCTCGAACTCCAGGTTCTTAGCCGATAGCTTCATCTGCACTTCCAGATCCTTCACCAGCCGCATGATCTCGTCGCGGGGGATGCCGATCTCGCCCATACCGTTGGCAGCATACTCGGCTTTGTCCTCGGCCACGCGCAGGCGGCTGGTCAGGTCGCGGATACTCTTGACAATCGAGGCTGGCTCGATGCCATGTTCCTGGTTGTAGGCAATCTGGATGGCGCGGCGGCGGTAGGTCTCGTCAATCGCCTGGCGCATCGACTCGGTCATCTTGTCGGCGTACATCAGCACCGTGCCTTCGACGTGGCGGGCGGCGCGACCGGAGGTCTGGATCAGCGAGTCGCGGGAGCGTAGATAGCCCTCCTTATCCGCGTCCATAATCGCCACCAGTGATACCTCTGGCAAATCCAGCCCCTCGCGCAACAGGTTGATGCCAACCACCACATCGTAGATGCCCAGGCGCAGGTCGCGCAGGATTTCGATGCGCTCCAACGTCTCGATGTCACTGTGCAGGTAGTGGGTCTTGATGCCCATCTCCTTGAGATAGTCGGCCAGGTCTTCGGCCATCTTTTTGGTCAGGGTGGTGACTAGCGCTCGCTGCCCGTTGCTCACCCGCGCCTTGACCTCAGCCAGCAGGTCGTCCACCTGCCCCTTGGTGGGGCGCACGCTGATGGTGGGATCGATCAGGCCGGTGGGGCGGATGATCTGCTCCACAATCTGGGCGCTGTGTTCGCGCTCGTAGGCGCGGGGGGTGGCAGAGACGTGTACCACCTGGTTGACGTGATTCTCGAACTCCTCGAAGGTGAGCGGGCGATTGTCCATCGCGCTGGGCAGGCGGAAGCCATACTCTACCAGGTTCTCCTTGCGGCTGCGGTCGCCGCCACTCATCCCGCCAATCTGGGGAACAGCAATGTGCGACTCGTCAATGAATAGCAGAAAGTCGTCAGGGAAGTAGTCCAACAGCGTCCAGGGGGTGTCGCCGGGCTGCCGCCTTGACAGGTGGCGCGAGTAGTTCTCCACCCCGCTGCAATAGCCAGTCTCCTGCAGCATCTCGATGTCGTACATGGTGCGCTGGGTTAGGCGCTGCGCCTCCACCAACTTGCCTTCGCGCTCGAACTGGGCGACTCGCTGCGCCAGTTCATCCTGGATGTCATGGATGGCTAGGTCCAACTTCTCCTGGGTGGTGATGAAGTGCTTGGCGGGATAGATGTCCACCTTCTTATGCTCGGCCAGGATCTCGCCGGTGAGCGGGTCAAAGTCGCTGATGCGCTCCACCTCGTCGCCAAAGAACTCGAGGCGCAGGCCAAGTTCCTCGTAGGCGGGATACACGTCGAGGGTATCGCCGCGCACGCGGAAGGTGCCGCGGGTGAAGTTCATGTCGTTGCGCGTGTACTGAATATCCACCAGGTGACGGAGTAGGCGGTCGCGGCGCACCGCCTGCCCCTGTTGCAGGCTGACCACCACCTTGCCATAATCCTCTGGCGAACCGAGACCGTAGATACACGACACGCTGGCGACGATGATTACATCGCGGCGCTCGAACAGCGAACGGGTGGTCGCGTTGCGTAGCTTGTCAATCTCCTCATTGATGTCCGAATCCTTCTCGATATAAGTATCAGTGCGGGGAATGTAGGCTTCCGGTTGGTAGTAATCATAGTAGCTGACGAAGTATTCGACCGCATTGCTAGGGAAGAACTCCTTCATCTCGGAGTAAAGCTGGGCGGCCAGGGTCTTGTTGGGCGACAGGATCAGGGTAGGGCGTTGCATCGCTTCGATCACCCCGGCCATCGTGCGCGTCTTGCCGCTGCCGGTTACGCCCAGCAGGGTCTGATGCTTGTTTCCCGCCCGCAGACCGGCGATCAATTGCTCGATCGCCTTCGGCTGATCGCCACGCGGCACCAAATCGGACTCTACCCTCAACTCCGTCATGCTGCCCACCCCCTTGTTTGTCGCTCATCGCCAGGGCGTATACCATGCGCCCCCACAAAGTGGCACAATCGTTGGGGCGAACCATCGTTCGCCTCGCGCCCATTCCAAATGGTGGGCAGTAACCCTATTATAGCACATTTGTGCATAAATTGCCAGTTTTCGGGGCCACACCCAGGTGTGTCTCGTTCTTGCATAACCGACCAGGGTGAACAACGGTTCGCCTCTACCGAACGCTTGCTCGGCAACAACGTGACGCGCACCTGCTATGCCCAGGTAAGCTCATAGACGTAGTGGAGTTCATCCTTCACCTCTACTTCGCAAGTGAATTGCTTTGCCCCATTGACCTCAAGGTTGAACAAAAATGCGCCGACTAGAAAGTTGGGATGATGCCGCCAGCCGATCATCTCGATGCGATAATGCCGTTCGCTAATTTCCTCGACCTGATACTTTAGGGAGGGAATCTCGCGCTTGGTCACTTCCACACCATAGCGTAGCGCATCGCCAACTTTCAGCGGTCGGCTGTGTGATAGTGCGGTCATTCCCGCGATGGTGGCAGCGTAGCCCTGGGCGCAGTCACGGCCTAGTCTGATTTGCGCCTCAGCCTCACTCAGCTCAGCATAAAGTAGCTTGCCCAGTCGCTGTGCCAGGCAGACAGCAACCGTAACCGGATAGAAAGGATGTGGGTGGGCAGGGTCATACCCGCACTTCACGGCAAGGCTATTGGCGGCCACACGTTTATCCGCGCCCGCGCCAATTAGCAGCCCTTCAATCCCGTTGCGCCCCACCAGCCACTCACCTTGCTTGCTCACTGCCAACCTCCCCTACTCATAAAGAGGGATGTTCACACCCTCTGATTCGTGAGCAGCAAATCAGTATGGGCCTGCGAAGGTGCGAATTTGCTGCAGCGCACCCACCTGGCGGAACAGTTTGACTCCACCCCAGGGTGCGCCGAGTACGCCGTCGCGGATTGCCCAACTACGCCCGTGGGCCGTGCCCGCTTGCACCAGCTGGCGAAATGGATTGCTACCATCGAGGGCGAGATAGAGTGGACCGCCCTGCTGGAAGCCACTGTTTATTTGATCCATCAACTCGCGGCCCTCCACATAACCGAAGCCATGTCGCTCAAAGATGATGGCGTTGTGGTAGGCAAATGCCTTGCCCACCCACATATTTTGGCCCAGCGCGGCGCAGAACTGGTCAACTTTGCTGAACACTGCCTCGGCCATCCGTAGCCCCCGCCGCACCTGCCCCGGCGCTAGACCGGAGATGATGGCTTGCTGTTCGGCCTTGAGGTTGCGACCAGCGGTGCCAAGCCGGGTATCATGCCCTTGTTCGTCTACATCAATGTCGAAGCGAGCGGCGGCCGGGTCGAGCAGGCTAAGGAAGACCGCTTCGGTGTGGCCGTCTGAGGTATCGGCCAGTTCGATGGTGTAAGCCGCATCGCGGTCATCAGGGTGGGCGTGCAGTTGCAGCTTGACGAAGCCCTGGTTGGGTGCGGCGGTGAAGGTAAAGTGGCGATCATCGAGGTCATCCTCGGTCAGGCCGAGCAGGTCGAGCAAAGGCTCAGGAACGAGTTGGGTGTACCAATGGCGCTGGGCTGTTTGATCAAGGCTGTTTATCTGCTGCAATGATAGTACTGATGTGGGGTTCATTGTGGTTCTCCTTTCGGATGGCAACTAAACCATGCGGTTAAGAACGCCTGGTAGGGTATAATGTGACGACCAGCGCTAAGGAGGATTTTATGAGCGAACGAACTTACTGGCGTACCCTTGCCAGCCGCCCGTTGTTTACCAGCCGATGGTACAATCTACGCCAGGACGCAGTGGCCCTGCCGGACGGCGCGGAGATAACCTACACCTGGATGGAACACCCTGGCTGCGCGGTGATCGTGCCGCTGACTGCTGCAGGCGAGGTGGTGATGCTGCGCCAGTATCGCTACACGGTTGACGAAATCAGCCTGGAGCTGCCCGCCGGTGGGCGCAACCCCGACGATGCCGACCCCGCTGCCTGCGCCGCCCGCGAACTGGCGGAAGAACTGGGCTTCGCGGCGGGTCGCTGGACCTTGCTGGGCAGCTTCTACACTGCGCTGGGGGTCAGCAATATCGAAGCCTTCGCCTACCTTGCCGAAGATCTTCATCCTGTGCCGACCAACCTCGACCATACCGAGCAGGAGGCCGGGCTTGAACTAGTCACAATCCCGTTCGCCGAGGCAGTTGCGATGTGCTATAACGGGGTGATTAAGGATGGCCTCAGCATCATCGCGCTGCTGTGGGCGGCGCGGACGATGTGATACCAAATCGTCGCGGCAATGCTACAGTTCTGTAGGGGCGAACCGTTGTTCGCCCTGCCCCAATCCATAGCGCCGCCATAGCGAATTGTTATGACAGTTACAAGCCATCCGCATTTTCCGTCTGCAGGCGGTTGGAGAGGGCCTTGAGGCTGGTTGCCGCATTGGCAACTGCGCTGCTCTGCGCCACCATTTGTTGGCTGGCGGATGCCAGGTTATCGATGGTGCTGGTAGCGGTGGCGCTGCCATCGCGCTGCTGCTTGGTGCCTTGCTCGATGACACTGACCGACGCTTCCAGCTTGCTGATCGCATCGGTAATCGCCTGCATCAACCGCTCTAGCCGTGAACTTTGCTGTACCCCTTCGCTGATCGCCTCAAGCTCACGCTTAATTGCCGTCACTACCTCGCTGATATACCCCTGCACCTCGGTTAGCGATTGCTGGGCGCGCTGAGAGGCAGTGTTGGCCTGATCCGCTAGCTCTCTAACCTCTGCGGCCACCACCGCGAAACGCTTGCCCGCCGCCCCTTCTACGCTGGCCTCGATGGCGGCGTTGAGCGATAGGAGTTTGGTTTCGTCGGCAATATTGTTGAGCTCCTCCAGCACCTCGCTGATGGCAGTGGAACTCTGCGCCAGGTGGCGGGCTAGTTCATCGAGATTTTCGCTGTCTATCCGCAGATCGTTCAACACTTCCTGGGTCTGGCGGAGAGCGACGTTGCCCTGCTGCTGTTCGCCATGCAAGCTGTTGGCGGCCTCAGCCACGCGCTGGCTATTCTGGGCGATATAGTAGGAAGCACGAGTAAGCTCTTTGAAGGTGGCCGCAATCTCCGCCAGAGTGCTAGCCTGTTGCGCGATAAAAGAGTTCTGCTGCACTGCGCTGCTTTGCAGTGCCGTGGCCGAACCCTGCAACTCTGCGCTGACCAGTTGTTGTTGGCGTTGCCGCTGCTCACGCTCTAGCGTCAGTTGCTCAAGATTATCTACCATTACATTGAACTTTTGACCGAGCATACTGAGTTCATCGCTACCCTGGCCTGGTACACGCACACTCAGATCGCCGCTGGCTACTGCGCTGATGGCCCGATCAATACCCCTGATCGGACGAAGCAGCAGCAGCCGCGATATGATCACCACCACGATAACAACTGCAAGTAGTAGCAGGACAGTGCCAACCACCAAAGTAGTTAGTTGGTCTTCCAAACCGGCATAGGCGATGTTCTGAGCGGTGCCGCGGATCAGCACCCAATTTAGCTGATTGACCGCCAATACAACCGTAGAGTCGTTCTGCGAATAACTTGCCAGGCGCTCGAGTTGGGTGTAAGCGAACACAAAACCTTGAGGTCGCCCCTGCTCATCTACGCTTACCTCGCTGCTGCCATTTACATTTGGGCTAACCTGGGTGCCATTTACATCATATACAAAAGTGCTGATCCACGCCTGAGGCAGCTTTTGCACATCGCTATTGATGCTGCTCAGAACATCACCCT
Source organism: Chloroflexota bacterium (assembly GCA_025355955.1). GTDB lineage: Bacteria > Chloroflexota > Chloroflexia > QHBQ01 > QHBQ01 > QHBQ01. The sequence continues at coordinate 15,772 of JANXYP010000388.1, forward strand.
GGTCATTGGTCAGCCAGGCGCTTTCGTTGGCAGGAAGTTGCTGGTCGGCTGATTGCGTCGTAAACAGCGAGCTTATAACCTGGTTGAAGTCGAGGCCGGTTACCAGTACGCCAGCGGCGCGGCCCAGGTTGTTATCCTGGGGGAAATAATAGACGATCAGCACCTGGTTGTCGCCTATGCCCGCGATGTTCTGCGGCTGGGTAATCATTATCCCCTGTGAGCTACTGAACTTCGGCCACCAGGCAAACTTAGTCAGGTCAAACTCCGGCCAAAACCGATTGCTGGTGCCGAGCAAAGCTCCGCTACGATCCGCCAGCACCACGAACGAACGATTAGCATACCGCCGTGCATAGATTGATAGAGCATCACCCGCACTATTGTTGACATAATCATAGCGCATCTTACCCTGGGGACCAGCCTGCTGCCACAATTTGGCGGTCGCGGTGATTGGCGCGCCATTGCTGTTCCCAGCCTGCAGAGCGTGCTGTACCTTGCTGTCACCGGCAAATGCTTCAAGTCGCTCACCCTCGGCTACCAGTTGCGAGACCAGCACATCGCTCCTGCTACTAACCCACGTCTGTTGCCCCTTCTGCACCTCGTGCTTGAGCCGATTACTGGCGCTCTGATAGTTGTAGATGCCAGTAAGCCCGAAGATCGGTACGGTAGCTACCAGCAGCAGCAAAAGGAAGCGGAGGAACAATGAAGACTTTAGTTTATAAGTGTTGGAGCCAGGCACTGCAACCTCCTGAACATCAATGGGTGCGCGTCACATTCTTGCAGAGCAAGCGTTAAGTAGGGGCGTAAGTGCTGTTCACCTTGGTTGGGTATGCAAAAACGTGACGCGCA
>JANXYP010000406.1 GCA_025355955.1 Chloroflexota bacterium
CCACCGTCTCGGTGTGCCACACCCCAGAGTGGCGATCCTCGCTGCCCACGATACGGTCAATCCTGCCGAACAGGCCAGCGCAGCCGCTGCCGCTCTGAGCAAGATGGCCGACCGGGGGCAGATTACTGGCGGCTACGTTGATGGGCCGCTCGACCTCGACTCGGCCATCTCACCAGCAGTCGCGGCACAGTATGGACTGAAGGGGCCGGTTGCCGGTCACGCCGACATCCTCATCGTCCCCGACATAGAGGCAGGCAATATCCTGGCGAAAGGGCTGACCTACTTCGCCCACGCCGCCAGCGCCAGCGTGGTGGTAGGCGCTGCCGCCCCCATCGTGCTCACCTCCCGCGCCGACTCTGCTGCATCGAAGCTGGCTTCGATTGCCCTGGGAGTGCTGCTCACCAACGAAACCCCAAGTCATAATGTTGCAAGAGAGCCGCAGCAGCCTACCCTTCAACCATCAGCCAGCAGCGGATTACAACAAACGCCTGACTACCTACAGCACGGCGGCCCGCCTATCGCTGCGCCGGGCGCTGATCAGACGATGCCAGAGCGTACCTATGAGGCTGATGGCGATCAATGTGGAGGAGACCTGCGGGATACGCCGCGCAAACCAATCGGGCAGGAAGATATCACCAACCGTACCATGTGTGGCACCAAGATGTTCGGCGAGATCGCTCAACGGGCAGCGGCGGCCATTCCCAAAAAAGATCAGCGCCTCGCCGATCACAACGGCGAACGACACTTTGGTCAAGCGCGAGACGCGGCCAGTCAGGCCCGAGTAGAGGATATATAGGACGCAGAAGCCCATGCCCGCGAAGATCAGAGTGTGAATTGACTTGATCGCGTAGATCGCCACCGCCGCCCGCTGGGAAGTGGGGCTTATGTGCTGCTTGAGCGTGGAGCGCCAGCGTGAGCCTTGCCTGGCTGGATGCCGCTGGGCTTGCCGAGGTTGCGCCGCGGTCCTCGTTGCATATTGATCTGCGCTCACAGGCGCAACCGATGTTGGGCGAACCATTCATCACTCCTGATTCTTGGGCATCGTTCAGTGGCACCGCCTCAAATATCGGGCGGGGATGCAGCATCCGCCTAATGCGGTCGGTCAGCCGCGTTAGAAGCAAGACGGAAGACCGGAAATGCCGCCGCGATCTTTTCGAATTCCGCAAGCGCTGCATCCTTGTTCACAGGTATGTGGGGTCGCGCTCCCGGTGCTCGTTGCAGGTAAGCCTTCAAGATGGGCGCGCGCTGTGCGGTGGGTACCTCTTCGAGTTGGATCTGCTTACGACCACCGCTGCGGAGAACCGCTCTTCCGCCGGCTGCCCTTACGTTGCGGACCCATTGCGCGTTATCGCCGAGCATTGACACCAGGTAACGCTGTCCAGCGACGACGACCATGACCAGCGGCAGCGAAACGATCCGCCCCGACTTTCGCCCGGTCACTTCCAAGGTCACGAAGTAGTTAGGGGTGATACCCCACGAGGCCACCACAGTCCCCCACTCTATTCATCGCCTTCGCGATCCAGTTGGGTCGCTGCCCACGGTACATCCATCGAGTGAAGTTGCCTTTAATCACAGCAGTACCTCCTATATCTTTATCCTAGCTCTGCACGAGCAAGTAAAGCGCCTTTCCTGCGATGGCAAGGCGCTTTGCCGTAGTCTGAGCCTAGAACACGCCGGTCGGCACGATGTACCAGTACGCCTTGTTGAACACCATCTTTTGGTAGTGGGTAATCGCATTAGGCTGGGCTACCTGCGGCGAGTGCTGATAGTCGAAGTCGAGTAGCGAGGCCTTGCCGTAGCCGGTCTCCAGGAAGCACATCACATGGCCACCATACTCGGCGTGGCGCGGGTCGGGTGCGCTGCCACGCAGGGCGGCAACGATGTGAGCCACGATTACTGGAGCCTCGAAGTGGGCGGTGCTGCCCGCCTTGCTGATTGGCAGGTCAGTAGCATCGCCCACTGCCCAAATGTTGGGGTGGTCGGCTACCTGCAAGGTGGCGCGGTCGGTTTTCACCCAGCCCTGCGCGTCAGCGATGGCTAGCCCTTCGAGGAACTTCGCCCCCCGGTGTGGTGGGGTCATTATCAGCAGTTCATAATTCAGTTCGGTACCCTCCATGCTACGCACCAGCTTCTGATCGGGCAGGATCTCCTCGGCGTTGAAGAAGGTTTCAATCTTGATGCCCCGCTGCTCCAGTAGCGGCTGGGCAAACTCAGCAACGCTCTCAATGGTGAACACCCGCCCCAACGGGAAGGTGTAGACGATCTCGCTGCGCCCGCGTAGCCCCCGATGGGCGAGGTACTCATCGAGCAGGAAGGTGAACTCCAGCGGCGCGACCGGGCATTTGTAGGGCAGCCCACCCACCCCGATGACGATGCGCCCGCCATTGAACTCCTCAAGTTGCGCGTGCAGGCGGAAGGCGGCCTCCTCGGTGTAGAAGTGCTGCGCTCCCCCGGCAAAGCCGGGCAGGTCTTCCAGCACCATCCGCGAGCCGGTGGCGATTACCAGATAATCGTAAGGCAGGCTCTCTCCACCTTCCAGTTCCACCTGCTGCCCTTCTAGGTCGAGCTTGCTCACCGCGCCGATGTGCAGGGCCACTTTCTTGCTCAACAGCCCCCTCTCCGAGCGACTGAGGGCGCGGGGATCCTGCCGCCCCAGCGCGACGTAGAGCCAGCCGGGCTGGTACATATGGCGGGCGCTGGCACTGATCACAGTGATGTGCGCCTCACGGGGCTTCAGTTGGCGGGCAAGCAGGTTGGCAATCAACGTCCCGCCCATGCCTCCACCGATGATTACAATGCGTTTCATAACTCATTACTCCTCTATTCTATACAGCACTGGCTGGCGGCAAGGCGCAGCCTCCACCGCGTCGGAACGGAAGCTGCCCCTCTCCCTGTCCTGGCTTGGTCGCACTGTCGGTTGCCTACCGCACCTTGCGGCAGATGAAGCGGACTGCGCCATCCGGCTCGTTCTCCGCGCCCAGGTACTCCTGGCGCGCCTTGGCTATCCAGACTGGGATGTCCTTCTGGCTGCCGGGGTCGTTGGAGATGACCGCCAGTACGTCACCGACCGCTGAGGTCTTGACCAGGCGAATCATTTCCATCAATGGGCCGGGGCAGAAGCTGCCACGGGCGTTGGACTCGTGAGTAATCGTAATCCCTTCCATTGTCATGCCTCCTTGTCTGGCAGGCTTTGTCAATCTTCACTTTGCGGTATTGGCGGCGGTTTCCTCTCCGCAGGGAGGGGCCGCCGCCGGTTGCATCGCTTAGATGAACAGCACCTGTCCGCCTTCGCTCTCCTGGATGAAGCTAGCCACGCCGGTCACTTCGCTCACCACTGGCTCGAAGTCACCCAACTTCATGTTGAACAACTCCATAGTCATGCTGCACGCCTTGACTGTCACATCGCCCATCGCCATCGCTTGCGTAAGCGTCTGCATCCAGGGCGGTACGTTCTTCGCCTGCATCATCTCCATCGCGGGCGCAGCGTAGTCCTCGAAGTCCTTGCTGAAGCGGGTATTGGTCTTCCAGTCGTCCTTGCGGAAAGCCATCAGCCCCCAGAAGGTGAGAAAGAGCGTCACCTTCTTGCCCATCGCCGCCGCCCCGCTGGTCAGGGTGGTAGCCGCCATAATCCTGTCCACCGTGCCGGAGAACAGCACGATCGAGAAGCGTTCGCCCTCGTCCTTATCCGTGTCCATCTTTGGTCTCCTCTCGTTGTTGCTATTTGGTTTGTCTGTGTTGGAGGGTAGCGAACAAACCGCCACTATCCAAAATAAGTATCCACTGTCAGGGTGCTGATCGGGGTAGAAGTTAATGGAGGTTTGGTGAATATCCGCAGGCGACAAACAGCCCCTATCCTGGTGTAGAGGAGTTTCAAGTAGCCCACTGGTTTTTACCGAGTGTTCACCCACCTACACCTTGCTGTTGACTGGCCACCGCTACAATAAGAGTGATAGGAATATCTGCGTCGTAGAGGAGTTGCCAGCGTAAAGTTAAGGAGAAGCATTATGTTCAGGAATATATTGGTGCCACTCGATGGCTCCACCCTCAGCGAGAGGGCCATTCCGATTGCCGCAGCGCTGGCGCGGGGGGACTCTGCCAGCATCCACTTGCTACAAGCGGTGGCCGCCGCAGTCTACGCCCCGCTACCGATATATATGAGGGGTAGCCCGGCAATTTATGAACTCCGCGCCGCCGCTGTTGCCGCCAACTACTTGCGCCACATCAGACAACATTTGCACGACAGCGGGGTGAAGGATGTGACCATCAGCACGCCAACTGCGGATGTGGCGACCGCCATAGCCGCCGCTGCCTATGATAACTGCGATCTCATCGTGATGAGTACGCATGGACGAACTGGCCTGAGCCGCACCATCCTGGGCAGTGTGACTGATGCGGTGGTGCGCGGTTCGCACCTACCCGTCCTGCTTATTACCGACCACCAGCAAATACCACAGACTCTCGATCAACCGATCAACTTCCATCGTATTCTGGTGCCGTTGGATGGGTCGGCCCTGGCGGCTCAGGCGCTCCCGGTTGCCGCTTCGCTAGCTCAAATGGCGCACGCGGAAATGCTGCTTCTATACGTGATGCCTGAAGGAGTCGCACCTAGCGCGATCACTGCTACACCCCACCCCCAAGCTCCTTACCAGACGCTCATTCCCCACCACCTCAATCGCACCGCGCTCTCACGACTGCCAAGTACGGTCAACTATGACATCATCGAGGCCAGCGGTGTCCCCAGCCAGGCAATCGTCGCCGCTGCGCGGAAGCAAAACTGCGGGCTGATCGTGATGTGTACTCATGGGCGCTCTGGCCTCGCTCGGATGCAACTTGGTAGTGTAGCCGAGGAGGTGCTGAAGGAGTCGCCACTGCCAGTGCTGCTACTGCACGGTCAGGATGTGGACAGCGAGAATTGAGCCGACCAACGTGAGATTAAACAGCCTCCCAGGCTAATTGGTATAATATAATAGCGCCGCCGATTGCGGGTAGTGAAAAGGCACTAATCAACATTGGGCAGGATCAGGACAGCCTGATTGAGCCCGGCGGCGACCTGGGCGGTATTGATCAAGCCGCAGCGCCTCCACCATCAATTGGCGATAGCATCGCTGGGTGTGCCACAAGGCGGGAGGATGGTAAACCTTGAGTCAAATCAGGAAGATTGGTGTACTCACCAGCGGCGGAGATGCGCCGGGGATGAATGCGGCAATAAGGGCGGTGGTGCGCACTGCCCTCAGCCAGGACATCGAAGTAGTGGGGGTGCGGCGGGGCTACAGCGGTCTCCTGGAGCGCGACTATATCACACTCACCGCCCGCACCGTGGGCGGCATCATTCAACGGGGCGGAACGATCCTGGAGTCGGGGCGTTCAGCCAATTTCCGCAGCGAGGAGGGAACGCGGGCGGCGCTGAGTTGTCTGGATGACCTCTCGCTTGACGCACTGGTGGTAATCGGCGGCGACGGCACCATGCGCGGCGCTGCGGCACTACTGGCGCAGGGCATCGCGGTAGTCGGCATCCCCGCAACTATAGATAACGATATTTATGGCACAGAGATGGGTATCGGGGTAGACACCGCGCTGAACACTGCCCTGGACGCAATTGACCGCATCAAGGATACCGCCAGCAGCCACCATCGCGCCTTCTTCGTCGAGGTGATGGGCCGCGATTGCGGCTATCTGGCGCTGATGGCGGCAGTTGCGGGCGGGGCCGAGGCGATTATGATACCCGAAGTGCCAAGCGATGCCCAGGATCTAGTTGCGGAGATGAGCAGGGCGCATGGCCTGGGCAAGAGCCACTTCATCGTGGTCGCAGCAGAGGGGGCAAGGCCACGGGCTGCGGAGGTAGCGGAGCAGTTGCGCGCCATACCAAAGCAGAATTACGAAATCAGGCTCACCACGCTCGGCTATGTTCAGCGCGGTGGCTCACCCACTGCCTTCGATCGGCTACTGGCAACGCGGCTGGGGGCGGCAGCGGTGGAGCAGCTTGCCGCTGGCGGCAGTGGAATCATGGTGGGTATGAACCATGGCAGCATCGGCCTAACACCGATCGCGGATGTGGTGGGTAATAAAAAACCACTTGACGAGCAGATGTGGCGTTTGGCCCAGATACTGGCGGTCTGATTGACACCAGGCCCCGGCTGCAACTGTGTTGCAGCCGCTGAAATGTTGGGTTGTAGTTAAGTCCACCAACTGCGCCATCAGCCGTCGCTTGACGAACTCGACCAGCAGCAAGTAGGTGCCGACTACCAGCACCAGGAAGACAAAGAACGATGCGGGCAACGGCACAAAGCCGAGCAAGCTCGCCAGCGGGCTGAAGGGCAGCGCGATGCCAACCGCCACTGCCGTCAGGCTGGTAATTGTCAGTGGTAGGCTGGGGCGGCTCTTCAGCGGGTTGCCAGCAGTGCGTATAATGAAGATAACCAGTACCTGCGTCGCCAGCGACTCCACAAACCAGCCGGTGTGGAACATCTGCTCCGAGGCGTGGAAGACGGAGAGCAGGGCGTAGAAGGTGAGGAAATCGTAAATCGAACTGAGCGGGCCGATGAAGATCATGAAGCGGCGGATGAGGCCAATATCCCAGCGGTGCGGCTTGCGGATGAAAGTGCTGTCCACCACGTCAGTAGCGATGCTCACCTGGGCGAGGTCATAGAGAAAGTTGTTGAGCAGGATCTGGGTGGGTAGCATCGGCAGGAAAGGCAGGAAGGCGAACGCCGCCGCCATGCTGAACATATTACCGAAGTTGGAGCTAGTACCCATCAGCAGGTACTTCATCAAGTTGCCGAACGATTTACGCCCCTCGATGATGCCGCCATGCAGCACTTGCAGGCTGGGCTGCATCAGAATGATGTCAGCAGCCTCACGGGCCACATCCACCGCGCCAGCCACCGAAATCCCGACATCAGCAGCGTGCAGCGAGGGCGCATCGTTGATGCCGTCGCCGATGTAGCCGACCACGTGGCCGCCGCGTTTCAGCGAGAGGATAATGCAATGCGGTTCTTCTGGGCGGGCGATACTCTGGCGAAGATCGCAGTTTGCCCCACGACCCGGTCGAGCTGCTCATCGCTCATCTGCGCCAGGTCGGTGCCGAGCAGCAGCTTGCTAGGGTCAATCCCCACCTGGGCGCAGATGTTACGGGCGACCATTTCGTTATCGCCGGTCAGCACCTTGAGGTCAATTCATCGTGCCTGAGCGCCTGCAGCACCTCTGCTGCCTCGGGCAAGGGTGGGTTGAGGAAGGTGAGGTAGCCAGCCAGGACCAAGTCGCGTTCGTCGGCTTGACTATAGGCGGACTGCTCCAGCACAGGGCGGTAGGCCACCGCCAGCACCCGATCCCCCTGCCCGCTGAGGCGCTCGAACAGCGCGTGGCAGTTCGCTTGTACAGTGGCATCAAGTGGCCCAACCTGGCTCGCCGCCTCGTATTTTGTGCATTGTGCGATGATGCCTTCAGGCGCACCTTTGGAGATGAGCAGGCGTTCACCATCTGCGCCCACCACGATTACCGACAACCGCCGCCGCTCGAAGTCGAACGGCACCTCATCAACGCTGTGATATGCGTTGGCCTCAGGCAGTGGCTGCTCGATCACCGCCGCATCAAGGGGGCTACGCACGCCAGTATCGTAGTAGCTGGCAAGATAGCCGAGTAGTAGCACCCGCGCCGACTGGTTGCCCAGCGGGTCGAGGTAGCCATCCAGTTCCATCTTATCGCTGGTCAAAGTGCCGGTCTTGTCGCTGCACAACACATCAATACTGCCGAAGTTCTGCATCGAAGCAAGGTTCTTGACGATGACCTTCTGTCGCGCCATCTTCACCGCCCCCTGCGACAGCGTGATGGTGGTAATCATCGGTAGGAACTCAGGAGTGAGGCCAACCGCGAGCGCGACGGCAAAGAGCAGCGACTCCAGCACGGCGCGGCCCAGAGCGATGCCAAGCAGGAAGACAAAGAGGGCGAGGATGGAGACGGTAACCATGATAAACAGGCCGAAAGCGCGGGTGCCGCGCTCGAACTCATTACGCGGCGGGCGGGTGGCAAGGCGGGCGGCAATGTCGCCAAAGGCAGTCGATGCGCCGGTCGCCCCCACCACCGCCGTTGCACTACCGCTGACCACCGCCGTGCCGAGTAATACCATGCTAGGGTCGTTGACATCGGTGCTGGGGTGGGGCAGGATGGTGTTGCCCGCCTGCGGTACGCTGGCTGCTTCTTTCTCGGCAGGCATCGACTCGCCGGTAAGCGCCGCCTCCTGCACGTGCAGGCTGTGCACCTCAATAAGGCGGGCATCGGCAGGTATCAGGTCGCCCGCGCTGAGGCGAATTACGTCGCCCGACACCAGTTCACGTCGAGCAATCTCCTGCCACTGTCCATCACGCAACACCGTCGCGGTAGGGGCAACTTGTTCACGCAGCCGATCGGCGGCCTGTCGTGAACGATAGTTCTGCACAAAGTTGAGCGCGACGCTGAGTAGCACCATCAATACGATTATACTGGCATTGATCGGGTCGCCAACCAGCAGCGAGATGAAGCTGGCGATGAGCAGGACGATGACCAGGGGATTGCCGAGCAGCACAAATAGCTGGGCGAACACGCCGCGCCGCCGCGCAGTGGCAGGCTCGTTCACGCCTACCTCGGCCAGCTTACGCTGGGCCGCATCGCTGCTGAGGCCCAGCGGATGCGCATCGCTCGGCTGGAGGGGGAGGATTGTCTGTTGCATGAACACCTCGTTTCTACGATGCAGAAGGTCTGCATAACCACGCTCTACTGGCAGGCGCTGACAGACAACCGACTGATAGCAGCGTAGCTGTAATGATTATAGCATAAGCCACCCTTATCAACATAGAGGTGTAAAAAGGTGGAGAAATGGTGAAGGGTACGCTTTGTTTACCAGCTCTCCACCCACGTTTACCGTCCCTACCACCATTGTGCGATAGAATGTAACCAGGTATATGCAGTCGGTTTGCGCGGGGCGGCAGCTTCTGCCGCGCCCAATATTGGAAGGAGCGAAGCAATGTTCAGGAATATTCTGGTGCCGCTAGACGGCTCGACGCGGGCCGAGCAGGCGGTCGGCCTGGCCCAGAGCGTGGCTAAGAGCGGTGGCGGGCGCATCACCCTGGTTCAGGTAGTCAACAACTTCGACCCACTGATGACCAACCCATACGAGATTGAGATCACTGGTGACAACGGCGAGAAGATCGTCACGGGCTGGATAACTAAAGTCAGCGAATATCTAACCAGGGTTGCCGAAGGGGTAAATTCCAGCGCAGTGAGCGGCGTGGGAACCAAAGTAGTGCGTGGCAATGCGACGGAAGCGCTCTGCGCCTAGGCGAGTGATGGCTATGACCTGATAGTAATGACTACACATGGGCGTACTGGCCTGGCCCGCACCCTGCTCGGTAGCGTGGCGATGGCGATCGTGCGCGAAGCACATCTGCCAGTAATGCTGATCAACGGCCATCAGCAGGCGGACTACTCAAAGGGTGATTACCACCTCCGCACCATCCTGGTGCCGCTAGATGGCACACCGCTGGCCGAGCAGGCGCTGCCACCCGCAGTGGTGCTTGCCAAAGCCAACCACGCCGAACTGGTAATGCTCAAAGTGTTGGCCGTGCAGGACGAAACCGAAGTCTACATCGTGCATGAGGTGGGCGGTAAGGAGGCGGTAGACTACGATTATATGCTGGGCAACACCAACCTCGAAGACTATCGCTATCTGGAGGAGGTCAGTGCCCGCTACATCCCCGCCGATATCGCCAATACCACCATCGCCTGTGCGGGCCGGCCAGCTGCGGACATCGCTACCACGCTCGATAATCACCACTGTGACCTGGTAGTGATGGCGACGCACGCCCGCGCCGGGCTGCAGCGCATCATCGAGGGTAGCGTCGCCGAGCAGGTGGTCAGCACGGCCAATGTGCCGGTGATGCTGCTGCGTGGCCACCTGCCACCTCCTCCCGCGAAGGAATAACGTAGCCGCAGAGGAATGGTTCTCCTATGCCCGTCGAGTTCCTGTCGTCTGAGCAGGCCCGCCGCTATGGCCGCTTTGCGGGCGAACCTTCCCCTGATCAGCTCGCCCGCTATTTCCATCTCGACGACGCTGACCGCTTCCTCGGCACCTTCCTGGACGACCCTACCGATGTGCCGCCCGGTGTCATCATCTACGTTGCTACCTAGTTGCAAGTCGCCGCCCCCTACGCACTCCCCGCCAGCAGATCGCTGCCCGCCTGCCACAAGTCGAGCTGCCCGAAGTGTTGCAAGAGGTGGCGGCCTGGACGGGGATGACTGCGGAGTTCACCCACATCAGCGAAGGGCAAGCCCGCGTGGCAGATCAGGATGTGAGCCTCTGCGCCGTCTTGCTGGCCGAGGTCTGCAACATCGAACTGGAGCCAGTGACGCGCAAGGACCGGCCAGCGCTCACCCGCAGCCGGTTGAGCTGGGTGCAGCAGAACTACCTGCGGGCGGAAACGCTGACCCGAGCCAATGCCCGGCTAGTTGACTATCATGCACAGTTGTCGCTGGCGCAGGCATATGGTGGGGGTGAGGCGGCCTCGGCAGATGGACTGCGCTTTATCGTACCAGTGCGGACGATCAACGCGGCACCCAACGAGAAGTATTTCCCAGGCGGGCGCGGCGTGACCTATTACAACTTCATTTGCAACCAGTTCAGTGGCTTCCACGGGCTGGTGGTACCGGGGGCGCTCAAGGACTCGCCATACATTCTGGAGGGCTGTTGGAGCAGCAGACAAGCCTGCGGCCCGTGGAGGTGATGAGCGATACCGGAGCTTATAGCGACATTGTGTTCGGGCTGTTCTGGCTACTGGGCTACCAGTTCAGCCCACGGCTAGCCGACCTGGGCGAGACTCGCTTCTTGGCGCATCGAACCAGCCGCCGACTACCTGGTGCTTAACGGATTGGCCCGCCACCGCATCCATATGGAGATAATCGCCCGCAACTGGGACGATCTGTTGCGGGTAGCTGGGTCGCTGAAGATGGGTATGGTGCGGGCATCAGAGCTAATCCGCACTTTGCAGTTGGGCAGCCGACCATCGAGTATTGCGCGGGCGATTGGGGAGTTGGGGTGCATCGCTAAGACGATGTACCTGCTGGCTTACCTCGACGACGCGAGCTACCGGCGGCGGATCCTGACGCAGCTGAACTGCGGGGAGGCCCGCCACAGCCTGGCGCGGGTGCTGTTTCATGGGCAGCATCAATCAGGCTTGAGGTGAGCGCTATCACGACTCTGAAGACAGCACCTACCGCGAGCAGGCGCTGGCCCGCGCCAGTAAGTAGGCCGGGCGGCACAGAGCAGCAGGGGGGAGGATACATACCCCGTTAAGTCGGCACACCACCCGAACACTTCGACAGGTATCGGATAGGGTGATATAATAAAGAGAAGGGGAACGCAGAGTTTGGTAGTCTATCTGCGACCCTCCATTTTGAATACCATGCCAATCCCAGCCCAGGGTTCAATGGTCACCTCGGCCCGAATGGACACGAAATGTCGGTGGAGCAGCAACTGCAAATGGGTGCAGATAGTGAGGCTGGCGGTACAAATCGAAGCGGAACACACGCTGGTAGCAATCGTCAACACCGCCCTAATAAGCAACCAGCACCGACAACACACAAGGACGATCAAGCCAAACGGCTGGTAGGATGGTATAGAAGAAAGTAGGGAATCGCCATGCCTGAGCCGGAGATGACGATATTTGACCTCGATGGCACCCTAATCGAGGGTTACATGGAGCGTGAAGACAAGAACTTCGCCCAAGTTGTCGTGCTGCCAGGCCGCCACGAGCATCTGGCCCGGCTACTGGCCGCCTGCATCCGTATCGCCATTGCCACCAACCAGGCCGGGGTGGCCTTCGGCTTCGTCAGCGAGGCCGAGGTAGAACAGAAGCTGGCAGAGGCTTTGGACGCGCTGGGGCTATCCGCTGACACGCCGGTGGCCGTCTGTTACAACCATCCAAAGGCGCGAGTTGCCAGGTACAAGCGCGACGACCCACGCCGCAAACCGGGCGGCGGGATGATAAAAGAACTGGTAGCCGCTGCAGGGGTAGAGTTGTCGAAGGTGCTGTTCGTGGGCGATAGACCGGAAGACGAGCAGGCCGCCA
>JANXYP010000413.1 GCA_025355955.1 Chloroflexota bacterium
GTCTGGGTGGCCGCGCCCCACACAATATTGAGCAGGGGGGCGAAGGGGTTGGTCCAGCTACTTGGCTTGGCGGGGGCAGGCTTGGCGGGGTGAACCTTACCAGACATGGTAAGGGTAGAGTACGAGACACCTTTAAGGCCCACAGGAAGCGCATCAAAACCATCATTACTATCAGGCGCTGCCTGTGGGTTGGTCGCGAGGTTGACAGATTGCACGGGGGCGGCAACACTGCTATTGGATAGTTGGGCCTGTGCGGGACTGCCAACGCTACTATTGTCAGCATTCTGACTGCTTGGTGCAGCTAGCGCGGGTGAACTCACCGAACTGGCTGCCACATTACTCATCATCCCGGCAAGCATACTGACGACTAGCGCCAGCATCAGCACCGGGAGCAACAACTTGTACCGTTTCATCCTGTATATACCTTTCTGTTTCTTCACATACTTCTTCCACTCCTCCTATCGGTGGCGAACGTTTTCTTCCACCGAGAAGGTAAGATTGATGCTAACAGAAAACTGTTGGTTTGTCAAACTGACAGACGGCAAAAACAGCAACTGATGAGGAAGCTCCTTGACATACATATTATGATCACAGCTATGAGCCACAGCGCAGAATTATTAAAAATTCGCTAGCTACGTCCTAGCTCCTGCTGGACGGCCTATCCGGTTTCACTAACATAACAAAGACTGCGCCCCACTGAAATGTTGGAGTATCTGAAGGAAGGGCTGTTGCCCATCTAGCACCCGCGTGATTAGCGTAGCTGCGGGGTCAGCACCCCCGGCAAAACTTGCCAAATCCCCACCCTGCCATTATCATTACCCCATGAGCAACCCAGACTATGACCGCGATATGCGTGAGGAGCTGGCGGGCGACGGCCCGCCATTGCCGTCACCTGCGCCCGACGACGAGGAAACCACCCTGGCGCGGGCGCGGCGCGAGATGGTCAGCAGCCAGTTGGTGGCGCGGGGCATCCGCGACCCTCGTGTGCTGGCCACGATCGAGCGCATTCCCCGCCACCGCTTCTTGCCCCGCGCGTGGTGGCCCGCCGCCTACGAGGATCGCGCCCTGCCCCTGCCCGAAGGCCAGACCATCTCCCAGCCATACATGGTGGCGATTATGAGCGAGCTGCTGCACCTACAAGGCAACGAGCGGGTGCTGGAGATCGGCACCGGCAGCGGTTACCAGACCGCCGTGCTAGCCGAACTGGCGGCTGAAGTCTACTCCATCGAGCGGGTGGCGGAACTTAGCGCCAGGGGCTTGCAAAATCTTAGCAACTTGGGGTACAATATGGCAAGCAAATTGCACCTTGCCGTGGGCGACGGCAGCATAGGTTGGCCCGATGCCGCGCCATTCGATGCGATCCTGGTTACTGCCGGTGCGCCCACAATACCCAAGGCGCTGGCCGCGCAATTGAAGGATGGAGGACGGCTAATAATCCCAGTTGGCAAAGACCAACAGCAGATGCTAGTGGCGCTCAGGCTTGAAGATGGCGCGCTAATCGAGAAGAGTTTGATGCCCTGTATGTTCGTCCCGCTCATCGGCGAACAGGGCTGGCAAAGCGGCATGGGTGACAATGGCGATGATGAGCAAAATGTGTAGCGTCTTCAGAGCTTATCCAAAAAAGTACGGCGTTCGGTAGGGGCGAACAACGGTTCGCCCTTTTGGGATAAGCTATTACTAATATATTCGGTTCGCAGGTGTTTGCCGGTTGATGCGTAAACCTGGCGAACCTGAACGGAAGGGACCAAGTGAATATGGCAAGTATCAAGGCGATGGTGCGCGACCAGGTTCGGCACGATTTGGAGCAATCTCCGCTGGAAGTGAACTACGGCAGCTACCATGAACTTCTTTACCACACGCAGCAAATCTGGAACAGGGTCTATAGCTCGGTTGGTCTGGAGAAAACGCAGCTTAACCTGGTATATGCAAGACATCTGATTGAGCTACTGGAACGGTTCCCTGAGCAGGCTAGCAACGACATCGAGGTTAAGGCGCTGACTGCGCTGGGCAATTATTGCACCAGCATGGCCGAATCTGCGCCCAATCTGACCTCGCGGGAGCGCATCGAATACGCGCTCAGCGCCCTCGACTGCTTCCGCGCCCGCAACAACCTGATGCCCCTCAACAGCACCAGCCTGACCCTGGTGCGGGTGGCCCTGCAGATCTACCTCAACGCGCTCACTGAGCTACGCGCCGAGCAAGGCAGTTTCGGCTTCAGCGATATCGCCGACGAGTCCAACGATGCGCTAGAGCCTTACCACACCCTCATCCTGCTCACCGCCAACAACCGCCAGAACCTACGCAATAACCTGCTGTTCGACTTCTTCCGCGCCCGCGCCCGCATCCTGTTGGCCCAGGGGCGGCATCAGGACTATAAGAACCTGTTCGCCGAGGCGCGTAACTACATCGACCCCATGTTGCTCAACCCGGAGCGACGCAATACCTGGACCAACTATCGGCTAGAGTCGGAGTTGGAGCGGCAGAGCAACGCCAGCTTCGACCTGGAATCCGCACCTAGCGCGCCCTCATCTACCACCCTCACTGCCACCACCCGCCCACTCACCCCTGCCGACCCCGGCGAACAACCCGCTGCAGCCGCTACGCCGACTGAGGAGGAGGCTGCCAGCCAGGGTGACGACGATGAGGATGACGAGCTAGCTCATCTCGGCCCAGCGCGCACCCCGCAGGCGTGGCTTGAACACAAGATGACCCCCAATGACCCGCAACGCAGCACCAATGTGCCGTATCAGCTCTTCCCCTTCATCCAGGGCGGGATTGATATGTACAAAGCGGGCGACTACTCCGGCGCGTTCGACCAGTTCAAGCAGGCGGAGGCGCTCAACCCCAACCCTGCCTTCCGCCATGTTATCCTCTACAACCAGGCTGCCACCTTGCTGGCCCTGGGCGGACAGGAGCAGAGCAACCTGGCCGAGCAACTACTGGAGCAGGCAGTGACTATGGGTTCACGCTTGCCCGGCCTGCGTTGGAATCTGGCTGTCGCCTACTGGCGCAACCATGGCGTAGACCGCCGCCTGATCGCCACGCTCAACGAGGTGGTAGACGCGGGCCGCAAAGCCCCACTCTGCGCCGCCGCCGCCGCCCACTTGCTGGGCGACCCCCTCGGTGTCCTCGGCGCGCTGCTACGGGCCAAAGCGCTGCCCGGCAGCCTGCCCGATATTGACGCGGAGATGGGCAAACTGGTGGAGGACTTCCCCAACATTGCGCCGCAGGTCAGTGCCGAGCAGGCCCGCTTCGCCGCCGCCCGCTACCAGCAGGCCCGCTACCCCAGCCCGACCCGACCGCCGGAGCAGCCCTACCAACGACCTGCTTACAACAACCCACCACCCGCCGCGCCGCGCCCCAACTATCCGCAAGGCGGCTACCCGCAACCCAACTACCAGCCCGATTACCCGCAACCCAGCCAGTATCCGTCGGAGCAGGGCTATCCGCAGCCGCGCCCACCCTACGGGCAGGAGCCGCAACCCTACCAGCAGCCGCCAGCTTACCAGTCGCCGCGCCCACCCTACGGGCAGGAGCAGCAACCCGGTTATCCGCGGCCCAACTATCAGCCGCCGCCAGCTTACCAGCCGCCGCGCCCGCCCTACGGGCAAGAGCAGCAACCCGGCTATCCGCGGCCCAACTATCAGCCGCGCACCTACAACCCCAGCACTGGCCCCGGCCAGGGTAGCTACTCGCCCAACGCCTACGGTCAGGGCTACCCCCAGCGCAATCCCTACCCCGCGCCCGACTACAACCCGCCGCGCAACGTCGGCCAACCCCCGCCCTATCCGCCTTCCACACCGCAGCCGGACGCTTATCCCCAACGCCCGCGCTACAACCAACCGCCGCCACCTCAACCTCAGCCAGCGCCGCAAGGCAATAACCTTGCCCGCCTCGCTTCGGTGATGGCGCTGTACGAGGGGCTGCTCGATCAGGTCAGCGCCCTGGTCAACCCCGACCTATCCGCCGACGAACGCCAGCGTTACCAGCTTGAATTGACCCGCAGCCTCAGCCGCATCGAGCGGCATAGCCGTGATACGCTCAATACCGAGGAAGCCGCCCTGCTCAACTCCTGGTTCAACAAGTGGCGCACCCTCAGCGATACGCTGGCCCGCCAGGTACAGCACGATGAGCCAATCGAAGTCAAGCCGGTGCAGACCCATATCAGCAACGCGCCTACCCCCAGCGGCCTGGTTCTTGCGGTGACAAATCGCAGCGAACTCGCAGTACGCAACCTCGAGCTGCGCCTGCCACCTCGTCCCGATACCTACGATTTGCCCTACTACGCCGAAGCAGAGCGCGGCCTGATCGTTGGCCTCGACCACCTGGAGCCGGGCGCGACTAACTACCTGCGCCTGATGCTCGCCCCTCGGCGCTACGGCAGCCTGGACATCACTCTTGAACTCAGCTACTACGAGGGCGACAGCAACGTCGATAGCGATGCTAGCGCCACCCCGCGCCGCAGCTACATCATGCTGCAGCCCAACCCGCTTACCGCCAAGTTCGAGCCGTTGCCCACCGTCTACCTCGCGGGCGAGGCCATCCCGCCCGATCGCACCGACATCTTCAAGGGACGTGCCGAGGAGATCGTCAAGATCAAGGCCAGCCTGGGTCTCGGTGACGATGCGCCCCGCGCTCAGAGCGCCATCCCCTATCTGACCGGCATCGGCAAGGTGGGCAAGAGCAGCCTGCTCAATCACCTCGCCAACCCTAACGCCCACGCCGACCTGCACGACGCGCTACTGCCTGTGCATATAAGCATGGACGAGTATCAGAGCGACGAGTACAAGCTGCCCACCTTCCTGTCCGCCGTCGCCACCAAAATCAACGATGCGCTACGTCTGGCTGGTCGCGCCCCCGCGCCGATTGACCAGCAGGGCCTGCGCGAACAGCCGCTGATCACCTTCTTTGACGGTTACCTAGCGGCGGTCAATGACACGCTCAAACCACGCCGCCTGCTGCTGATGTTCGACGAGTTCCGCTACCTGGCCGACAAAGTGAAGCGCGGTGAGTGGGAGGCGGCCTTCCTCAGCAAACTACGCACCCTCTATCAGCAAGGGCAGATTTGCCTAATCTTCGCCGGACGCGGCGCGTTTAACGAGATCACTCGCGGCCTCAACGAGCCAAGCCTCCTAGACTCAGTGCGCGACCATCCGCTCTCCTTCCTCTCTCCGCAAGCAGTGATCGAGCTGATCCGCGAACCCAGCGCCAAGCGCGGCATCACCTTCCTGCCCGAGGCGATCACCACGATCAGCTGGCTGACCGCTGGACATCCCTTCTTCGTGCAGTACATCTGCCACGACGCGATTAGCGAAATCCTCAACCGCGAACGCCGCACCGTGGTCACACCGGAAGACATCGCCAGCCTGAAGCTGCTCTACCTGCAGTCTGACAACCTTTTCAGCCACCTTTGGAACGGCGAGATGCGCGAGTTGCATCAGGACGTGGTCTTCACCCTGCTAGGGTTGCAGCCGCAGCCGAGCGCGTTCGTCGGGCGGCAGACGCTGGTCGAGGCGCTGCCCAACCTGGATGGCCGCGAGGTGGCGGGCGTGATCGAGCAACTCTGCCGCCGCGAGGTGCTGGAAGACGGCGCGAACGTGGGCCAGCCTGGCGTGCGCGTGCGTATCCCCCTACTCTACGAGTGGTTCCGCACCAAGCACGAGCGCGGCCTCAGCCTGTCGTCCTTCAGCCGCCTCGATCATCTCAACGACATCAAATCGCTGACCATGCAGTCGCTGAAGCTGCGCCGCAACATCAATCGTGCCGCCAGCGAACTTGTGTTCAAGGAGGGCGTGTTCGACGAGAACAACAGCAACCAACTGCTGGACACCTTCGCCGAGGACTGGACCGCTTTCCACCGTTTCGTAGACACCCTCTACAAGAGCATCGGCCACGAGGCAATCGTCGCCCGCGACTTCCTGCGCGAGGTGCCGCGCTTCTTCGACGTGGTGCGCGACCTACAGTACATCCGCAACGGTATCGTCGCCCATCGCCCCGACAACGAAGCCTTCCCCGACTCCGCCGATGCAGCCTACAACATCATTGACAAATACCTCGGCCACCAGCCCGGCCAGCCGACCGACTTCCTCGAACTGCAGGAAGCCCTGCTCCGCGCCACCATCGCTGGGCTTAACGAACTGTATGAGGTGGTGGCGCGGCAGTAGCCAGCGAGAGGTAACGCCATGCCACAGTACGATAAAGGTATTGAGCATTACAATAAGCGGGAGTATAACGAAGCAATTGCCGCCTTCGATGCGGCGATTGCGCTCGGCCTTCCCCACTCTGAAGTTTACTACTTTTGGCGTGGTGCAGCCCATTACCAGAAAAGCACGCAAACAGTAAAGGATTGGCGGCGGCCTAACAAAGAAGAATTGGAACTTGCTCTCACCGACTTTGACGAGGCGCTCAGACTGCGACCTGATTATCCCCAGGTTTACCTCTGGAAAGCTCCCACCCATCGTCTTATCAACTCCAAACAGGTTACTGGCGTGGAGAACTATGACCGGGAGATTGCTGCTCAAGAAAAGATAATCGCTGATTATGATCGAGTAATTAACGATCAACCCGACCTGGCTTGGTTGTACGTTGAACGGGCCAAAGCATTTGGCGGCAGAGCTTTCAGCGTCAGCCACAAGGCACTCGATCAAATTATGCGTTCTCGCCAAAGGGTGGAGGGTTTTAGGGGGGTATGGGAGGAGGCAAGACGTGCAGCGGGCGGACCCGACTACCAACTAGCAATCCGCGATTATGATCAGGCAATCAGACTCCAATTCGATCACCACCAAGCGTATGCTGGACGCGCTAGCATCTATCTAGACTTGGGAAACACCGAGCAGGCAATCGCCGACTATAAGCAAGCGATCAAGTACAATCCTGGTGAGTACATGTACTATATCAACCTTGCCACACTATATCGCACCGGCAAGGACTATGCTGAAGGTGTGGCTATCTCCACTGCTGGAATCGAACACACCTCTCACTTCAGCCTCTATAATATGCGGGCGCACCTGTACACCCTAATGGGCGAGTACGAAAATGCAGCCCTTGACTACGATGAGGTGATAAGGCAGCAGCCAAAGGACAATCCCAGCTTTGCTGCTTATAATTATGAAGAGCGGGCTAATGCCTACTACCATGTTGGTCGGTACGAAGATGCTTTGAGTGATCTGGACATCGTCATCAAAACCAAACGCCCACGCCCGCCAGATGATTTTGAGATTGACAGTGTGAAGCCCTCGCCGCTGCCAGAACTTTATCGCAGCATGGCAAGACCTAATACTTATCTCCTGCAGGGCCGCTGCTGCAAAGCGCTTGGCGAGCGGAAGAAGGCGATCGCTGCTTTGCACACTGCGCTAGAGATGAACAGGCACGATAGAAGTTTCTACGAAGAGGTAAGGCAAGAGTTTGAGGAGTTGGGAGAAGAACCACCCAGCCGGGATCCGCGTTGACATTCCCTTCTGTATAAGGTATAATCCGTTGGCCCTGTGCGCCTGTGCGCGAAGGGCAAATGGTTATCCAGGCAGGCACCTTTATGATTATCTATAACGTCGCGCAATTGCTCAAGGATGCGGTGGGCGGCCATCGTGATTACGATTTCGCCGAGCCGAGCCTTGAACTTAGCGAAGATATGACCGCCACCTACGTTAGCGGCCATGTGCGTCTTACCAGGCTGAATAAGAGCGTTCTCGCCAAAGGCAAGGTAGTTGCCTCGGTAACTTTGCAGTGCCGTCGCTGCCTTGAGGATTACACCACTGAGATCGCCACCGACTACGAGGATCGCTACTATCCCACCGTGGATGTGAGCAGCGGCCACCCAGTCGAGTTTGGCGACGAGGCGGCCAATGGTGAGGAAGAGGTTGACGCGCTGCGGATTGATGCCAATCACGGCCTCGATCTCGGCGAACTGCTGCGCCAGGTGATTATCCTAACCCTACCGATCATGCCGCTCTGCCGTGAGGATTGCCCTGGCTTGCCCCCTCCCATCGGCGTGCAGGTGCATCTATCCAACGCTGCAGACACCCCGGATGAGGACGAGGATGGGGATGAGGATGACGACGCGCCGATTGACAGCCGCCTTGCCGCTCTCGCCCACCTGCTTGAAGTCGATGAAGCGTCACAATCCGTACCATTTAGCAAGAACTAGCTTTTATGGCGGGCGAACAACGGTTCGCCCCTACCTAACTAATCTAATGCTGGGCGAACAACGGTTCGCTCCTACCTGACTAATCTAACGCTGGGCGAACAACGGTTCGCCCCTACCTGACTAATCCGTAACTCAAAACTCAAAACTCAGCACTAACGAAAGAAGGGAACACCCCACCATGGGCGCACTACCAAAGGAAAGAGTATCCAAGGCCCGCCGCGACCGCCGTCGCGCACACGACCACCTGACTGCCCCCGCGCTGGTGGCCTGCCCCAACTGCGGCCTGGCCCGCCTGCCCCATCACGTCTGCCCCAACTGCGGCCAGTACAAGGGCCGTCAGGTGCTTGAGGACAAGACCAAGAAGGCGACCACCTAATAATATCTAAGCCCCAGCGGGGGGTTTGGGGGAGAAATCGTGAAGCGTGATTATGCTATGGGTAAGCACACCGGGCGCAAGCCTGCTTACTTCAGCATTGTCGATGGGCGAGACTTCTCCCCCAACCCCCGCGGGGGGCTTTTTGCATCCCCAAACTCTGGCTTCGTTCACCACGCAGCTTTTTGCATTAGCCCAAGTTTAGCCGATTTATGTTGCGCCGATTTGTGTTATCTGCAGGCTTTCTGTATTACCATAACTTTAACCCATTTGCGTTGCGCCGATTTGTGTTATAATGTAATCCCCAGGACGACGAAGTTCACGGCAGCGAGGTCAACCCCAATTTCTTGATAGTAGGGCCGCAGGCCAAGTTGGGTTGCGGTGGAAAGGAAGGGCGAATGAGCGAACAAGTATATGCGGCGATCACCGCGTGGGGCTTCAGCGTGCCTGAGAAAGTGCTTACCAACCATGACCTGGAGCGGATGGTGGAAACCTCCGACGAGTGGATCCGCACCCGCACCGGCATCGGAGAGCGCCACGTAGTCAGCGAAGGTGAGTTTACCTCTACCCTCGCTCTGGCTGCCGCCCGCAAGGCTCTAGCGCAAGCCAATCTGCCCGCCGCCGAACTCGACCTCATCATTGTCTGCACCGCCACTCCCGACTATCCCTTTCCCGCTACCGCCTGCATCGTGCAGGAGCAACTAGGCGCTACCCGCGCCACCGCATTCGACCTGGAAGCGGCCTGCTCGGGCTTCGTCTACGGCCTCAACGTCGCCACCCAGTTCATCAAGACCGGCGCGATGAAAAACATCCTGGTGATTGGTGCAGAGACGCTTTCCCGCTTCGTCAACTGGAAGGATCGCACCACCTGCGTGCTGTTCGCCGACGGCGCGGGGGCGGTGCTGCTGCAGCCCAGCCACGAGCAGAGCGGCATCCTCAGCTTCTACAGCGCCTCCTCCGGTGAGGGTGCGGAGCTGATCATCGAGCGCGCCGGGGGCAGCCGCTACCCCGCCAATCAGCCAATGCCTCCCCAGCACGACTGCTACATCCACATGGCCGGGCAGGAAGTCTTCAAGCAGGCGGTGCGAGTGATGGGCGACGACTCGATGGAGGCAATCGCCCGCGCTGGGCTGCATCCCTCGCAGATTGACCTGTTCATCCCTCACCAGGCCAACGTGCGGATCATCGAGGCGATGGCAAAGAAGTTCGAGCTGCCTATGGCTAAGTTCTTCGTCAACATCGAATACTACGGCAACACCTCCGCCGCCAGCATCCCTATCGCTCTTTGCGAGGCGGTCGAGCAGGGCAAGCTCAAGCCTGGTGCGCTGGTCTGTATGGCCGCCTTCGGCGCGGGTATCACCCATGGCGCACTGGTCATCCGCTGGAACCCTGGCCCCTTTGGGGAATTATGAATTTGCTATACGGGTGGGATTTATCCTGCATTACTGCACACGCCCAACTGTAGGGGCGGGATTTATCCCGCCCAAGTGAAGCGCCAATTGTGTTCGGGATTATAAACTTACGGAGCAACCAAGCCTTGAACTCAGCACTCAGCACACAGCACTCAGCACTCGCTTTCGTCTTCCCCGGTCAGGGGTCGCAGTATGTAGGGATGGGCAAGTCGCTGTATGATAGTTCGGCGGAAGCGAAGCGGCTGTTCGATATCGCCGACACCACGCTCGGCTTTGCACTAACCGACCTTTGCATCAACGGACCGGAGGCCGTTCTGCAACTGACCGTCAATACCCAGCCCGCCATCCTCACCCACAGCATCGCCAGTCTGGCCGCATTGCGCGAGGCAGGCAAGCTGGATGAGCCGCCTGCTTTCGTCGCCGGTCACAGTCTGGGCGAGTACAGTGCGTTGGTTGCCGCCGGGTCGCTCGATTTCGCCGATGCGCTGCGGCTGGTGCGCGAACGCGGGCGGCTGATGCAGCAGGTGGGTAGCGTAGGCGGCGAACCGAGCGGTATGGCGGCAGTGATTGGCCTCGATGCCGCCACCCTGGCGCAGATCTGCGATGAGGCTGGGGTGGATGTCGCCAACTTCAACGCCCCCGACCAGACGGTAATCAGCGGGCTGCAGAGCAAGCTGACAACCGCGATGGAAGCAGCGAAGGCGGCAGGCGCAAAGCGGGTATTGCCCCTCAGCGTCAGCGCCGCCTTCCACTCACGGTTGATGCGCGAGATGGCAGATGACCTGGCTCAATTCATGCAAAGCATCACCGTGCGCGACGCGAACATACCGCTGGTCAACAACGTCAACGCCGCGCCTGTAAGCGATGCGGCCGCCATTCGCAGCGGCCTGGTCGCCCAGACCTACTCGCCGGTGCAATGGGTACGCAGCCTGGAATATATGTCCGCCCAGGGCGTGACCCGCTTCATCGAGATTGGCCCGGGCAAGGTACTGGCTGGCCTGGTACGTCGAACCCTGCCCAACGCCGAGGCCACCCCCTCCGAGCAGCTGCTAGGCTGAAGGTAGAAGGTGGAAGGTGGAAGGTAGAAGGTAGAATGGGCAGACTGCAAGTTAAGCCCATCAATTTGTGGGAGAGGTTTGGCGTGGGATGATGCTAAAGATCATCGCCGCATATAGTAGCCTGCAACCTTAAACATCGCTTCAACTCATACCAATTAGCTAAGGTGCCGCTATAGATTGAGCCAGGGCAAACGACGGTTCGCCCCTACAGAACTATAGCATCGCCACGGTAATAGGTATCAAAACTCAAAACTTAAAACTCAAAGCTCAAAACTCATTACCCCTCACTAACATTATGATGCCAACCGTATCCGAAGAACTAACTGAACGCTCCCGCACGCTGACTGCCGCCCTGTACAAGGGTAGCCTCAGTGCAGTGGCCACCAGCCTGCCGCCGCTGGCCGAGGCGCTTGCACCCGCCGCCGCCGAACATTGGGGGCTGGTCAAAACCCTGGGCCGCAACATCGGCCACACCATGGAGGAGCTTACCGACATGGGCTTTGCCCTCGACGCGCTCGACAAACTGGTAGCGTCGAAGAGCAAGGAGATCCGCGCTGCCGCCTGCTGGGCGCTAGCCGAGATCGGGGCGGAGCGGCCCGACAACATATCCGGCCTCGCCTATCGGCTAGCGAAGGACGAGGCCTGGGAGGTGCGCGATCAGATCGCCGCTGCCTACGATGAGCGCATCGGCCCCGCCCAGCCACGTTCGCTGTTCGAGCTGATGCGGCGATGGAGCAACGACAGCGATGAGCGGGTCCGCCGCGCCCCTGCCCTCTCGCTAATCCGCCGCGCCCGCCGCGACCGCGTGCCGGTGCTAGCCATCCTCGAAGTGCTGCGCCGCGATGCCTCGATTTATGTGCGTAAGGGGGTAGTCTATTGCCTGCAGCAGGCGTGGGGCCGCGCCGAGAACCCTAACTATGGCCCGCTTACCCCCGATAGCCCTGCCTTCCTGCTACGCATCCTGCGCGACTGGGCCAAGGATGCCAACCCCAACACCCGCTGGGTGGTGGCCTACACCCTGGCTCACACCTGGGTTGCTCCCTACCTCGTCGAAGCCCTCTCCATCCTACGTATCGTCGCCCGCGACCCCAACGAGATGGTGCAGAAGGCAGTTACCGCCGCGCTGCTCGGTCTCCGCAAGCTGGGCAGCCCACTGCTGCGCCGCACCATGGAAGCCTGGGCCGCAGAGAACTATGAGCCGACCGTCAGCCAGCTTGCCCGCCGCGTACTCGCCGATATGCCAGTCGAGGAAGAGATCGCCGCACTATCGCCCATTGCGCCCCCCGCCACACCGCCCGCCCTCCGCAGCCGCGACGGCCGCGCCCACGCCGAGGGCCGTGCTGGCAACGACGGACGCAGCCCAAATCATCGCCAGCGCCTTCATCCTGGTCGCCCCACCTCCCCTCCCGCCGCGCAAAACGGCAGTATGCCCACGCCAACCCGCGCCGAGGCCCTTGCCCCGCTGCCGGTTGAAGCCGCCACCCCAGTCGCTAGCATCGCGCCGCCGCTCACGGTTGCTCCCCTCGCCACACCCTCTGCGAGCGATGCTGCCAACGCAGAGCAACCTGTCGCGCCCAAGAAGCTGCGCCCCAACTCAAAACTCAGGGCGGATGCAATACGCCCCTACGAAAACTCAGCACTCGAAGTCGCCGCACCCGAAGCTGCGCCCACTGCTAGCGATGCTGCCAACGTAGGTCAACCCGTCGCACCCAAGAAGTCGCGGGCTAACTCAAAACTCAAAGCTCATAACTCAGAATCCGAAGACACCGCGCCCGATAACCCGGTCGTCGCCAGCGTTGAAGCCAGCGTAGAGCAACCGCTCCCTGCACCGAAGAAGCCCAGCGCCAACTCAAAACTCAAAACTCAAAACTCAAAACTCGAAGTTGCTGTTGCCGACGAAGCGCCCAGCAAGCCGAAGAAGCGACGCAGTAACTCAGCACTCAGCACTCAGCACTCAGCACTCGACAAGGAGGCTGCCAATGGCTAGGGTAGTCGCCGAAGTAAGTCTCACCCCGTTCGATAATAGCGGCTCGGCCAGCGTAGGACATTACGTCGCCACCGCGCTTGCTGTCCTCGACCGTCATCCCGACCTGAAATATCAACTGACCGCCATGGCGACCATCCTCGAAGGTGAACGCGGTGAAGTGATGGCGGCGATTGACGAGATGGTGGATGCGGTGTTTGCCGCAGGCGCAGTGCGGGTCAGCGCGCTGATGAAGGTGGATGAGCGCCACGATAAGCAATCCTCGATCGTCTCGAAGATCGAGAGCGTCCGTCGCCACAAGCCCGATGTGCGAACCGAGCTACGCTTATGTTCAAGAAGATCATGGTCGCCAATCGCGGCGAGATCGCCCTACGCATCGTTCGCGCCGCCCACGAATTGGGTGTCCGTACCGTGGTCGCCTACTCCGAGGCCGATCGCGACACCCTGGCGGTGCGCTTTGCCGATGAGGCGGTTTGCATTGGCCCCACCCCTGCGTCCAAGAGCTATCTGAATATCCCCGCCACGATCACCGCCGCCCTGATCACCGGCAGCGATGCCATCCACCCCGGCAGCGGCTTCCTCAGCGAGAACAGCTACATCGCCGAGGTCTGCGAGCAGGTAGGCATTACCTTCATCGGCCCCACCCCACAGGTGATCGAGCAGATGAGCGATAAGACGGTGGCCCGCCGCCTGATGCAGCAGGCGGGCCTGCCGGTCATTCCCGGCAACGCCGAGCCGCTAATCAATCAGGAGCAGGCGGTCAGCGTCGCCCGCGAACTGGGCTACCCCGTGGTGCTGAAGGCAGTCGCTGGCGGCGGCGGGCGCGGTAACCGGGTGGTACGTAATGAGGCGGAGTTGAACAAGGTGTTCGGCATCGCCCGCACAGAGGCGCTGGTCGGCTTTGGCAACGCTGATGTCTACCTTGAAAAGTTCATCGCTCGCCCCCGCCATGTCGAAGTACAGATCCTGGCCGACAATTTCGGCCACATCATCCACCTCGGCACCCGCGACTGCTCGCTGCAGCGCCGCCACCAGAAGGTGTTGGAGGAAGCCCCCGCCTATGGCCTGAAGCCGGATTTGCAGGACAAGATCACCAACGCCGCAGTCAAGGGCGCGAAAGCAATCGGCTACCGCAACGCTGGCACCTTCGAGTTTCTGGTAGACCGGCACGGCGCGTTCTACTTCCTGGAGGTCAACCCGCGTATCCAGGTGGAACACGGCATCACTGAACTTATCACTGGCGTGGATATTGTGAAGCAGCAGATCATGATCGCGGCGGGCCAGCGCTTGACGCTGCAACAAAAAGAGGTTAGAATGCTGGGGCATGCGATTGAGGTGCGGGTCAACGCCGAAGATGTGGTGCACGGCTTCCGCCCTGAGGCTGGTACGGTGGAGCTTTATCTGCCTCCCGGCGGTCCCGGCGTGCGGGTGGACTCGCATCTCTACTCTGGCTACGTGGTGCCACCCGCCTACGACTCGCTGATTGGCAAGATCATGACCTGGGGCGCAAACCGCGAAGAGGCGATTGCACGGATGCGTCGCGCGCTCTCTGAGAGTATTATCACTGGCATCAAGACAACCATCCCGTTTCATCAGCGCATCCTCACCCACCTCGCGTTTATACGCGGCGATGTAAGCACCCTGTTTATCCAGGAGCATATGACCAACGAGGATGGCACCATCGACATAACCCTCGGCAGCGGCGGTAGCCCGCGTGGCGGAGCCAGCACCGAGCTACGCACCTTTGGCGAGACTGAGCTTGGCTCTGATGCCGGGGTGGAACTTGAAGCAGCGGAGGCAAGCAGGTTATTATGACCGATACGATTACTAGCAGCATAATGGCGAACGCCGCGCCGCTTGGCACCATCCGCATTTCCCCCCAGGTGCTTGCCACCATCGTCAGCCTCACTGCCCTGGCGGTCGAGGGCGTATCCCACCTCGGCAGTGGGGCGCGCAGCGTCAACTTCTCGCGTAATGTCGCCCATCAGGGTGACGGCGTGCGGGTGAGGGTGCGTGATGGCGCAGTCACCGCCGAAGTCTACGTCGTGGTTGCCGAGGGTGTAAGTATGCAGAAGGTGGGCAACACGGTGCAGAAGCAGGTCAGCGAGGCGCTGGACAAGATGGTGGGTATGCCGGTTGCGGCGGTCAATGTTTACATCGAGGACGTAGACGGGTAGAGGAGCAGGTCATTTGGTTGCTATCGTTCAGCGTCGGCTGGCGCGCATGATTGCCATGGTCGCCCTATTTGAAGCCGATGCGGTCGGTCACGATGCGCGGGCGATCATCACTCGCTACGCCTATGAGGGCTTCGATGTGGCAATGATCACCGCTGAGGCCGAAGACACTGACCCAATCATCAACGCAACGTTGAAGGGCAAGGCCCCTTGCAGTGAAATATTCCTCGGATTGGAGAGCGGAATGCTCAATGTCGAGGGCAAAACGTTCGCCGTCCGTCTGGTCAACGGTGTGCATGGGCAGATGGAGGCGCTCGACCGCATTATCGCCACTAGCGCCACCAACTGGCCGGTGGACCAAATCGCGCTGGTAGACAAGGCTATCCTTCGCCTCGCCATCTATGAACTCGTCTTTGACAGCGATGTGCCGGTCAAGGCGGTGATCAACGAGGCGATTGAACTGGGCAAGTGCTTTGGCAGCGACAGCAGTGGGCGCTTCATCAATGGCGTGCTGGGCAGTGTGGTCAATCAACTGGATACCTATCGCGGGGCGCGGAATGGGCATACCGGAATGGCTGAGGGAGAAGCGTAGGTGGACGAACTTTATGATAAGGTGTATAACAAGCTCCGCCGCCTGCTCTCCGAGCAGCTTGGTATCGAGGCAAGCAGTATCAGCCGCGACTCCAGCCTGATCGAAGACCTCGATGCCGACCCGATCGAGCTTTACGATGAAGTCTTCCCCGCCATCGAACACGCCTTCGATGTCGAAATCAGTCCTGACGAAGCCCGCAGCCTGCTGACGGTGCAGGACATGGTGGATTATATCGTGGACAAAACCGAACTCTTAGGGTCGGCTGGACTCCTCCCCCTCTGGGGGAGGTAGGGAGGGGGTCCGAGTGCTGACCAACACTGACCGTTAAATGAACAAGACCGCTGCACTGACAGCTGGGAAGGAGGTGAACAAGAATGGCAAACGTAATGGAGCATCTACATGATGTGGCAGTCAACAAGTATGGCGCAAGCGAAGCCGAGGTTAGTGGGCTGGACAAGGAACAGCTTGCCAACCTGGTAATGCGAAAGATCGCGGTGAAGAAGGGGGCTAGCGAGAGCGAAGTCGCCAACCTCGACCGTCAGGGTCTGGTGCAGAACCTGTTGACTGCGGTGGCAATTGACGTACTAAAGGTCAAGGATCCCAGCAAGGTGACAGCGGAAACCGCCTTCGCCGACCTGGGCGCAGACTCGTTGGACATGGTTGAACTGCTGATGGGCATCGAAGACACCTTCGCCGACTTCGGTGACCTGAAGATTGCCGATGAGGACGCAAACATCGCTACCATGCAGCAAGCAGTAGACAAGATTAGCGGCTACGTCGAGCGCTACTTGAATAGCTAGTTCGCAAATCGGATGGGAGCTACACATCCCCTGCTACCGCTTGACGGCAGCGCGGGCCAGCGGCAGCAATTG
>JANXYP010000014.1 GCA_025355955.1 Chloroflexota bacterium
TGAGGGTGCAGGTCGGCCAGCATGAAGCTAAAGCTAGGAAACTCGTTGATGGTTGGACTGGACAGAGGAACACCGTTAAAAGCATCTGTAATAATACGTGAGCTATCCCAGCCGATGTTGCCGTACATCTGCTGATTCCAGATCTTGTCCCACGCTTGTGCCACCCCCGCTCCGTGTGGGTTGAACTGCGCGTCCCATAGCACCTGGGCGGTATGCAGGTTGCCGCCGCACATGATCAGCAATGCGCCGATGCCGCCCACGATATAGGGAGCCAGCGACTGTCGCCCGGCGGCGGCCAGTTGCCCTGCGGCGCGGCGGCGTAGCGCGACCAGTTCCCAGAGGATGCCGAAGCTGCCCACCACGCCGAGGGCAAAGTAGAGCGCGTTCGCCAGGTTGAAGGTGATGTTGGGGGTCACGCCGCTCAGTTTGGTGAGTGCAGCGGTGATCAGGTAGCCGAAGTAGTAATAGTTGATATTGAAGCCGGATAGCCACTGGTCGTGGGGCGGGAAGTAATCGCTGTTGAGGATGGCGTTGACAATGCCGAAGTCCATGTACTTCTCAGTGTTGACCACCTGGGGGTCGTGGGCGCGATAGAAGGCCCAGGCGAAGAAGGCGAGGGCGAACACCACCTCGGTGACGATGATGAAGGTGCGCTGGGCGCGGAAGAAGTCGCGCCACTCGGCCAGCAGGCTACCCTCGTCGCGGCGCAGCAGCCACAGCGAGACGGCGGCGATCAGCAGCAACGCGACGAAGGTGCTGCCTCCACTAAAGGCCATCAGGTGCAAGATGCCGGTGAGCCACACGATGTAGCCCAGCAGCAGGATGCCGAGGATCTTGCCCAGCGCGTAGCCCCGCCCCGGCAGCCGCCGTGCCAGCAGAAACATGATTGGAGTTGCGGCGAGGCCAATTATCTCCAGCATCACCCACCAGGTAAGCGTTTCAAGCATCGAGTGTTACTCCCCTAAAAGAATGTAGAAGGTGGAAGGCAGAATGTAGAATCATGGTTAGCAGCTTGCCATGTTGTACCAGGGATTGTAACTGCACACCGCCGCTGTAGGAGCGCAGATTTATCGCGCCCATCCATTTTACTGCAGTGCGCCGAGGCGGTCCTGGCAGCGCTTCTTCCAGTCGGCACTGTTAGCGTTGGTGATGCAATCCTGATACGCCTTCTTCGCATTGTCGGTGTCACCCTTCTTCTCCAGGGTAAGGCCCAGATTGAAGTCGGCCTCGACGAACCCAGCGTTGGCGGCAACCGCCTTGTTGAAGGCATTTATCGCGCTGTCGTAATCCTGCCTAAAGTCGCGGTAGGCGATACCGAGCTTGTTCCAGGCATCGGCCGAGTTGGGCGCGTTATCGGTAGCGCTCTTCCAGGCGGCAATCGCATCATCGTCGCGACCCTCCAGATGCAACAGATCGCCCATCTGCTGCCAGGCGGCCACATCGTCGGGCTTGATCTTCACCGCCGCCGCAAACTCGACGATCGCCCCATCCTTGTTGTCCTTATCCTTCAGGTAGGCAGCCAGGTCGAGGTGGGACTGCTCGTTGTTGGGGTCGTCAGCCACCTTCTTGCGTAGCGCGTCCAGCTTGGTGTCGAAGCCGGGCGGCACTGGCGTTTCGGTGGGGCGAGGGGTGGCGGTGGGGCGCGGCCCGGCCTTCAATTCGGTGCCAGCCTGTTGTTGCGGCTTGCCGACTACATGGTAGATGGCAACCCGCTCGTTGCTGTAGACCTTGGTCAACTGCTTCGCCGCCACCATGTCATCGAACTTGTTGGGCTGATCGGGGGTCAGATTGTACTTGAGACGCTCCACCTGGCCCACGTAGATATATTGCACATCATACTTGCTGATCAACAGTTGGGTGCCAGCTACATCGGTGCTGGGGTTGAACAGGGCATCAGCATCGTGGTTGTGTTCGTCCACCTGCCAGGAGTAGCGCTGCTCACCCTCGTGCTGCGGGCCGATGATGGTGGGGAAGCCAGTGAACACCGCCACGAAATCGCCCGCTTCGCGGTAGTAGCTCTCCGGCGCTTGAGCCACAACTGGCGTGCCGTTCACGTTGGCGAGTAGCCACTTGATGCCGTCGTACTCGTAGTGGAAGACGATCGTGCCACTCTTGTAGCCGATGCTGGCGGTCTTCATCCAGTCTATGCCTTCGAGGGTGCCGAGCGGCGGGTTCTGGTCGAAGCGCTGGGTCAGCCGATCCTTGGTGCCGAAGACGTTGAAACCCAGACTGAACAGCAGCAGGATGAGGAACAGTGGGGTGAAAACGACGCGGAAGATGGTGGACGCGCCGCCGGTCGGCGGGTGGATCTGCTGCGCCCACCAGCCGCGTGCTTCGGGGTGCTGAGTGCTGAGTGCTGAGTGCTGAGTTGGGGTTGACGGTGCGGCAGCCTCTTTCTCGATTTCAGCGTTCGACGTTGGCGCGGTGATCTCTACACCCTGCTCGGCCATCGCCTGATCGGCGCGGGCTTCGGCGTAGGTCATGGTCGGTTCGACGGCATTGACATCAGTGGTGATCTGCTCTGCTGCAGTATCAGCATCGTACCATCGTGGCGGCGGGATGATCGCTTCGCCACCCTCGGCCCCGGCTGGCGCAATTGCCTGGACTGGAGCATTGCCATTGCTGATGATGGCATAGTCATTGGCGAGGGCAGGCGGGGCGGTAGCTACGGCAGATACGGCGCTGTCCTCATCCTGCCATTGCGGCGGGGGAATAACCACTGCTTCATGCAGCGGCGCAGTAGCTTCGACTGGGGCGTTGCCGTTGCTACTGAGGGCATAGTCGCTAGCAACGGGCGGATCGGTGGCCTCGACTGGGGCGTTGCCGTTGCCGCTGGGGGCATAGTCGCTAACAACGGGCTGGTCAATGCTATCGTTGCCGGTTTGCCCCCACTCGCTGGCGATGAACTGTACCAGCGGGCGTTCGGAGGCAGCCTCGGCGGGGAGCGGGCCGGTGATACGGGTGCGCGTTACGATAACCGGCGCAGTCGCGTTGATGAGCGTGGCATCGGCGGCGGCGTGGCCGTTGCTGCTGGCGAGGGTTTCCGCGTTGCTGGCATCGCTGCTTCCGTTCTGCCCCCACTCGTTAGCGAGGGGTACGCTTGCGGCGAGGCTACTGCCGTTGGCGCTGGGCGCGGCTACAGTATAGGGTGCGGTGTAAGGCGCAGCATCGGGGTCGTTATCAAGGCCATTCTGCCCCCACTCGCTGATGATGAAGGGGTGGGCGGGCGCGGTCTGATCGTCGACCGGCGCGGCGGTGGTGGTAATTGCTGCGTCGGCGGCGGACAAATCCTCGCTGCTAATCAGATGCTGGGGGTCGTCGCCGACCACGGCGGCTTGCGCGGCGCTCTCTGCCAGCGGCAGCCGCAACGCCTCGTCGCGCCCGTCGAAGATGTAGAACAGGCCCATCGCTCCCGCCAGCGAGAAGTAGATCCACGCCTGCTCGTAGAACTTGAACACGGTGTTCATGCGATAGAGGTCGCCACCCTGCAGGTGGTCGGCAAGGTAGACTAGTTCGGTGCCGGTGGTGATGCCGAGGGCAACCAGCAGGAACAGGCTGGTTGCCAGCGCGGCGCGGTCGTTGCGCCGCCCGAAGGTGACTACCAGCGCCATGCCGATCAGCACGCTGAGGAAGCCTAGCAGCCGCTCGTTGAACGGCGGCAGGTACATCACCACCGCGAGGATGCCAGTAAGGAGCAGCAGGAATAGCGGCACCATGCCTGGCAGCGCCACGCTGAGACCAACGCCACTTACGGGGCGCTGAGGGCTGAGGACAGAGGGCTGAGTTAGTGGCTGAACCTTTGTTGTGTCATCGGTGGGGGCGAACAACGGTTCGCCCTGCACCCTCTCCCAGCCTCCCTCAGTGGGGGAGGGGTTGTCGAGCTGCTGTGCGCCCTGCACCCTCTCCCAGCCTCCCCCGGTGGGGGAGGGGTTGTCGAGCTGCTGTTCGCCCTGCACCCTCTCCCAGCCTCCCCCAGTGGGGGAGGGGTTGTCGATAGGGGCGAACTGTGGCTCGCCCTCGGTCGAGGTGGCGGGTGCGTTCGCGCTGGGCGCAATAAATTGCGCCCCTACGGTTGCAGGCGATTCCGCGCCATTGGTAGGTTCAGAACCATTGGCTGGCTCGATGACCGCTGGCGGTGGCACACCTACGCTCAACACCTGGTGCGTCTCCGAGGCGCGCACTCGCATCGTGCCGCGCACGGGGGCAACGGAGTGCTGAGTGCTGAGTGCTGAGTGCTGAGTTAGTGCTTGCGCCGCCAATTCATCTTCTGTAGGGGCGAACCGTTGTTCGCCCTCCGCCCTCTCCCAGCCTCCCTCAGGGGGGGAGGGGTTATCCGTAGCGGCGAACCGTTGTTCGCCCTCCGCCCTCTCCCAGCCTCCTCCGCTGGGGGAGGGGTCGGTGGAGATGGGCTGGCCGTCCTCTTCGCCATCGTTGTGACTGCCGTTGCCGCCGAAGCCGCCCGCAACGAAGCCGCTGACCGCGCCAGGGCGTAGGATACGCGCCTCGCCGCCCTCGCCCAGCAGGTGTACGCCGCGCAGCCGCAACAGCAGGTAGGCGACCGCGATCAGGATAAACAGCCCCCAGATGACCAGATACTCGCTCAGTTGGGTGCGCTGGAAGGTGAAGTCGCCGCCCGGCACCACCGACTTGCCAGGGATGATGAACGCGATCTTGCTGTACAGTACCTTGAAGTTGATGTAGAACGGCAAGTATAGGGTCAACGCCGCACCGACAATTGCGCCGAACAGCAGCAGGGTGCCGAGCCAGGCCGAGGGGTAGCTGATCAAAGCCTGCAAGCGTCCATTGACCCGCTCACGAATGAGCAAGGGGATGAGCAGGCCACCCAAGATGACTACGATGGCGGTGGGGAAGTCCCAGGAGTTGATTACCGCTAGCGACCCTACGGTGATGGTCAGGGCCAGGAAGCGCAACCCGCCGACCGCGAAGCTGTCGCTCCACTGCGCCCCGCTGCGGGTGAAGAAGTTGGCGACGCTATCCTGCACGGTGCTGGCGTTGGTGGCGACGCTGCGCCAACGGGCGGCCATGCCCTTGTCGAAGGCGAAGTTGAGCGCGAAGGCGAGGGCCATCACCTGCACAGGGATGGAGATGAGGTGGGGGTGCAGGTCGCCGTAGAGGAAGCTCCAGAAAGGGAACTCGGTGATCGTGCCAGGGATAATGCGGCTGGTGGTCCAGAAGTTGAAGCCGTGCTGGATAGCCTCGTCAATGCGACCCCGATCAACGCCTATTCTGATCAACAGATCGTGCGTCCAGTTGAACAAACTGGGGCTGATGGTGAACAACGCTTGTATGCCGCCAAACACGTTGCTGATCAGCATTGCCAGGGTGCCGCCCAGGATGCCGTAGCGCAGGCCGATGGCGCTGAAGCGAGGATAGTCCACGCTGCTGTCGCGGTTGCGGTTGCGCTGCTGGGCGAAGACCACCGTGTTGTAGACGATGCTGGCAATCACGCTGAAGGCCAGGGCGAAGATGAGCGCCATGCTCAAGTTGAAGGCCAGGGTGGGGATGATGCCGGTCAATTTAATCAGCACCGCCAGCAGCACGTAACCATAGTAATAATAGTTGATGGTGCCGCCCGCGAAGAAAGGATCCTGCGGCGGCATATATGGAGAGCGCAGCACGCCATTGAGGAAGGCGAACTCCATTGGCCGTTCGCCGCCGTATGATGGCCCCCACAGGTCGGGATTGAAGGTGCGTAGCCATAGCTGGAAGAAGTACGCCAGCAGGAACACCACCTCAATCGCCACAATCAATTTGACGTGGCTACGCAACCAGGCGAAGAACTCATGCCGCTGGCGCAGCAAGAAATAGCTGCTCATCAGCGCCACGATGATTACGCTGACCAGGATGGCCCACACATCGAACATCGCCAGATGCAGGCTGGACATCAGCCAGGCGAAGAAGGCGACCAGCACCAACGACAGCACCTTGCTGAAGGCGTAGCCGCGATCGGGCAGCCAGCGGAAGATGCCCCAGGTGAGCGGCAGGGTGATGAAACTGAGCAGATATATCACGATCAGCCAGAGTGCCACCGCCACCCACTGATTGTTGGAGGCGAAATCATTCCAGGCGTAATCCTGCACCAGCGGCAGGCTGCCCACCGTCTGGTCGAGCATAATCGTCTTGTCGGCGATAACCGGCTTCTCGCCGGGGCCGGGATTGTTGGCCGCTAGAGTGTTCACCCGTCCGCCAGTTACCGGCTGGGTGAGCGCGTTGCCGAACAGGGTCTTCAGTTCGTCTTGCGAAAGAGTGCGTACCTTCTTGAAAATCATCACCTTGGGATGGTCGTAGACGGTGAAGGTTTCGTCGGCATGATCGTCGTTGATGGTGAAGCCGAATAGTGAAGGGTAGCGGGTGGCCTGGAACACCTGATCGTAACCGAGCTTGCCGCTGAACAGCAGGTCGTAGTAGCGGGTCGCCATCGGATAGCGCCAGGGCAGCTTCGGCACGGTCAAGTACAGACGGTTGCTGGCGATCACGATGTAGTCCGCGCCCTGCGTTATAGTGCGGTTGGTAATGGGGTCATTGCCGCCATTCATCCAGGCATCGAACGCCTGGAAGGCAACCTCGCCAGGCCGGTCAGTGTCATATATCTGGAAGGTTACATTGTGCGCCTGGTCGCGGTTGACACCAGGAATACCCTCATCCCAGCTTTCGGTGCCAATGATGGCATCGGCGGGGATGTTCTTATCCACCCAGCGCTGGGTTTGCAGGAAGGTGGGCGTGCCGCCATATACCCCGTTCTCGAAGGCCAGCGCCCAGTACACCCCACCCACGATCGCGATTGCGCCCACCAACTGCACGCCATTCGCCAGGGTGAAGGCGCGACGGCGGGCTGGGTCAGCCGCAGCCCGCGCCGCTTGGCGCTGCCTGGCCCAGCGGTAGGCGGTCCACAACGCGCCTGCGGTAAAGATGGCGAAAATCGGCACCAGCGGCAACATATAACGCGCCCACTTGGCCTGCAGGGTGAAGATGAGCGCGGCGTAGGGGAGGGCGGCGATGAACAGCAGCGCCTCGCCGGGGCGGGTGAAGCGCAGGCAGGCCAGCAGCGCGAAGAAGGCGATCAGGCCAATCCCGGCCAGCGCGCCGACTACGTAGCCGTTGCTCAACAGCCCCGTACTCTGATCACTGAACACGCCTGCTGCAATCAGCAACGGCTTGCTGATGCCGACCAGCACGGCGAATACGCCGATAACTAGCGCCGCGCCCAGTACGCGGGTGAGCAGATAGCTGCCACGCTGGCCGCCGCTCATCCGCCCGAAGCGCCGCCCCTCGCCCCGCGCCAGCCCGATCAGGCCGGGGAGGTCGAATAGATAGCGGAAGAGAATAAAGAACAGGCCGACCATCACTACCGCACCCATCACGATGCCCAACCCCCACAGCGCCAGGTTACCCAATTGATAGATGATTGGCATGGTGCCGATGTACTGGCGGGTGTAGGGTACGTCGGCGATGCCCTTCATGATGTTGTTCTGCTCACCAATCTTGGTGAAATACTCCGGCAGGCGGAACAGGGCGTAGGGTTCGCCAATCTCGAAGGCGACCAGCGAAGCAACCAGACTGCCGATCAGCTTTGGTATCAGCCTGCCCAGCGCATTCCAGGGCGACTCGTTGGGGTTGGCGGCATAAGGGCGGATGGTCATGCGCTCAAAAGCCGCGCCCAGCAGTTGGGGCCGCTGCACATAGATGGCCCTAAGCGCGAAGGCGGCGAAGATGACCAGTACCAGCGGCGCAATCGTAAACTTGCTGGCAATGGCAAAGCCCAGCCCCGCGCCCATCCACAACGCCGATCCCCAGCGGCCATCCTGCATGAAGCGCAGCGCAAAATATATGGTCAGCATAAAGAAGAAGGTGACGAAACTATCGGT
>JANXYP010000020.1 GCA_025355955.1 Chloroflexota bacterium
AGGTGTCGTGCCTGGCATCGTGGCCGACGATAATGCCGTTGACGGTTGGGGCGCTGAAGCTGACCGGCGGATAATTGTGGCCGGGCAACAGCGGCTGGCCACTCTCTTTTGCCACCAGGTCGAGGAAGTTGCTACGAGTCGCTGTCGGGGAGAGACTGGATACGAACGCCGCGCCCGACGCTACCAATGCGGCTACGAGAATAAGTGCTGCCATCAGTCGACGATTGGGGGTCATCATCATTACTGTTCCTTTCTTCCTTCCAATAAAATGTTCTAGATGCTGCTGCTGCAATCCAGTTGTATTATACTTCCATCTACCTGTGTAGGCAATAGCATAAAAGCAGCCCTCTCCGTTGTTGGGGAAGGCTGCTTGACACTAGATCGAGACGCGGCTGGCTCAGTCGTCGTAGTTGAGGTTATTATCCTGCACCTTCACGTTGCAGGTACGCTGCTGCAGCATCAGCGGCGCACGCGGTGACTGGCTGAAGTCGAACGCGCCCATCATGTTGTTGGCTCCGCCGTCGCGGTTGGTCATGGTCGCCAGACCCAGGTCGTCCTCGGCGAAGCGCAGCATCGAAGAAAACTCGTACTGAGTGTGATCAATGTAACCCTGCTTGGCGTAGGGGGAGATGACCAGTAGCGGCACGCGGAAGCCGAGACCATAGCCATCAATCTGCTGGGGGGCAACGTGGTCATACATACCACCGAAGTCATCCCAGGTGAGGAACACGGCGCTGGATGACCAGTCCGATCCTTGCATCAGCGAGGTGAGCATCTGCACCGTCCAGTTTTCGCCCACACAGACGCTGGCGGGGGCGTGTTCGCTGACGTTGCTGGGGGTGACAATCCAGGAGACGGTGGGTAGGTTGCCAGCGG
This sequence comes from Chloroflexota bacterium, assembly GCA_025355955.1. GTDB lineage: Bacteria > Chloroflexota > Chloroflexia > QHBQ01 > QHBQ01 > QHBQ01. Next base: position 877 of record JANXYP010000020.1, read on the forward strand.
CAGCATCGGTCATGAACTGTGTTGTGGGAACGACAAACTTCCAGTCGGGGCCGTAGCGGATGTGTTGGATCGCGTCGAATACCGACCAGACGTAACCGCCCGTGCCAGATGGCGGCGCATAGTAGCGCCAGCTTATCCCTTTCGCATCAAGCTCGTCGGCCAGCGTGTTGAAGTTGAAGCAAGCCTCTTGCATCTGGGTAGTGCCATCGGGGTTCTTGACCTTGACCGTCTGGTTGGGGATATCGCAGCCCCAGCCATTGACCTTATCCTTCAGCGTGCCAATGTTCTTGTCGGTGTTGGGGTTGTCGTCCACCCCTCCCGATTGTGCGGCCACGGTGTAGAGGTGATTGGGGAAACTTGGCCCCATCAGCGAGGAAAACATCGCGTCGCCCAGCACATAGTTCTGCGCGTATTTCCAGTAGTTGGGGATGTCCGACTGGTAGAACTGGGTCAGGCTGTGGTTGGCGTAGGGGTCGGTGGCACTTGGGGTACTCGTGCTGTGCAACAGGTTGAACTTATCCATCTTGCCACCATCGTAGGCCGCGATTGCGCCCTCTGAAGAGTGGTCAATGTCCGGCACCTGGTCGGTCTGGTGGTGCAATGGTACGACGTTGCCAGCGGAGTCGGTAGCCGTAGTCGCGCCATTCGCGCCTGGGTAGGTGCCGAAGTAATTGTCGAAGGTGCGATTCTCCTTGACGAAGATGATAATGTGCTTGATCTTGCTTGTGCTCGCTACGTTGCCATACTTCACCTTGTAACGGAAGGTGCCAAGCTGGGAGAGCAGCACATTGTAGGGCGGCTGGTTCTCAGGGTGCATCTCGAATACCGCCCGCTGGAAGTATTGCACGGTGTAGGTTTGGCCGTTCAGCTCGCTCTTCTCCTGAAACTCGCCGCTAATCGGGTAGCCCTGCTGCGCCAGCCCGCCATGGTTGTTCCAGTAATCGAGGAAAACGCCACCGACGCGGTGATTGGTTTGGGTGAACAGTACCGAGCCAGCACTGCTGTTGGCGGTTTGGCTGGCAGCACCGCTGGGATACTTCTGCTGATACTGGAACACGCCCAGCAACGAGAGCAGCACATCGTTGGGCGGCTGGTTCTCAGGATGCAGCTCGAACACTGCCCGCTCGAAGTATTGCACGGTGTAGGTCTTGCCATCGGTGGGGCTGACTTCCTGCATCTGGTCGCTAATCGGGTAGCCCTGTTGCGCCAGCCCGCCATTGTTGTTCCAGTAAGCGAGGAATTTGCCGCCGACGGTGTGGCCGGTCTGGGCGAAGGTATAGCTGGTGGTCTGCTCCAGCGGTGCGGCAGCCGAGGGTGATTGCGAACTGGTGCCAAGTGTCAGTATTACCAACATCAGGGCGCTCAACGCAATTATCGGTCTGCCTCTTTGGTTTGTCATGGCCGTCTCCTCCGTTTCCCATAATCAAGGATAGCGAATTATCGCTTCTGCCTGAGTGTAACAGCAGCCGGTTAAGCGCGACCAAAAAAGATGTAAAATCCAGGTAAAATCTGCGTTACCGCTCCGTAGGTGATGTACCCAGTTCGCCAACCAGCAGCTTTCGCGCCGCTGCGACCAGCGACATTCCCGACTGCTGCGCCATGCGGCCCAGCTCGGTGTCACCCGATGTTTGGGCCACCTGCAATAGAGAGTTGGCCGCCCGCAACTGGCGGATCTGACGGGCAAGCGCCTCATCCTCTTGCCAGGGTTTTATTATATGCACGCCGCCCGCTTTGTCAACCCAGAGACCGCCCGCCTCGCTGCCATCAATGAAAACCAGCGCCGCGCCTGCGGCACACGCCTTTACCTCGTCCTGCTCCTCGACTATAAAGCTGTTCATCTCGCTCCTCTCGTTTGCCGGTATCGCCACCGCCCGCCGTCGCGCTTATTTGGTTCTGCTCTGTGGATGAGTGAATTATACGGTCTGGGTCGGCGCGGATGGGTCAACTGCTTTACACTTGCGGTGTCGGGTTGTTTACATAGCGGGGTTGGCGCGGAGGTTGGTTGGTAAGGGGATGGTAATGTGGTGTAGGTACTACAGCCAAAGGATTGTGACAACGGATATACGGATTGGCTTGGTGTATGGGCGAATCGCATATGCCCCGATGCAGTTAGCCAACGGATTGTAAAAACGGATAAACAGATTGGGGCTGACGTAGGGGGCGGATGGCATACGCCCCGGTGCAACATCAGCAACGCTCGCCGCAAGCACCAACGTTGGGGTAGGGGCGGATGGCATCCGCCCAGGTGAGGTGCACCCATGCCGATCTCAAGCACCAACGTTGGGGTAGGGGCGGATGGCATCCGCCCAGGTGAGGTGCACCCATGCCGATCTCAAGCATC
>JANXYP010000038.1 GCA_025355955.1 Chloroflexota bacterium
TTCTGCCCGAAGTAGGCGCGGGTGGGCTGCACGATATTGAACAGCTTGGCAACGATGGTGGCAACCCCACGAAAGTGACCGGGCCGAGCTGCGCCTTCCAGCGGCCTGGTAATATCGCCGATGTCAATATAGGTCTGGAAACCGGCGGGGTAAAGCTCGGATGGAGGTGGGGCAAACACCGCACCGACGCTACAACAGCGCAGCAGGCCGAGGTCGCGGGCGAGGTCGCGGGGGTAAGTCTTGAAGTCCTCGTTGGGGCCGAACTGGGTGGGGTTGACGAAGATACTAACCACATGAAGGTCGTTCTCCTCAAGCGCCCGATCCACCAAGCTGAGGTGGCCTCCGTGCAAGTAACCCATTGTCGGCACGAAGCCAATCTCGAACTCGCCATACTCCTTACGCCATGCGCGCATCTCCGCAACGGTTTCTATAAGGTGCATCTATTCCTCCGGTCTTGGGATTGCAGATTCGAGATTGCAGATTGCAGATTAGGTCATTTAGCTGCGACAGACTAGAGATACTTTCTGATTTTAATCTGCAATCTCGAATCTGCAATCTGCAATTATTCGAGTCCTTCCAACACACTATCATCCATCTTGAACGACTGCGCCTCGGTGGGGAAAGCGCCGGAACGCACATCGGCCAGATAATCGCGGGCAGCGGCGGCGATCAGGCTGCCCACCTGCGCGTACTGCCTGGCGTGACGCGGCACGTAGTCGACGGTTAGGCCGATCACATCGTGGATAACCTGTACCTGGCCGTCGCAGCCCACGCCTGCGCCGATGCCAATAGTCGGGATGGTCAGTTTGCGGCTAATCAGGGCAGCAAGCGGGCTGGGTACTGTCTCCAACACCAGGGCGAATGCGCCCGCCTGCTCCAACGCCAGCGCCTCGTCGAGCATCCGCTGGGCGGCGTTGTGGCTACGCCCCTGCACCTTGTAGCCGCCCAACTGATTGACCGATTGAGGGGTCAGCCCCAGATGGCCCATCACCGGGATGCCTGCAGCAGTCATACGTGCCACCGTCTCCACGATTTGGGGGCTACCGCCCTCTAGCTTGACCGCCTGGGCGTTGGCTTCGGTGAGGAAGCGGGCGGCATTACGCATCGCCTCCTCCGCGTTCAACTGGTAGGTCATAAATGGCATATCGCCTACCAGCAGGGCGTGCTTTACCCCACGGGCAACGGCGGCAGTGTGGCGCAGCATATCGTCGAGGCTGACGTGCAGGGTGTCGGGATAGCCAAGCATCACCATCCCCAGCGAATCGCCCACCAGAATTATCGGCAGCCCCGCCTCATCCACCAGCTTTGCAGTGGCATAATCATAGGCGGTGAGCATGGCGATCTTCTCGCCCTGCGCCTTCATCTCGCGCACATCGCTGATCGTAATTCGTTTATCCATGTGCCTAAAGTCCTCCTCCGGCCCTTTTCAATTTTGAATTATGAATGTTGAATGTTGAATTGGCGGCGGGGCAGGCCTTGACACCCACCGTACCTAACTCAAGATTCATAATTCAAGATTCAAAATTGTAACATCGCGGAGGCAATCGCCGCCTCATCGTACAGTTCGTCGCTGGTAGATGCGGGCGGCGCAGCGAACAGGGCGTGCAGCGCGTTCAACTTATCGGCATCCAGGCCCTTACCCTGGGCCAGCGGCAGGGTAAGCAGGCCGAGTTCGCGGTAGAGGCGAGCAACTGCTGGATAAACCTGATCGAGCGCTTGCAGGTGGCGAGCGACCGTGCTGCTGTCGCCTCGGGCAATTGGGCCAGTCAAGGCGGTGGGCAGACCAAGACGTTCCAGGTTTTCGATGTTGCCGCGCAGCAACGGCAGCAGGGCAGCGAGGCCCGCTTCAGGGTCGATGCCGATCGCGGCGAGTAGTTGCGCGCCGATCGCGGCGAGGGTGACGGAGTAGTTGGCGGCCAACACCGCAGCAGCGTGGTAAAGCGTCTTGTCCTGGGGGCGGAGCAGCATCGGTGTGCCGCCAATGTCCGCCGCAATGCGAGTGAGCGCGGGAACCAGGATGGCATCGCCTTCGATGGCAAAGCTACTGCCTGGCAGTCGCGCCAGCGCCAGTTCGATGCTGGCGAACGCCTGCAAGGGATGCAAACTGCCCACTAGCGCGCCGTGTTCGCGCACCCCGCTCAGTGCGGCGCTACTCAGCGCCCCGCTGGTATGCGCCACTGCCTTACCCAGCCCCAGCCCGGTCCGCCCGATGCTGCCCGCAAGCGGGGCGATCACGTCGTCGGGCGTGGTAATGAAGGTCAGGTCGGCGGCGGCAAACACCTCGGTCGGGCTGCCGCACAGCAGGTTCGGCTTGCCCAACGCTGCCGCCAGCGCGTCATAATGCTGACGGTGGCGACTGGCAATTGCCACAATGTTGTAGCCCGCCCGCTGCATCAGTATCGCCAGGGCGCTGCCCACTCGCCCTGCACCGATGAAGCCAATCCGCCACTCGGCAACTGGTCGGTCCAGCCAGCCACAAGCCTCATTGTCCATACGCTGCTCCTCCTTGCCACTGGCGCAAGCGGCATGAGAGCTAGAGCATGGGACACGGCAGCTAACTGCGTCGTCGGCCTGGCTATAGCCATCTCAGGCGCAGCGCGCTCCAAGTGGATACCAAATCATACCAAATAGCAAGAAGCACCTGCAAGATTGTGATTTAGTACACTTATTCGCCAGCCGCCGCTTGCATAAAGCAGCTTGTTTGTGATACAATCCCCTTGAACCAGAAGTTCCTAAAGATGGGAATAGATAGCGGTTCCGATTTGAGTAACGTTCGTTTCCACCTAACAGATAAGGAGAGTTCTTCAAGTGAAGCAAAGAAACAGATTTATAGCCATCGGGTCAGTCTTGGTCCTCAGCGTGATCCTCGCAGCCTGTGGCGGGGATAACCCTACTGCTGTACCCGCACCCACCAACACCACAGTCGCGCAGGTGGCTGCGTCCACCGATACGACTGCTGCAGTCACTCCGGGTGCTAGCGGAGCGAACGCGACCATGGTGATAACCACAACCGCCGCTCCGGCCATGGCTATGACGGTGACAACCACCGAGGGTGGCACGGCTAAGGTGCTGGGCGATACCGGCTTCCGTGCCGCCGCCAATGGCTTCAGCTTCAGAAACTTCGGCAATCAGTATCCCAACACCCCTGGCACCTTTACTGTGGATGCCGCCCGTAAGCTGCTCGGTGATGCCGCCATCTGCGCCAACGTCAGTGGCGACACTTGCACTCCCTCGCCCGCCGCCACGCAGTGGATTGACCAGATGAACAAAGGTATCAATGGCGGCCACTGCGAAGGATTTGCCGTCGCCAGCATGGAGATATATAAGGGGATCTCTAAGTCTAGCGATTTCGGTGCAGCCAGCGTTGCCGACCTGAAGTTGGATCCCACCGACCCGAACAGCAACCCCAAGTTGCTGGCGCTAATCGCCAACGGCTGGACGCTGCAAACCCTTCAGCCGGTGCAACCCACCCGCATCGGCAGCATGAACCAGACTCCGAACCAGATCCTCGACCAGATTATCGCCTCGATGCAGAACGGCGCGCCCGACCCGCTCATTATCGCCTTCTGGAAGCCTGGCTACAAAGAGGGTCATGCCGTGACCCCGATTTGGGCTGAGGATAAGGGTAATGGCGTTGTCTGGCTGCATATCTACGACAACAACTACCCTGCGGAGGACAAGTACATCATATTCGACCGCAACACCCAAACCTGGACTTACTCCACTGCTGCCGACCCAACCAAGGATGCCAGCGCCTATATCGGTGATGCCACCACCTTCACGCTGGGGGTTGCGCCACTTTCCTCCCGCACCAAGCCGCCGGTCTGCCCATTCTGCAAGAATGGCAGCGGCAGCGGCCTCTTCAGCCCCCTCGCCGACGGGCAGCAACAGGAGCAGGTGATGGTTGACGGCAGCGCCCAGATGCTCTTCACCGACAAGGCTGGTCACAAGTTCGGCTACGACAATGGCAAGATGGTCAGCGACATCTCCGGCGCTAGCATGACCTACCTCCCTGGCGGCCTGGGTCACGATCATGGCCCTATTTATGACCTTCCAGAAGGCGCGGACTACCAGGCTACGCTCGAAGGCAGCGTCGTCACCGGCACCAATAGCGTCATCACCGGCACCGGCAGCGTAACCGGCACCGGCAGCGATGAGGTTGCTATGTTCGGCCAGGGCGAGGCGGTAGACATCGCGGGTATCAAGCTGGGCGCAGGCGCGAACGACAGCCTCAGCATCAGCGGCGACGGCCAGAAGATCAGCTATAAGCCCGGTGAGGCGGAGACCCCCGAAGTGAAGATTGCCAACAACGATGGCAGCAAGGACTACGGCTTCGACCTGACCGGCATCAACTTCACCCCTGGCGAAGAGGTTGACTTCTCCGTAGACGACGCTACCGGCAAGCTGGCGATCAAGGATATCAGCGGCAGCCCCGATATGTACACTCTCAGCTTCACCGAGACCGATGCCAGTGGCACACACAAGTACAAGCACGCTGACATTCCGTTGAACCCCGGCGACACCGAGTTCGTAGACTTCGGCACCTGGAAGGATGGTGACGCGGTCAACATCGGGGTCGACCAGGGCAGCAACGGCACCATTGACCAGACCCTGAGCGAGAGCGACCAGCAGCCATAAAGCAGCCGAAGTCGCAAGGGCAAGTTGCAGGGTACAAGTGTGGGGCGCACGGTTGTGCGCCCCATCTCTTTGCCACAATACATCTCTGGTAGGAGGTGTACTCAACCCTGATCCAACCTTACCAGAACCTTACCAAACATTGCTGAGGCGGTGAAACTGGGTGAAACTTTAAGGATGATCACACGTATTTGTATTGCTTGCGGCTAGCTAGCTATGTTATACCAATTAGCCGTGGTGCCGATATAATTTCTGTAGTGGCGAACCGTTGTTCGCCCTGGCCCAATTTATACTATCTGCTCGGCTAATTGGTATTACAATCGCGCTGTGAGCATCCAGCTCCTAGCTCTATGCTTAATATTCAGAGCTTCTCAGACTAAACCAAAGGAGAACAAGTAAAGTGAAGAAGGAACGCAGATTTCTGTCAGTGTGTGCGGTACTTATATTGGTGACGCGCTGGTTGCCAACCATGAGCCAATCTACTATCTACCCTCCAGTGGCGATTACAGCATTGACATCACCAGCAGCAACCTGAATGGGCAGGACACTGAAGAACTGGCGCTGTTCGGCCAGGGCATGGCTGCCGATGTGTCCAACATCAAGCTCGACAGGGGCATGGACGACCAACTCAGCCTGTCTGGTGGTCAGAAACTGGGCTTCAAGGCGGGCGAGGCGGAATCTCCTGACATCAAGCTGGCGGTAGAGGCGGGCGGCAAGGACTACCAGGTGGACATCATTGCTGGCGATTTAGTCGCTTCGAGACTGTCTGATAACTCAGTTTACTGTGCTTGGCAGCAGGGCGAACGTCAATGCGCCCCTACGGGTATATCCACTAGTTTTCAGACAGCTTCTTCAAGGGGGTTGGTCTACTCTGCTATCAAGGTAGAACGGTCAGGTGCATCTACGCCCACCGCCGCAAGCCTTACCACGCGATTACGTAGTGCTTCAGCAGTTAGCAGTCGTCGTGGTAGTTCGAGCTGGCGATAGATATCGATTGCCTTTTCCAAAGCCTCTCTGGCTGCGGCATAACTCTGCGGATCAGCGGCATCCCGGGCTCGGTTCAGCAGCATTGTAGCGTAATCCTCCAGCGTGGCCGCCAGTTCATAAGGAGTGAGGTTGACGTAGCTATTAATCAAAAGTTGGAAGTGAACAGCAGCCTCATCCCATTCGCCCAGCGCGGTGTACAACAATGCCAACGCCTGGCTGATCAAGGTATCCTCCTCGCCCGCTTCGCCCAAGCGCCGCCAGATATCTTTCAGCCATTGCAGGTGACGAAGGATCGAGGTTCGCTCCTTGCGGGTGATGTAATATACTGCCATTTGCAAGGCAAACTCGCTCTTCCACATGGGGTCGCTGAGGTAGGAGTTGAGGCTACGCAGTGCCTGGATATACCAGGCATCAGGGTCGTTCGCGTTACGCACCAGGTCAATCAGATTGCTTGCAACTGCGCCTTCGGCGACGCGATCACCAGTGCGCTGCACCAACTCGTACGCCTCGCGCAGGTAGATCTCCGCCCTGGCGAAGTCGCCATATGTGGCATAAGCCCCCGCCGCCTCGGCGGTTACTCTGCAGCGAACCTCCAGGTTTGTAACCTGCTCACGTATAGCCAGTGCTTTATCAGCATAGTCCAGCGCCAGGCTATAAGGGCCGTAGTAGCGGTGCAGCCAGATCAGCGGGCGATAAGCCGCCGCCAGGTCGTTAGGATCGCCACTCTTCTTGGCATCAGTCAACCCACGGCTGTAGAAATCGGTGGCGGTCTCGATATCGTTGCGTAGCACGTAGATGTTGCCAATATTGCCGAGCGCCTTGGTGGTCACGTTGTATGCTCCAATCGCTAGCGCCACTTCGATGCTGCGCTGGTAGTAGGCAATCGCTTCATCCAATTGTGCCTCATAATAGACGATGTTGCCCAGCTTGTTCAGCACATCGGCGAACAATGCCCGCCCGCCCAGGTGTTGCTCCAGGCTATTTTGCGCCAGCAGCAACTCCGCTTTCGCCTCCTTAATCATTCCCTTGTTATAGTAGATACAGCCCTGCAACCAGAAGGCCCGAGCATTAAACAGATACTTTTCGCGCTCTTCATTGGTTAGCGCCAGTATCTCATTGTCGGCTTGGGTCACGTTCGCACTGGCGTGTTCATAGTTGGAGCGATTGACATTTGCTTCGGCACGATCGAGATATAGCTTTGCCCGTGGCGCACGCAGTGACGCACCGCAGCTTACACAGACAAGCGCGATCTCACGGTTTCGCGTGTTACAATTGAAGCATTTCATTGAAGTTCAATCCGTAAGGGTCAAGGGGATTACAGCAAAGGGCGCTGGGCGTGGGCAGTGAGGAGGGGCTGATGATGATAGGCTTTGCTGAACCCTGGGTATAAACTATCCCACTAATATTATAACACATTGTACCCAAACCAGTTAGGCTTATAGCTGACAATTTATGATGCAACATCGCGCCATATTCCTGCTGTATAATCGCTTCATCATAAGGATAGAGCTTGCCGCTCTGGAGCGCCAACCTGAAGTGGTCAGTTGCTGCCTCATCTTCGCCGAGCGCCTTGTACAGCAAAGCATAGGTGTGTTCAATCTCCGCTGCGTCTTCTGTGTCCGAAGCGCCGAGCAGATTCTCTCTAACCCATAGGAACGGTGGTACCGTGGTCAGGTGAGCGAAGAAGTAGGCAGTAGACCAGCTACTCATGCTTAGTATTACAGCCTCAGTTGGCATATTTGCGCCAGATTGGTGTAGGGGCGAATCGCATACGCCCTGCCGCCCAGTGTCCAAGCCAATCGTAACTACCGCATCTTGACTAGGAACTGAGGCTGTAATATTAGGGCGCAGCTCATAGCATTGCGATCGCGCATCCGGGTGAGTGCCACCCACCCCTACGACAGTTGTGCATGGCAATTTGATGAACTGCACCCACATTCTTGCCTAATATGCTAATATGCTGGTATAATAACATCGCTAACAACCTCGCCAATGATAATCCAAATATCCATATCGTCTAGTATGATCTTTCCGAAGGAAAGGAATAAACTTTATGTTTGATTTCGATGACAACCCGCGCCCACGCCGCCAGGTAGAGGATGATATTGCCGATGATCGCGCTATGCGTGGCGCAGAGCGACTCAAGCAGGTGGCAGTCTACTACTATCCCCATCAGCTGATCCCTCTTGATGAGCAACTATCAAAGATCAACAGCAAGACCCGCGCATACGATGGGCTGAAGATCAATCGTAGCACCTACCTGCGCGTCTGCGGTGAGGTGATGATGGAGTTGATGAACGACCCTGATTTCGCCAAACCGCTGCTCGAACGTCTCTACGAGGAGAAGGAGCTGGCCCAACGCTTGAGGGATAAGTTGCATGACCTGCTCGACTTGCAGAAAGCCTACAAGGATGGTCAGCTTGTGCCAAAGCTGGGCGAACTTTGATGCCACCTGGTCGTGAGTGGATTATCGGATGGGCGCGAATATATCACGCCCATCCGTTTTGTTTTTTAGCATCCCGCTAGCGGTTTGGTATAAGCTCCACGAAGCACACTTGTGTGTCACTTACAGTTTATTAGTGTATTAGTACATGGGCATAACATTAAGCCAGCATTGAATGGGGGATGCTCCAGCAGCGTGTTACGTTCGCGCTTGTGGAAGATTAACCGCGTCAATGTTCGATGCGCTATCATGCTCTTGACAAAGAATGGAGGCAGATTGTACAATCTAGCTGCTTGATTGAGGCATCAAGTTGCAGCGCATCGCGCTAAAACTATATTTTTACAGGAGGCAGTACCATGGCAGCACAAATCGTTGAAGAGGCGGGGCGGCTAAAACTGGTCAAGGATCGCGCATCGGGTATTCGCAACTATGGTATAGTAACCGGCATGGGCGTGATCGCCATATTCCTGGGCATTTTCGCTTTCTTCATCACTGGTGTCTTCGGCCTGGTCTTTATTCTGGTTGGGCTATTCTTCGTGGTGTTTGGTGGACAGCAACTTTTGCGCTTCCTCACCATCGGGGAGTATTCTACCTTCGACAAGCAAGCCGATAGCTTTAGCCAGAACGACAAACTTCTCGCCAAGATAAGCGAACTCAAGGGCATCCAGCTTCAGCACTACACGCGACTCAATCCCAAGGGTCAGTCTTACTTCCACCGCTACTTCATCTATCTGCTCATGCCCGACGGCAAGCAGATCGAGCTAGACAGCTATCCCGACCCCGCACTGGCCGAGCAATTTGCCACTCATATTGCCGCCTATATCGGCCTCACCGTCGAGCATACCGAGGAAATCAGGCGCGAGGGAGCAGCGCAGCCAACTTCGTAAACCATCCAGCCACTCAAGCAAGTCAAATCGCGCCTCCACCCATGAACAGGTGGAGGCGCGATTACGTTGCACTGCCGTGCTTGTCACGGCCTACAATCAGCATCAAATCCCATGCGCTGGCTACTGCCAGGCAAAGCTAGGGTAAACTCTTCTAGCTCGGCGCTACTCATGGGCTGTGTTCCTGGGCTGCTGATATAACTGGCCTGGGTTCAGCTTTCTCCTGCTCACTCACCGTTGGCATCACCAGCGCGGCGATCTTGTTGTCACCCTTGTTCTGCCCCACACCGATCAGCCAATCCCACGCATAGGAGGTCGCCGTTCCCAGCAGCACTACAAACACCACGGCCAGCTCATACAATGGGCTTGAATAGCTGTCGGTTAGCCGCTGGCTCATGTATATGATATAGACATAGGCTAGCGAGGGTAGAACAAAGCGGCGTAGCATAGTTAGCAGGTTGAGGCGACGACCATTGCTACGCCAGGCTATATAAGCCTGATGCAATACATGAATAATCCCCATCATCGAAATGCCCAGCAGCGCGTTTTTAACCGAATCCGCGCTGGTGCCAGGGAAGAGCAGAAACAGCGAGTAGACCAATACCAGCACAAAGCTGATGAAGGTATTGCTAGCGGTTGCCCGCAGTGGCGCTTGCGCTCGGTTGGTGATCAGGTTCGGCGTTGAGCGAGATGGCGATGAATAGTAAGCCCACCAGCGTGGCCGACGCGCCACCCAGCACGATGTAGAAATCGTGCCAGCTTTCAAGCTGCTGCGAGAAAGTGCTTGTAGCTGTCAATGTGTTCGTCGCTGTCGGGACTGCCTGGGCAAGTATGGAACTCATCGCCGCTCCTTACTTAAGGGCTGGTTGGTCTTCGACATAGTCTTACTGCTCGAACGAACCAGCTATGCTCAACACGTAGTTCTCGGTGCTGAGATTGCGCTGCAATGCCGCCTGGATGTCCTCGATCGTGAGGTTGCTTACCTGCTCGATATAGCGGCGCACATAGTCATCGCCCAGTTCGTACAGTTCGATATCTAGCAGCAGGCGGCCAATGCCTGCGCCGGTTTCCAGTTGCAGCGGTAGGCTGCCGGTGATGTAGCTCTTGGTATTGCCCAGTTCCTCGTCGCTTACCGGCCGGGTGGTGATGATATTGTTCATCTCCTCCAGGATACCTGCGACCGCCTTTTCCACATTGACAGGGTTGACTCCCGCCCTCACTGCGAACGCACCCTGACCAAAGCCGCCCTCCAGGCTGCTGACGCAGTAGTAGGCTAGCCCCTGGCGGTCACGCACATTCTCACCCAGCCGACCGAATAGCCCCAGCCGCCCCAGAATGTAGTTGCCCAAGGATAGGGGGATGTAGTCGGGGTGCTTGCGGGGGATGCTGGGAAAGCCCAGCAGAATATCGGCCTGGGTTTTGCCCGCCACTTCACTGACCACCTTCTGTGCGCCCCTCAGGGGTTCTACATCGGGTACAGTATTCTGTGGCCTTTCTACGGTCGAATTGGCAGCGTTCCAGCCTCCCAGCGCCTTCTGCAGTTCGCTGAGGACATCACCTGGCTCGATGTCGCCCACCACAACGATTGTGGTGGTGTCTGGCCGATAATAGTCATGGTAGAAGGCCAGCATATCGTCGCGGCTGATCTGGCTGACGGTCTCGATGTAGCCTGCGCTGCTGTAGTGGTATGGGTGGCTAGCCGGGTAAGCCAACTCGTTGAACTTGCGGCCTGCCACGCTGCCCGTATCGTTCTCTCGCTCCTTCAAGCCGGTAATCAGATTGCCGCGCACCTTCTCGATCTCCTCCTCTGGGAAAGTTGCGCTGGTAAGCATCTCGGCGATCAGCCCAACCAGCGTGGAAAAGTCCTCGCGCAGCGACTTGCCGCCCACCTCGGCCATGTGCCGTCCACTGCCCGCACCCACACTGAAGGCCAGATTATCGGTAAGCTCGTTGATCTCGGTGAAGCTATGCGATTTGGTGCCGCGTCGCAGCATAGTGGCGACAAAGCTGGCAAGCCCAGCCTGCTCCTTCTGCTCGTAAATAGAGCCAGCGCGGAAGTTGGCAATTACGCTTACGCTGGGTACATCGTGTTTAGGATACACGATCACCACGATGCCATTAGGCAGCACGCGGCGGGTGATATTCTCAGCATTGAGCCGCGCCAACGCCTGCTCCTTTGAGGAGGTTTGAGTTTTGGGGTTTGAGTTTTGAGTTACGGGTGTCGGTTCAGCCAACGGGTCAGAAGGGGCAGGTGACTGCCCGCTCTGGTGAGGGACATCATCGCCGGGCTGCTGGTAGAAGGCGTAGCCGCGATGTGCGTCGTGATGGCTGGTGAGGTCGGTGTCAGGGTTGCTGCTGAAGTGACGATGCCCGCCAGCGGCGGCTGCCTCAGCCTGGGCCATGCGTATCCGATCTTCAGCGGTCATTGGCCGGGGGCGGAACTCACCTACGGTGCGATTACTAATGCGTAGGTACTTCTGCGCCACTCGCTGCACATCGGCAACCGTAACCGCCTCCAGGTCGCTGAGATAGTGGTCCAGCGCCTCGAAGCTAGAGACGATGCCGAAGATGCCCAACCAGTAGCCCCCGTTTGTGACGCTCTCGGCGCTATAGACAAATTGCGCCTTGGTCTGCTTAATCGCCCGCTTTAGCTCGTCCTCGCTGACTGGATTGTTCACTACCTCGGCAATCACCGCATCCATCGCTTGCTCGATCTGGGTAAGGCTGACCCCATCGCGGGCCATCGCACTGAAGCTGAACAGGCCGGGGTCGAGATTGAAGCTGAAGCCGCCGCCCGCCGAAACCGCGATCTGGGTATCCACCAGCGCCTTATAGATTCGTGCCGAGCGGCCAAACGATGCCCCACCACCCATGCCCACCGCTGATGCGCCACTGAGTACCGATTCGAGGATGGTGAGCGCAGCGGCATCGGAGTCGCTGGCCGCACAGGCATGGTAGGCAGCCATCCAGTAGGCCGCCTGTCCGGGCCGCTCCACGATAACGCGACGTTCGCCCTCCTGCTCCGGCTCGATGCCGCGTACCAGGGGTGGCTCCGGCCCACGCGGGATGCTGCCAAAGTATTCGTTAACCTGCTGCTGCAACGTAGCGGTGTCGAAGTCGCCAACCACCACGATGAAGGCATTGTTGGGAGCATAATAGGTGCGATAATAGTTGTAGAGATCATCACGGTTGATCGCTCGCAGGTCGCTCTTCCAGCCGATAGTATCGTGGTGGTAGGGATGTACCTTGTAAGCCGCCGCCCTAACCTCCTCATCAAGCCACGACATCGGGCTATTTTCGCCGCCCTCGCGCTCACTGATAATCACGCTGCGCTCACTGGCAACATCGTCGGGGTCGACGCGGGCGTTAACCATCCGATCGCTCTCAATCTGCAAGGAATACTCATAGCGATCCGATGGTAGAGTCTCGAAGTAGGTAGTGAAATCAAGCCAGGTGAAGCCGTTGAGGGTACCACCATTCTGACTAACGATGCGATGCACATCGCCGGTATGCAGCTTCTCGGTACCCTTGAATAGCATATGCTCCACCCAATGGGAGATGCCGGTGATGCCGCCCACCTCGTTGCGGCTGCCCACGCGATACCAGATCCAAAATGTTACCACTGGCGCGGCGTGGCTCTCTTTAGTGACAAGCGTGAGGCCATTGTCGAACGTGGTGACATTCACCCCTGCCATCAAGCCATCGTGTGAGGGTGCTGAGTGCTGAGTGCTGAGTGCTGAGTTATTATTTGCTTCTGACATTATCGGTATATCCTCTCTGCCATGCTGGGGAGTAGTATTGCGCTGGGCAATCATAACACATCGATGGGTTTGGGGCAAGGGTGCGTATCACTTGCTTGCATACTCAACCAGGGCGAACCGTTGTTCGCCTATAATGCACGCTTGCTCGGCAAGCATGAGATGCGAAAACTGTATAAAGGAACAACCAGGAACACGTGTTCCTAACACCTGTGTTACCGACTTTTAACCTTCAACGTTTCACTTTCAACTTCTCAGGAACACGTGTTCCTAACGGTTGCTCCCCATCGCGCACAAAGCGATCCAGCCACGCTTTGACTTGGGCTTCAGCTTCAGGTAGGTGCTGGCGGATACCGTGATCGTCGTTCTCGAATATAACCAGGCGGTAGGGGTGGTGGCATTGCTGCAAGGAGGAGGCGAGTATTAGGGATTGCTCCGCTGCTATCTGCTGGTCGGCTGCGCCGTGCATGATCAGGATAGGGGCATCATGTGGAAAGCGGTCAACATAATTGACTGAGCTGAGGGTGTGCTGCTGGTCGAGGCTAGGTTCGCTACCGCCACGCAGGAAGCGGCTGTAGGGAGCACCAGGGGCGGCCATCGCTGCGTAGTGGGCGGGGATGTCGGCAATGGTGCCAGCCACGACTGCGGCGCGGATACGGTGGGTGCGGGCCAGGGCCAACAGGGCGTTGATGCTACCGCGACTCCAACCGTAGATGCCGATACGGGTCGCGTCGGCGGCGGGCCATTCATCGAGGATAGGGATAAGGTTTAGCACATCGTCGACATCGCCCTCACCCCACTGTTCGTGGCCTTCGCTGCCGCGGTTGCCTCGATACTGCGAGGCGACCACCGCATAACCCCATGCGGCGTAGCGGGCTAGATAGAGGTAAAGATAGGCGTTGGTAAGAGCGCCTGTTTCGCCACTGCCGCCGCGACAGAAGATTAGACTGGGGAAGGGGCCAGGGCCGGGCGGCTTGAGCAGAAAGCCGTTTACTCGCAGCCCATCGCTGAGGTAGGTAATTGCCTCCACCTCCACGCCCTGTACCGCACGCATCGCCGCCGCGCCGCGTGCTTCACCCCAGGTGTGGGTGGCGACACGCGGCACGGCGGCTTGCATCGTGATTGATTGGCGGGAGAGTAGCATAATTTTGAGTTTTGAGTTTCGGATGTTCATGCCTAATTCAACATTCACGATTCACAGTTCAAAATTGCTAGAGTTCGTTGCTCCATTGATCGGGGCCGCTGGTGGAGGTGATGCTGCCGTCGGGGTTTACGCGGGAGTATGTTTCGTAGGGCAGTGCCTGGCGGATAATCTCGGCGGTGAGATAGCGGAACGGCATTTCCTTAGCTAGCTGGCTGCGGTGGCAGTGGATGGCGTTGTATTTCTGCTCTGCATAGGCGCTGATGTCAATCGCGGTGGTGACTAGCTCATCGGGCGTGCCGAACTCTGCACCTTCGGGGGCGGCATCACCGCCAGGCCGAGTGTTCGCCCCCTCCTCGCTGAGGAATCCGACGCGGGGCAGGCCGTATTCTACTGCCTTCATCATATTCTCGCGCCAAAGCGTGCGCGGTATGGCGCTATAGTACAGGCGGTCTACGTGATGAGGTTGAATGTCTACGCTCAGGTGTTCAGGGTAGGGTTCAGGATCGGCGGCAACGCTCCACGCCTGGGTAGTCGCCTTGTGGATAGTCACATGGTCGGGGTGGCCGTATGCGCCCTCCGGCCCAAAGGTGAGAATAACATCGGGCTTATACTGGCGGATTGCCAGCACCACCTTACCTACCAATTCGTCGAAGTCGGCGTTGGCAACCTGGCCGTCAATGTAGTCGAGGAAGACTACATCCGCCGCGCCGATCGCCGCCGCCGCACAACGCAACTCGCCTTCACGGGCCTGGCCGAGCGTCTCTGGCGTGGCATCGCTGAGGTCGCTGATTTCGCCAACCTCGCCGCGAGTGGCCGAGACGAGAATTACCTTCGTACCCTGAGCGGCATACTTTGCCATCGTGCCAGCGCAGCCGAAGGTTTCGTCGTCGGGGTGGGCAAAGACGGCCATTAGAGTGCTGAGGTTTGAGGTTTGAGGTTTGAGTTGGGTACTATCAGTCATGATTGTTATCCTTTGCGGTTATGATTATACGATCATTTGCTTGTTGCTGAAACAGTGGGTGAATTATAACATATTCTTGACCATATTGACCCAGCCACGCTGTTGGCGGAAGCCAACGCTTTCGTAGAGGGCCAACGCCTTTTCGTTCCTGCCCTCCACGCCCAGCTCGACGGTTGGTACGAACTGGCGCAGGAAGTTTACGCCCATCAGCAAGAGGACACGCCCAAGACCATGGCGGCGATATGCGGGCATCGTACCGAGCGAGTGGATGTTACCGACTATCTCACCCTCGACTGGCTCTGAGCCAATGGAGGCAACGCATATAGCGGCAAGGTTATCACCGTCGAAGGCAAGCAGCACGCCTTCGGGTTTGAAGCCGGGGCGATCATTCCAGCCGCGTACCCGCTCGATGGTGGTCGGCTCGTAGTCATAGTGCTCGGCGAACGAGCCGTTGATTGCATCACACACTAGCTGCTCATCCTGGCCGGGCTGGTAGCTACGCACAGTGAAGCCGGGCGGCAATTGGGGCTGCTCCACTGGTTGAGCGGCGGGTAGACGCATCCCCCAGAAGTATCGCTCCTGAGCGAAGCCACGACGGGTGAGGAAGTCTATCAGTAGGGTGGAACTGAGGTGAGGATTGAGGCGGATGGTGGATGCGCCGCTATCTGTTGCCCGCTGCATAATCGTGGCGTAGAGGGCGCGGCCCACGCCTTGGTTGCGATAATCGGGGTGGACGTTCAGCTCGGCCCAGGCAGTGCCATCGTCGTCGCGCTTGCTGAAGTCGGCGTTGCCAATTACCAACCCCGCGCTTCTATGGGGGTTGGCAAGGTGGGCGATATACCAGGTGGTGTACTGCATCTGAGGCTGATGAAATAGGCGAGTCAGTTCTGCGACGCTGGAGCCGTGATAACGTGGCTCCCGTGCCTCCAGATCGTTGATGAAATCAGCCAGCGCAGGCAAGTCGGCCTCGGTCACTGGCTTGATGATGTAATCGAAGTGCGGGCTGGGTTGCATATATGTCCCTCCTCGTGGTGGTCTAGTTGATGAAACCGCATCATTCTAGCCCATGGGGCGGGATAGTGCATCGGTCTGGATGTGTAGATCGGAACTGGAGCTATAGTTCGGTGGCCCATTCGGCAGGGTCGCTGGTGTGGTGGGTTGTGCCGTCGGGGTTGACGCGGGCGAATGTTTCGAGATGATAGGCATTATCGAACCAAGCAGGGATGAAGTAGCGCTGTGGCTCATGGGTGTGCAACTGGGTGCGATGGCACATTATCGCGGCGTGCTTCTTGTCACCGTACCCACGAATGTCAATCGCGGTGTTGATGTGGTCATCGGTAGAGCCAAGCATCGCGCCGGGCTGGGCAACGCTGGCCCAGTTGGTGTTCTCCGCTGCCAGATCCACCTCGTTTATCAGATCGGCGGCCCAGCCTACGGGAGTCCAGCCCAATTCGGCGACTTGCTGCATCTGTCGCGCAAGCGTCTGGCGGCCAAAGACGAAATAGTAAAGGCGGTCGGCCTGATGTGGGGAAAGAGAGCCATCGGCGAGTTGTTCTGGGTAGGCAGCGGGGTCGGCAGCAGCGTGCCATGCAGCGAACGCGGCCTTGCTCATCGTGATATGGTCGAGGTGGCCGTAGACCCCTTCGGGGCCAAAGCTGATCAACACATCGGGGCGATATTGGCGGATTAGTCGCACCGCCTTGCCCACCAGCTCATCGAAATCAACAGTATGCAGAGTGCCGTCAATGTAGTCGAGGAAAATGACCTCCGCCGCGCCTATAACAGCGGCTGCAGCACGAAGTTCCGCCTCGCGCACCTGGCCGAGCGTCTCTTTGGTGGCATCGCTAAGGTCGCTGATATCGCCGCCCTCGCCACGAGTGGCACAGACACAGATGATGCGTGCGCCCTGCGCGGCATACTTCGCCAGCGTGCCGGAGAAGGCGAAGGTCTCATCGTCGGGGTGGGCGAGGATGGTCATTATAGTGATGAGTTTTGAGTTTTGAGTTTTGAGTTGAAGATCAGAGGGGTCAGGGATGAAGGTTGAGGATTGTCGGACGTTTGATGAGGTCATTATATTGTCTCCTTTCATAAATGTGATGATCGCTATAATCGCACAGTAAAGAAGAGGAAGAGGAAAACCATTGAGGTGCTCATTGCCAGTCCGATACCAGCGAGCCACGTGGTCAGGGGAGGGTTAGGTGAGCGGGTATATAGAAACAGGGCTGTAATACTTTCCGACACACCAAAAATGACAGCAGGCGTGCCAATTAGCAAGGCATAAAGGACGACTAGGCCAGACGCATCGCCCAGTCTTGCCCCATTAGCCTGATAATATGCGCCATATATCCCAACAAGGAAGGCGACTGTCGAGCTGATCAGAGCGGCAACTGCCCACATTAGCGGAACATTATCGCTTGGCACAGAGGGTGGCATCTGGTCAATGGAGGGCTGTGGATGGTCAGACATTAGCGCACCTTTCACGCCTGATTTAGCTCACGATACTGCTGGGTGAGGTTGTTGACCACGTAGTTTACCACCTCGGCATCAATGCGGCGGCGGTCGAGACGGGGGGCGACATCGAAGCAGAGCGAACAGATGTTGACGATGCTGCGGGGAACGCCGCCAGAGTGACGGGTGATTAGCTCGATGGCCTCATCGGTGAACAGTTCGACGCTGTTGGTTAGCCCAGCGGTATGCAGTCGATGGTTGATTAGCTCCTTGACCTCGGCAGTGGTTTGCAGAGGCTCCAGGTTCCAGGTAAGGCGCACTCGACTACCCAGATTGCGCTTCTTTGCAACCTTCTCCTGCAACTCAAGCTGGCCGAAGACCACTATCTGGAGGATGCGATGGTCATCTAGCGAGTAATTCAAGAAGATGCGGAGACGTTCGAGCGCGTCATAAGAGAGGCACTGGCCCTCGTCAACCAGCAGCAACGGCACCTTGCCCTCGCGGGCAGCCTTCTGCAAGAACAGGATGAACTCATTGGATAGTTCGCTGCGGGTGCTGCCCAGTGGCTTCTGGCCGAAGGCGCGTAGCATTTCGCGGGTGAACTCGGCATCGGTTGGCTGAGTGGGGTCGAGTACCTCGGCGACGACTAGATTGCTGAAAAGGTCGTTGCCCATTACCCGGCGGCGCAACACGCTCAAGAGGCTACTTTTGCCCAAGCCGATGTCGCCATAGACGATGGTGAGACCGCGCCCCCAGAGGATATGCTGGGTGAGTAGGTTCAGCACTTCCTTGTACTGGTGGCCCTGGAAGAAGAAGCGGGCAGAGTCTTCGGGGTTGAATGGGTCTTCCTTGAGCGAGGGGTGGAAGTAGGCCATTGCCAGCTTCTGATATTGACTTACCATGCGATTTGCTCCTCAGATTGCTAATTGCAGATTAGGTTGCAGTTTGAAGCACCGCTGACGGTTGAAATTGGCGGTGCAAGCACGATATAATAACTGCGCTTACATTGATGTCAATATTACAACAAAACAGTGATGCTGTCAATAGGGTTGACAACGATGTTGGCGCTAATGGCAGGCGAGTATGTTAGTACGCTAACATACAATCAGAGTAGCAGCGATTTGACAACATCGCGGTTTGGGTTATAATATGTTCTACAACAGCACGCTGGGTGCTGGCGCGGTTTATGCACCCCGCCAAACGGGGTTGCCAAACCCCTTAGCCCCTCTTGGGGAGGGGAGTCTACGGATGAGGACCATGGCGATCGGAAACGGCAGAGTAACAAACTATACAAGTGGTGAGGCGCTGGCGATGCTGGCGGATTTGGGCTACATTACCACGCCACGGGTGATCCGAAACATCGAGCAGGAGCTAGGGCTGCCGATAAGCCGCGACCCTCAACATCAGCGGGTGTATACGCCGAGCGATGTAGAGCAGTTGGCGGCTATCCTGGCGCTGCAAGAGGCGGGGCTGCGACTGACTACCATCCACCGCATCCTGATTGAGCGTGACGTGGATGTGATCAGCTTCCACCGCGACCGGCTTCGGCACGCGCTCAGTATCCTGGAAGAGTTGAAAGTTACAAGTTGAAAGTTGAAAGTGAAAGCATAAAGTACGCGGTGGGGTATGGCTGGAGCCAGCTATCTGCCTGGCAAGCCCTTCCAACCACTTGCAACTTTCAACTTTCAACTCCCCGGAGGGGAACCGTGATTAACTGGCTACAGGAGAAGGTGACGCAAACGCGGCCAGCGCCGATGGTGATGGCCGCGGGCGAATCCAAGCAGGCGAAAGGGGTAAACAAGGGTGCGGCTGCCGACGCTGCGCCGACCCCTGCGCCGAAGCTGACCAAGCAGAAGCGGGCCGCCGATGGTGGCCCGCGGATCATCGCGATCGCCAATCAGAAGGGTGGCGTGGGCAAGACGACCACCACCGTCAATCTCGGCGCGGAACTGGCGACCATGGGGCGGCGAGTGCTGATTATTGACCTCGATCCACAGGCGGCAGCCACCTACTCGCTGGGCCACGACCCGGAGGGCATTACCAAAACCATCTACAACGCCTTCGTCAAGAAGGACGCGACCATGCGCGAGGTAATCCTGCCAACCAGCGTGGAGAACCTGTCCATTGCCCCAGCCAACCTGGATCTGGCGGGCGCGGAACTCGACCTAATCCACAATTATACCCGTGAGCGGGTGCTGAAGGAAGCGGTGGCTACGGTAGCCGCAGATTACGATTATATCCTGATTGACTGTCCTCCCAGCCTGACCCTGCTGACGGTCAACGCCTTCGTTGCCAGCACCGAGGTGCTAATCCCGCTGCAAACCCATTTGCTTAGTCTGCGCGGGGTGACACGGCTGCTGGAGACGATCAAAGAGATCAGCGCGCTGAACCCCACTCTGAAGGTGACTGGCATCCTGCCCACGATGTACGATGGGCGTAGCAACTTGAACCGCGAGATCCTGGCAACGATTAGCCAGGTGTACAGCGGGCGGGTGTTCAGGAGCGTGATTCGCTATGGAGTGGCCGCCGCCGAAGCGCCGGGGCAGGGCGTGCCGGTGCGCCTGTATGCGCGAAGCAGCCCGGTGGCGAAGTGCTACGAGGCGCTGGCGAAGGAGATTATTGCCGATGAACGCTGACGCAAACGCCCACCCCAACCCCTCCCGGCGGGCGGGGAGCTATAGTCAAGGAGCTAATTGCCGATGAGCGCTGACGTATACGCCCACTCCAACCCCTCCCGGCGGGCGGGGAGTTACAGTCGAGGAGTCAATCGCCGATGAGCGTTGAACGAGGCAGCAAGCCGCGCAAGAGTCTGGTGCCGCAGAGTACCTGGCAGCGGTTGGCCGAGGCCAGCCCCGACGAGGGTACTCGTCCATTGGCGGGGGCCAAGCTGATCGAGACAGGTCGGGTGGTGGCGGATCCTAGCCAGCCGCGCAAATACTTCGAGGCGGGCGGGATGGCCGAGCTGATCGCCAGCGTGCGCGAGCGGGGCATTTTGCAGCCGATCACAGTGCAGCGGCAGGAGGATGGCAACTTCCGCATCATCACCGGCGAACGACGCTGGCGGGCGGCCAGCGCATTGGAGATGCCCTACGTGCCAGCATTGGTGGTAGAGTTGACCGACAACGAGGCGCGGCTGGACCGCGTGGTGGAGAACCGCCAGCGGCGCGGGCTGCGCGATTACGAGATGGCAGTGGCGCTGCGCGAGATCAAGCGCGACCTGGCTCACGACAATCCAGGGATGAGCAGCAACGAGCTTGACGAACTAACCGGCAAGCAACTGGGGATGAGCGGGCGCAGTGTGCGGAACTTCCTGGCAATGATGAATGTGCCGCAGGAGATACGTGACGAACTAGGTGAGGACTTCAGCGAACTGGCGACCCGCGGCATATCGCTGCTGCGTGATCACCCTGAGAAGCGCGATGCGCTGGTTAAGGCGATCAAGAAGCATGACCTGAGCGGGCGGCAGACGGTGGAATTGGCGCGGCTGTTGAACGACAAACCGGGGATGAGCATGAACGACATGATCGCGCTAGTGCAGAACGAGCCATCGCGCCGCGCCGCCTTCGGTGGGCGCAAATCATACATCGAACTGACGACCCGCATCAGCCAGGCGAATCGGCTGGTGGAGAACGGCGCGCTGGCGGCGGCATCAGACCAGGAGCGCGACGACCTGCTGCGCCTGCTGCAACCGCTGCTCGATTTGCAGCAGCAGATTGTGGCGGGCGATGCGCGGCTCGGACGGCGGAAGAAGTGATGAATGGTGAATGGTGCATGAAACAACCGGGGTCATGATGACCCTGGTTGGAGCAGCGTATTCATGATGAATGCTGAGGGTAAGCAACCGTACTCGTAACAAGTACGGTTCAATCGCAAATCAGGTAAGGTTAGCAACGGGTGTCATGACGACACTGGTTGAATGGGGAGCAACCGGTGTCATGACGACACTGGTTGGATGAGAAACGATGAAACGGGGTACGCTACATGGACGGCGACGCGGGCAAGCTAGAGGTGATTACCCCACTGACCGAGAAGGTGGTTGACTTCTATGGCGATCAGATACCTGTGGCTCAAGCAAATGGTGATGAGCTGTATGTGCCGTTGCGCCCATTGGTGGAGGCGATTGGGCTTGATCGGGGTAGCCAGCAGAAGCGCATCCAGCGTGATAAGGTGATGGCGAAGCGTTCACGGTTGGTGGCAATGCGCGGGGTAGATGGTCGGGTGCGCGATCAGCTTTGTCTGCCACTGGATCTGCTGCCTGGCTGGCTGTTCGGCATAGATACCAGCAGGGTGCGGCCTGAGATTCAGGATAAACTCGACCTCTATCGAGAGCAGGCTTTTCGCGTGCTGTGGGGTGCGTTCAAGGGCGAGATTATGCCCTATGCTGCCGCCCCAGCGACCAGCGGGTTGACGACGGCGCAGCAGACGTTGGAGATGATCACCGCAATGCAGCATCTCGCCCAGCAGCAGGTGGAGATGGAGCGGCGGGTGACGAACGTGGAGGGCCGCCAGGAGACGATGGCGAACTATATGCGCGGCTTCATCGAGGATACGCGCAAGCGGCTGCAAGATTCGGATCAGCGCGTAAGCGGGCTGGAACTGCGTCTGGATGCGGGCGCGACTATCAGCGAGGCGCAGGCAGCGGAGATTGCCCTGGCGGTGAAGAACGTGGGCAACGCGCTGGAGCAGCACGGCAGCAGCGGCGGCTACGCCAAGGTTTATTCAGAGATGTACCGCCGCTACCGGGTTAGCTCATATAAGAACCTGTCGCGGGCGAAGTATGATGAGGTACTGGCCTGGTTGAGCCGTTGGTATGATGAGATTAGCGGCGCGAAGGCAGAGCCAAACGAGGCAACCCAATGACAACGCGGCGCGAACAGCCAGAGCCAACCAGCCCAAGCGCGATAGTCGACGTGGGGCGGATGGGCGAACAGTTCGAGCGGGCGGGCGAGACCGCGCTGGCCGCGGTATGGTATGAGCGGGCGGGACGACAGTCCCAGGCGGCCTGGCAGGCGGATGCGGCGATTGACTATTACCAGCGGGCGCTAGCTTTGCTACCGTCGGGCGATGAATATGCGGCGCGGCGGATGGATATGCAGGAGGGTTTGGCCGAGATGCTGTTCTCCCAGTCGCGGCAGGATGAAGCGATTGCTGCCTATGATGCGATGCTGAAGGCGGCAGAGGTGGCGGGCGATCGCCAGGATCGCGCCCACGCACTGAATGGATTGGCAATGGCGAAGTGCGAAGTGGGACAGCATCAGACGGCGTTGGCGCACGCAACCCAGGCGGAGGAGTTGGCCCGGGCAGCGGGGGCGCAGTACGAGGTAGCCGCCGCAATGCAGCGTCAGGGCCTGGCGCAGCTAGGGATGGGTGATAAGGAAGTGGCGCAGCAAAGGGCGGAGCAGGCGTTGTTGTTCAATAGCGCGTTGTCGGCTTGGGATGAGGCAGGCCATTGCTTCAACCTGCTGGCGCGGGCGGCAGACAATGATGACGAGGCGCAGCAGCTTGCCAACAATGCGCTGACCGCTTATCGCAAGGCGGGCAACCGCTGGGGGATAATGACGATGCTATGTTACCTGGGTGACAAGCAGCGGGCGGCTGGGTACAGCCAACCGGACAGTTACAGTGAGGCCTTGATAATCGCCCACGAGATAGGCAACCTGAAGGTAGCGCAGATGATTAGCGGAGAGCAGATCATGGGGATGAAAGAGATGACATAGCTACTTGCGATGGGCAGAAAAAAGCGAGGAACGGGGGCCATCCATTCCTCGCCTTACTGACAATTTAGCCTGAGCAGAAGAACGAACTTCCGGGCTGTGAGAGGGCATGAAAGTTCGAGCTTCGTCCGCTTCCTGAAAGCCATTGCTGGCGGTCGGGCTGGAGTCCTGTTTGCCGCAGGTCTCTCTTATGTCTATATGATACTCTAAGTCTGGCGACTTGTCAAGAGGTTGCGGGCATCACTTTCCATAATAACGCCAGTAAAAAGTTGAAAGTTGAAAGTTGAAAGTTAAAACCAAAAAGTTAGCATGGTTGTAGGGTTTGCGGCCTAACTCAAAACTCAAAACTCAGCACTCAAAACTTCAGGACGAAGGGAGGTGATGCAGGTTGGCAACCAGGATAGCAGTAGATACGGCGATGGAGCAGGCGGAGCAGGCGGAGCAAGCGGAGCAGGGGGAGCAAGCGGCGGCGCAGCGCAGCACGGTGGTACATGGGCTGGGCGAGTTGTCGCTGGCGCTGGTGCGCGATTGGGCCCCGCTGCTGAAGTCCTCCGGGGTCGGCCTGCTCGCCACCATTCATGCGTGGGAGGAGCAGAATCCGCGCAGCCCCTTCTATGGTTGGATGCACCTGGCGCAGGAGACGCTGGCAGCCTATCTGGATATGGGCCGCACCAGCATCATCCGCTATCGCAACCTGCTAGACACTTGCGGGCTGATTGAGCAGCGCGAGGTTAGTTACCACCGACCGGGGATGAAGTTGCACCAGACAGTGCTGCGGGTAAGCCGCGCTGAGGTACAGCCCTCGCTGCGGCTGCTGGAATATCTGATCTTCGAGGCCGAGGATTGGACGCGCAAGCATACTGCCTGGCTGCTGACCGACTTCCAGCCACCGAGGGACGACAGCGAACTGGGTCGGCTAGTGGCAACCATGCGCCGTGCTTACCAGGTGAGCGTCGGCAGCAGCGGCATCGCGGTGATTACCGAGGGTGAGCGGCTGACAGTAGCAGGCAGCTTTGCGGCGCGATTGCTGCAACGCGAACTGGGCAGCCAGCCTCTACTACTGGAAGTTGAACGTTACAAGTTGAAAGTTGAAAGTGGCGTAGGTAGCGAGAGCGATGTTTCACCGATGAACAATGGTGGGTTGGCCACGGCTGTTGAACCCTCGCATCGACTCTCCATTGATGAAAGCGATGTTTCACCAGTGAACAATGCTGGGTTGGCAAAGAGGAGGCAGCGGTGGCAATCTAGGTCCACTAATGGCAGAGATGTTTCATCAGTGAACAATGCTACGCCGAGCGGTGTTTCAGCAGGAGTCGGCGGTGAGCGCAGCATTGTTTCACCAGGAGTCGCAAATAACGCTAACGTTTCTTTGTCTCTTAACGTAAAGAATAATAACAACGTTAACGCTGATGGGGAGAGCGACTTTGCGATTGCGGCTCTAGGGGCAAAGCGGATCACCGACGAAGGCAGCGTACAGTGGCATATCCTCTGCCTGCAGCAGATGGGGCGTTCGCTGTACGAGCAGGCGATTGCCACCACCGAGCGGGTGGTTGCCAGTGGCAAACTGCGCGGCAAGAGCGGAGGCTACTTCACCAAGACGGCGATCGCCCTGGCGCAACAGCAAGGCATCGTGCTAAAACGAGGGGGCGGGGTGGAACGTTACAAGTTGAAAGTGGAAAGAGGCGCTAGCAATAGCAGTGTTTCAGCAGTGAACAACGGTGCAAGTGCATCTTCAGCAGCCTATCAGCCGAGCGATGTTTCACTAGTGAACAATGGTGAACCAATAGCCAGCGATTCACCAACCCGAACCTATACCGTGCCGGGGATGGCGGCGCGGCAGGCGTGGCAGGCGGCGCTAGCCGAGCTTGAGGCGCGGTTGAACGGGCCAGCCTGGTTCGGCTGGCTGCGCCATGCTCACCTGCTGGCGCTTGAGGATGACACTGCAGTAGTCGGCACGCCCAGCGGTGGGTTGGCCGAGGTGATGACCCGCCGCCACGCCGCCGAGGTAGTCGAGGTGATGAGCGCGGTGCTGGGCCGGCCAGTGAACGTGGAGTTTGTGACGCGATGGTGAGGGTAGTTCTGAGTTTTGAGTTTTGGGTTATGAATTAGAAAGCAATGTTTCAGCAGTGAACACTGGTGGGACGATCAGTCGAAGGCAGTTTTGAGTTTTGAGTTTTGAATTGGAAAGCGGTGTTTCAGCAGTGAACAGTGGCAGGAATCTAGTTTTATGTTTGTAGGGACGAACCATTGCCCCCTTGCGGGTGGCAAATAGTAGGAAATTGGTCATGATACATATAGCATTATGGGAAAAGTTGTGATACAATAGCAGGGCGAATAACAGTTCGCCCCTACGAAACTTGCTCGCCACCGCGCAGCAATTTGGCAGCAAGCCAGGCGAGGAGCATGACGACCAGCAGCGCGACAAGGGCGGCATAATCAATGCCAGCGAAGCCGAGCGGCGGCAGCGGCTTGAACAGGAAGCGAAATGGTAGGGTCAGCGGGTTGCTGGCAGCAAGCAGCAGGCCGACTATGGGTGAGGATGGATCCACGCCGATGGCGAGGAAGATGAGGCGGGCGACCAGCAGCAGGATTAGGATGGCGAAGATAGCCCTTACTAGTTGGGCAGCGAGCAGCTTATTCATGCTGCGATTATAACATACCCTATCGGATAAGGAGGTTTTATCGAGAAGCAACGAGCGCAATACGAGGAACACCACAACGGAATATTAACCTTTATCTGGCGTAAAAAGGCGCGTCCTTCGACGAAAGTCGGGGCCAGGGGACGCAGCTAGGAGCGCAGCAGGAATGACCCTGGAAGTGAGAGTCTGGGTGTCAAGTATCCGCGACGGTTGGCAGGTAGACCGGGCGCGGCGGCCTCGCCAAACGATGGCGGGTGAGCAATTGCTGGAACAGCGTGAAGGGCAATGGTTGCTATTCTACATCCTAGCCCAGCAGATGAACCAGCGACAGGCGAACGACAAGATTAAAGCCCAAAGATAGCTGGTGATAGAACAAACCGACCCGGTGCATTTGAATGTGCATCGGGTCGGTTTGTTTTTATGGGATTTGGCCCGTCGTTATACCAATTCGCAGAGGAGAGACTGGATTTATCTGTAGGGGCGCGGATTTAGCGTGACCATCCGTTTTACACTGGCACTATAGCGATTTGGCATTAAAGCGCGCTAGATGCCTTCAGCTCGGCCAGTTCCTGGCGGGTACGAATGCCGAGCGCGGGAACGGCAAGCAACTCTAGTGCGGGTGCCGGATTGGCGTGGCGCTTGCGGACTGCCTGCGTAGCAGCGGTAATTGTCCAGCGCGGGTTGGCGCGTTCGAGCAACGTAACTGGCTGGCCTGCCTCGACGTAGCCCTCTTGCAGCACGCGCAGATACCAGCCGGTGCGCCCGCTCTTCTCTACCAGTTTGGTCAATTGGGGTATACCCCAGCGGTGGCCGATTTTGCTGCACGGCCCGCGCGGTTGGGTTATCTGGATGCGCGCATCACCGATGGTGTAGATGTCGCCAATACAGACGGTGGTTTCGCTCTGGCCGCTGATGGTGAAGTTCTCACCAAATGCGCCATATGGTAGGGTGATGCCAAGCTCATTCGCCCACGCAGCATAGTGGTCGGCAGAGTAGGCCAGCAGTGCCTGGTCGGGGCCGCCGTGATACCGCTTGTCAGCCTGCCCATCGCCCACCAGATTATCGAGAGCAAGCCAGATGGGGCCAGCGACGGGGGTCTTGATGTAGCCCGTCCGCCAGATGCGTGCGCCCTTCTCGTCCTCTTCCTCGATTTGCTGCGGCATACCCACCTGGATTGAACGCAATATGGAGTCGGGGGTCGGTGGTGCGCCCATCTAGTATCTCCTCGGCACCATATAGGCGCGGATGATGCTGCCGATGACCATGCCGACGATGAAAGCTACCACCATGAACAGCAGGGTGGGAGCGTTGCCAATCAGCAGCAGGGCAATGATGCCCAGCACGGCCAGCGCGCCAAGCACCATCTGGCTGTTGACGAACCTGCCGCGCATCGCCGCCACGCCCAGCAGCATATAACCAGCGTAGATGCCGATGGCGGTGGCGACGATATTGAGGAGCCAATCCATGTTTATGTCCTTTCAGGCTGTGCCTGCAACTCCTTGATTATGCGTAGCGCCTCGCTAACGTGCAGGTCGAACTTCATCTGCGAGTTGAAGATGTGACGAACGATGCCGTTGCGGTCAATCACGTAGGTGACCCGCCCGCTAATGAAGCCGAGCGTGGTTGGCACGCCATAGAGCTTGCGTACCTTGCCACCCGTATCACTGAGCAGAGTGTAGGGCAGGCGATTTTTTGCGGCAAACCCCTCGTGCGACTGCACCGAGTCGCTACTGATGCCGATCACTTCAGCGCCAGCTTCCTTGAACACTTCGTAATTGTCACGGAAGCTGCAGGCTTCGGCGGTGCAACCCGCCGAGTTGTCCTTCGGGTAGAAGAATAGCACAACCGCCTTGTCGCCAAGCAAATCCTTGAACCTGAGCATTGCTCCCTGCTGTGATGGTAGGGTGAAATCGGGGGCGGGGTCGCCAACTTTCAGGGTGTTTGATGCTGCCATGGATGGCCTCCTTAAGGATTAAACAAACTTTACTGCTTTATTGTACCAAATAGTGGAGCGGGATACCAATGCGACGGGTGGCTACATCCACTTGTCATCGCGGCCAGCGACGATGGGTTTGGTAAAGGTAGGGCTGCTGGCGACTGCCCAACCGAGCGCATGGTAAGGAGCGCAGCGGGGATTGTGGCGCAGCAGGTGGCGCTGGTGCTTGAGGTGAGATTTGCGGTTGGCGCGGCTGGCTTGCCGCTTCTGACTCCTGTGCATATCTATCGTTCGCCTCCGTGTAGGTTATTGACGCTAATACCCTATTATATTTGGGCTGAGTGGGAGCGTCAAGGGACGGGAGGTGTATTCTGTTGACAGTGGGGGTTATACCAATTAGCCAAGGAGATGCTATAGCTCTGTAGGGGCGAACCGTTGTTCGCCCTGCCTCAATCTATAGCGGCTTCAGCGTGCGGTACAGGTTGGGGTCGAACACTCTGGCGAACCGTTGTTCGCCCTGCCTCAATCTATAGCGGCACCATCGCTAATTGGTATTAGACCGCCTTCCAGCCTCCCCCGATGAGGAAGGGGTTTACGTACTGAGCGCCGAATAGATCTCGCTGAGGAAGCGGCTGGGGATGGTTGCCAGTAGGCGGGTGGTGGTGAAGCCCTGCGCCCACGCTAGCTTCTCCCAGGTAGGGTAGGAGAGCGGGTACGGCACCCATAGGTTGCCGTGATCGGCATTGTATTCGACCAGCACGAAGCGCCCGCCGGGGCGGAGGTAGCGACGCAGCAGTTGCAGCAATGGCGCTTTGTCGCGCTGGAAGTGCAGCGAATTAGCCATCACGATGCCATCGAGGGGCGGCAGGTCGAGCGGACGGGTGAAGTCAGCGGCAAGGTAGTGAACGATGGTAGCGGGGAAGAGTTCTTGCATCGCCCGCTCCTGTTCGCGCAAGGCGGCACGGTTGCTATCCACCGAGTAGATCTCTCCACCCTCACCCAGCAAGTCGGCGAGGGCCAGGGTAAACGCGCCGCTGCCAGAGCCGAAATCAGCCCAGCGCTTGCCGCCTTCGATGCCGTCGCGGAGTAGATTTACGTGGTCGTTATGGTTCATATGGCAAAAAGCAAGCGAGGCACAACCACAATGGCTGGACCCCGCTTGCTGGAGAGAAAGGAAAGGGTGAAGACTTCATCTTCCCTTATTATACGAGAGGGCGGGGGCGGCGGATTTATCCACCTATAACTAATTCTCACTAAAAGCCGCTCCCGGCGCGTTCAGCGCATCGCGGAAGGGGGCGACCACCGGCTCCAGGCTGGGGTCGAGTTCGAGCGCATGGGTCAGCAGCGGGGTGGCTTCGGGGTAGCGACCCAGCATACAGAGGATGACCCCGGCACCGGCGATCGCCTGAGCGTTAGTGGGGTCGAGTTGGGCGGCGCGGGTGAAGTCGGCGAGGGCGGCATCGTAGTTGCCGAGTTGCCCGTGAAGGCGGGCGCGGTTGGTGTAGGTGTAGGCGTGGTCGGGGTCGAGGGTCAGCGCATAGTTGTAGTCGGCCAGCGCCTTGTCGTTGTCGCCGAGCAGGGCATAGCAGGAAGCGCGGTTGTTGTAGGTATCGGCATCGGCCATGCCGTGGTTGATGGCGAGGGTGAAGTCAGCGGCGGCCTTGTCGTAGTGACCGGCCTCGGTCTGGGCCAGGGCGCGGGCGTAGTAAGGGGTGGGGTCATTGGGGGCAAGCGCGAGGTAGGCATCGAAGTCGGCAAGGGCGAGGTCGTACTTGCCGCTCTGCATATAGGCGACCCCGCGATTGTTGTAGGCTTTGATGAAGGTGGGATCGAGGATGAGCGCCTGATTGTAATCCACGATTGCCATGCTCAATTGGCCCTTGTCGGCGCGGATTATCCCGCGATAGACGTAGGCATCGGGCGAGTTGGGCTGTAGCTCGATGATGCGGTTGAAGTCGGCCATCGCCTTGTCTAGCTCGCCAAGCTCATAGTAGGCATCGCCGCGCTCGGCCAGCGCCTCGATGCTGCTGGGCGAACCGTCCAGCCGATCATTGGCCTCGGCAAGCTGCTGCTCGTACAACTGGCGCTCGTCTATGGGGTTCTCGGTTTCGTCGCTCATTGGGCAATTATACCAAATCAGACTGCAGATTGTAGATTACAGATTGCAGATTATAACCGGCACTGAGGCGCTTCAGCAGGGCGGGCAGCCGCCCGCCCCTACGCTATGGCTCACGGCTGCGTGGGGCAGGGATGCTGGGCGAAGTAGTCGTTGCCTAGCAGGCTGAGTTCCACCTTGTAGGGGTCGGGGTTGTCGGGGTGGTACTCGAAGCGTTCGCGCTCGAAGTATTGCACCAGATATGGCTTGCCGTCGCTGGCCTGCTCGATGTGCGGTTCGCTGATCGGGTAGCCAAAGACGAAGATACCCTGGTGTTCGTTCCAGAACTGGTAGAACGGCCCGCTGAGGGTATGCTGCGTTTCGCTGAAGTAGTGCAGGGTGGCATCGGCGGCGAGAGCGACCGCGCTCGGCGCAGGTGCGGTGGGGAAGTTGCGTCCGCTAGCAGCCAGGCTGCCGAGCGGGGTTAGCTTGACGGTGTAGAGCAACCGTTCACCCTTGCCCAGGCTGTTCCAGTTCGCCACCTGGTTCTGGGCCTCGCCGTGAAACTCTAGCCTTGCCCGCTCGAAGTATTGCACGATGTGCTGCTGCCCATCCGCCAGCGTCTCCAGTCTTGCCGGAGAGATGGGGTAGCCAAACACATCCACCCGCCCAAAGCGCCGCCAGTAGTCGCGGAAGGCCAGCCAGATGTACTGATCGGTCTGGGGGAAGTATAGCGGCTGGTCGAAGGGGTAGCCGCTGCTGGCGACCGGACGGAAGTCGAGCGAGGTGGTGGTGAGCGCCAGGTTGGTGTTGGTGCTGCTGGGCAGCGGCGGGGCGGCAATTTGCTGGAATACTGCCAGTGCGGGCTTGGCCGAGCGATCGCGGCGCAACAAGCCGTAGTGATCGTCGCGGGTCTCCACCCCGGCGTACTTCGACTGCCCTGGGATGTAATCCCACATCGTCCAGGCAACCACGCCCGCCACATCGGTGCCAAGCACTGCGTCGGCGGCGGCCTGGTAGACGCGGGTCTGCGCCCCCTCGTTGTAGTCGAGGCTGGTTGTATCGCAAGTAGGGCCGGTGGGCCAGCCGGTTTCTTGCAGCAGTATCGGCTTGCCGCTCTGCTGGCGCACCGCCCGAATTTGCGGAGCCATGTTGACCGCGTCGTAGCTGTGCAGGCTGAGGAAATCCGCGAAGTCGGCAACGCGGCTGCCGTCACTAGCGGGTACAAACAGGTCGGCGTAGTTTGCCATGCCTACGGTGACGGGGTGGTGAGGGTCAATCTGATGCACGTAGTTCGCCATGCGGTGCAGCCAGTCAACCGCATCGGCCTGCTTGCCCCCCTTCCAGGTGGCATAGTTATCCGGCTCGTTGTGGATGTCCCAGGCGAAGATGCGGTCATCGTTGACGAACGGGGTGATCAGGGTACGCAGGTAGGTGAAGTCGTGAGCCTCCTCGACCGAGCCAGCGGCAGCGTTGCCGTCGTAGAAGTCGAACAGGGTGAGGTTGAGCTTGATGTTGTGCTTGCCCGCCACCTGCACCATTTGTTGCAAGTTGGCGAGGCGGGTGGGGTCAACCGTGCCGTCCGCCGCGCTCCAGTCGTAGCCGGGGCCGTAGGGGATGAGGACACGAATAACGTTCACGCCCCAGCCTTGCAGTGTCGCCATGTCCTTGTCGGCATCCGGTCCCTGCCACAGGTCAAACATCCGCGACCAGGGGTTGAGCTGCGGGTAATAGTTAATCCCCTTGAGCAGCACGTTCTGCCCATTGTAGGTGAAGCGCGTGCCGCTGATGCTGATGAAGCCGCCTGCGTCACTTGCCTGCGTGCTGTCGGAGCGCAACAGGGTGAGGACAAGCAGTAGGGCAACGAAATACTGCGCCCGACGCAATCTGGTGACTGACATTGTATTAGCCTCCAATTAGGTTCCCAATTTTGGTACGGATGCTAAATCATCCCTGTGATTTAACGTTTGGTGGGGCGGGAGGGTTGCGCCGCTGTCGGCGTGTACCGCCTGGCCAGATGAAGTTGAAAAATATCAGAACGAGACTCCAAATACTTAGCCACTGCCCTATAGTGTACAAGCTCCTAACCATTTCATCATACGCATTGGCGTATGGCAACATATACTGTATCTTCGACAGCAACCCACCCACTACCGACGTAATCATAGCTAGAAGGCCAATTGTTGCCCGCCATGCTTTCAGTGATCGCAGCATAGCAAAACTAGCAAGGAGAATGAATCCTACAGCAATGATGAGTGAGACAATGTCTTGCGCTATATAGGAGAATGCAAGGGAAACCCCGTCGTGTGATGTCCAATATAGCATCTCAATAAATTGCAAGCCATTTAGTAGCGCTCCGAGTCCCAGCCCTGCAGATACTACCGCGATGAACCCGTATTCGGCATAGCAACTGCGCTCTCGGGCTACGCCCATTCCTACCAGCCACAGGATGATGGGAACAATGTTTCCCCATATGCTGGGAAAGTAATGGTTGAGGATGAAATTAGAGTAGAAGAGCCAAACCAGGTATACAGCGACAAGGGTGATATGCACCCGCTTGGTCCATCTCAATGCATGGTCAGTCGATCGGTTGGCAGGTTGCGCGATAGGAGCAGGAGTAGCACTGGCAAGCGGCGCGATCGCTGCTGGGCCAACGTAGTCAACGATGGGCGTGCCGCTGTCGGGAGGGTCGTGCAGGGCTGGTTGGGGGTGCGGGTTGGTTGACAATGGTTGCGCTCCTTGCTTACGATGGGCATTGATGTAGGGCGAGATTCACCCTCACCAAACCTCTCCCGTGAAGGGAGAGGCTTTTTGCCGCGCATCGCCACGATTGGTAGTTGCGATGGGCGTTGATGCGCTTCACCAGGGCGGGCCACCGCCCGCCCCTACGCCAAGAATCGCTGCTTACAATGGGCATAGATGTAGGGCGAGATTCACCCTTACCAAACTTCTCCCGTGAAGGGAGAGGCTT
>JANXYP010000079.1 GCA_025355955.1 Chloroflexota bacterium
CGCCCGCCGATCGTCGTAGCGGGTACGCAATTCTACCGCTGCTGTGTATGCGGCGTGGTCCGCTGAGCTGTCGCCGAGGGCTTGTTGTGCCTTACCGAGTTGGTGATAGGCGCTAGCGATTATTAGTGGGGCTTCTACTTGCTGGGCAAGTATCAGTGCCTGTTCAGCATGGCTAAGGGCTGTATCTGGTTGGGCCATAGCGTAGTAATCAGCGGCAAGACTGGTAATAGTGCTGGCCTGATGCAGTATGTCATCGGCGGCGACAAATTGCTCCAACGCCTGTTGATGGTACTGTTGCGCTTTTTCAGCATCACCGCTTGTGATATAGGTGCTTCCAACGCCAAAGAGTACCTCACCAAGTTCGAGTGGATCATCCAGATTAACTATCGCGTCCAATGCTTGCTGATGATAATCAAGAGCTAGCTGGTAATTACCCATAGCAGTATAATCCTCACCAAGCAAGCTAAGGGCGGATGTATATCCTCTGTGATCATTTATCTCTGTGGCTATGTTCAAGGCGCGTTGATGGCAAACCAAAGCTTGTTCACCATCGCCAAGGTCAAGATAAGTAGCGCCTAGGTCATTCAGCACTGCCACTTGGCTCGGCTGATGCCCAAGTTGTTCAGCAATATCCAAAGCCCGTTTGTAATAGTCCACAGCCATTTGCAACTGACCCAATGCTACACTTTGGATGCCAATGTTATTCAGCAAAATGCTTTGGGTATATAGATCCATACTCTGTTCACTATATTCAAGCGCACGTTTGCTGTTGTCCTGAGCCAACCGTATTTTACCTATTTTTAGGTAGGCAAGACCCAAATTATTGAGACTAAGTGCAATGAGCTTTGTGTCATCCTCTTGTTCAGCTCTTGACAATGCTTGCTCATAATAAATAATCGCCTTACGCAAGTCACCGAGAATAGCATAGATTACACCTAGGCGGTTATAAACATTACCCAGCCCTGGATAACTAGCCCCATCTATCAGAGGTACAACCAAGTCAGAATACTGAATAGCGTGGGCAGCATCACCCAGGTAGGCATAGGCTAGGCCCAGGTTGTTCAGCACCATCGCCTGACCTGGTAGATCCAAGTTTGCCAACGCAGCAGGAGACGCCAGGTGGCCCAGCAATTCAATCATCGTGGATAGTTCTCCCCAGAGGAGCAGGCGACGATAAAAATCTATCTTACCCTCGCTGTCCACCAACCGACTGAGCAATTCATAAGCCTCCCGATAATCCCCCGCCATGGTGTAATGATACTCGGCGTTGAGCAGCGAAGTTAGATCAGCGATGGCGTGGGGAGGGTCGGGAATAGGTTGAGCGGCGCAATAGTCGGCAGCGGCGCGGTGATAGCGCTTGCGCCGCTCCAGCAGCAGGGTGCTATAGGCCACCTCCTGGGTTAGCACGTGGTGGAAGCTGTAATCGCCATCACCGTTGGGCAGCAGCAGGCCGCGCTCGATCAGGGCTTGCAGGTTGGCGGCAGGAGCGGCGGTCGGCTCGATGGCGGCCAGCTCGCTGACGTTGAAGCGGCGACCCAGCACGCTGGCAACCCGTAGGGTGCGGCGCGGGCCAGCGGGCAGCAGGTCAATACGCGCCCCAATAACACCCTGCAAGGTGTTCGGCACCTCGGCAGCAGCCGCATCGCCAATGCGCCAGCCGTCGCCCTCAGCCATAATCTGACCGCGGTCCAGCAGGGTACGCACAATCTCCTCGACGAAGAAGGGATTGCCCTCCGCGCGGCGCAGCAGGCGGCTGATATTGTCGGGCAAGCCTTTAATCACCAGCACGCGGCAGACCAGCGCAGTCACTTCTTCCTCGGTCAGCGGCTGCAACTCGATACTCTGCGCCCCGCTTCGCGCCGCCAGCAACTGGCGCAGCAGCGCGGCGGCCTCGCCCAGCGGACGGCTGATCAGGATGAAGAGGATGGGCAAACCGGCGACTAGCGGAACTAGCTGGGACAAAAGATCGAGGCTTGGCTGATCCGCCCAGTGCAAATCTTCGAGGACAATAACCAGGGGATGCTGCTTGGTAAGTTC
Source organism: Chloroflexota bacterium (assembly GCA_025355955.1). Taxonomy (GTDB): domain Bacteria; phylum Chloroflexota; class Chloroflexia; order QHBQ01; family QHBQ01; genus QHBQ01. Next base: position 2,038 of record JANXYP010000079.1, read on the forward strand.
GACGAACAGGTTAGCGCAGGCGGTAGCCGCCTCAGCGGTGCGAGTCGCAGCATCGCCTTGTTCACTGACCAAACCGAGGATACGACCAAGCTGATTGGTAGTCGGCGAGTCCGTGCTGAAGCCTAGTTTGGCAAGGCTGGCGTGTAGTTGAGCTAGCGCCTGTTCGCTATCACCATCACTGCTGATTTCCAGCAGCTCACGAATAATCTCCTGCCAGGGTTGGTAATCGGGCCGCACGCCGTAGTTAAGGCAGCGGCCTTCGACTGCCATTATCGGCGCAGCGGGCGCACCGAGCAATAGAGGGGCGTTGCCGTGGAGCGGCTGGGTGCCGCCCTGACCACGGGTTGTTTGCTGCACCTTAGCGAGCGCCTCGCGCCGTAGCCTGCTCTTGCCCAGGCCCACCTCGCCAAATACCGCGACAATGCCGCCGCGACCCGTGGCTACCTGCTCGATTGCGCCCGCCAGGACAGCAAGCTCGTCGTTGCGGCCCACCAGCGGGCTGTGCCGCCCCGGAAGGCCACGCCCGCTGCCGCCTGCCTGATGCACGCCCAGCAGCTTGTAAACTGGCTGCTCACTGCTGCGCCCGCGGATTGGCTTCGTTCCCAGCGCGGTCCAGTCGAACAACGGGCGAGTAAGCTGGTAGGTAGCCTCTCCCACCAATATCTCGTTGCGCCCGGCCATACGCTCCAACTGCGCCGCCAGGGTGGCCGCCTCGCCCAGCACGCTGTAGCCTAGCTCCTGCCTGCCCGCCCCGATTTTGCCCGCGACCACCAGCCCACTGTTGACGCTGATGTGCAGGGCCAAAGGCGCGGGCAGTATATCATGATGCGCCACGCTGAAGCTAGCGACCCGCGCCAGCATCGCCAGAGCGCAGCGCAGCGCCCGCGCCGCATCATCCTCGTGGGCGTGAGGTGCGCCAAACAGCACCATCATCGCGTCGCCGAGGTACTTGTCAATCGTGCCGTCCTCCGCCTGCACCACCTGCCCCAGTTCGGCGAACACGTCGTTGACCAGGCGGGTGACCTGATCTAGTTCAAGCTGCTCGGTTAGCGCGGAAAAGTCGGCAATATCGGCAATCAACACGCTTACCAAGCGCCGCTCATCCTCAGCAGGGGCGATCAGGCGGGTGCCACACTCGCTACAGAACGTAGCGGTGGGCGGGTTATCACTCAGGCAGTTTTCGCAGCGCAATGGTTATCTCTCTCTCAACCACTCCAACTTCAGTCTATCACAAACTTAGAGCATTGTCCAGCAAATCTAAACTATAATTCACACCGGCCAACCGCCATTGACCAGCTTCGCTATTGATGCTAGCCGTCAGATCAGGGCGAACAACGGTTCGCTCCTACGGATCAAACTAGCAGGGTGTGCGTCACGTTCTTACAGAGCAAGCGTCGGCCAGGGCAAACCGTTGTTCGCTCTGATTGGGTGTGCGTCACGTTCTTGCAGAGCAAGCGTGGGTAGGGGCGAGCCGTTGTACGCCCTGGTCGGG
>JANXYP010000088.1 GCA_025355955.1 Chloroflexota bacterium
GGGTGTCCAGTGCGGCAACAACAACTTACTCTTGCCTTGTGCGGAACCCTGAGCTAGAGCCGATTCGCTTTCGCTTTCGCTTCGCCGCTTAACTCGCCGAAGCCCTCGACCACGAACCCGCGTGCCATCTCCCGCAGCCTGCCGGTCACCGCATCGCCATCCCTGCCAAACCTGGCTTCGATTTCGCCGAAGCTGAGGTTGGATGTGATCATCAAGGGCAACTGGTGATTGTAGCGGTGCATCACTACTCGCGTGAGGTTGGCGACATTGCTATCCCAGGCTGGCTCTCTACCCAGGTCGTCGAGGATAAGGAGATCGCATTCCAGGTACTGGCGGAAGCGTTCCTCTCGCCCCTGCCAAGTAGACAGCGCCGCCATCAAGTCGTAGGCGGTCACGAACCGCAGGCTGAAGCGCGGTGTTCGCTCGGCCACAACCTGCTCCACTAGCGCATATGCCAGCCCCAGCACCAGCCCGGTCTTGCCCGACCGCGCTCGTCCGGTCAGCACCAGCGATGGGCCATGATTGCCCTGCCAGGCGCTCACCCAGGTGAGCAGATAGTCCCTCACCGCTGCGTCGCCCGGCCAGCCCGCGATACGCCGCTCCGCTAGCTCCGCCGGGATGCGCGCCTCGCCCCAGATGCGCTCTACTACCCAGCTTTGCTCCTCGGTCTGTCTTGCCGCCCCCGCCGCGCACGGGCAGTAGCCATCCTCGCCGAACACGTAGCCCTTGCCACCGCAGGCGCAGGGTTCCTGGCTAGTGTTGGGGTGGGCTGGCTCTGCCGCTGACGATATCGCGGTAGCTGATGCTGCGCCCCTCGGCGCGGCGTAGGCCACTGGCCGCTTCTCCTCCGCTGGCGGGCTTGTGGGATACCACTGGTTCATCGCTACTTCCCTCCTCGCTGCTCTTGATGCCGGGCATGGGTACGCGCCCATGCTTCGGCCAGTCTCTTTATGCTTCCGTGTGGCTGGGCTACCCGTACCATGCGACTAACAAGCTGTCCCGTTGGTAGTTTATAGGTGTAGTGACTGTACACTGATGGCACGCAAATTGCTATATTAGCCATCACATCTTATGTTAACTGCTAGCCTACAATGCAGAAAAGAGAGTAAAATGATGAGTAACCCCCTCTATATGTCCAAGCCCGCTGCCGCTGTGATCGTGGCGATGCTGGCTCTCTCTCTCATCCTGGTTTCCAGCCAGGCTGTCCCTAGTGTCGCTGCTAGCAAATCCCAAACTTATGCTCCACCCAGTTACCTCGCTGATTCCAGCTTGCCCAACGCCAGCCAACCCCACCGCCCCACCGATAATAACATCAGCTTCGCTCCTGCACTTTATGATTCAGTTGGCAATGCTGCTATCTTCGATATCGCCACTGCCGACTTTAACCACGATGGTAAACTTGATTTGGCGATAGTTGGTAGCAATCTCTATGTCCAGCTTGGTAACGGTGGAGGTAACTTTACCGCCCCGGTCACCTATACCACTGGCTATGGTGTCGCTGCAGTAGCTACCGGCGACTTCAACGGGGATCACAATGCCGATATAGTCGCGGTTAATGAGCAAGTAAATAGCGTCTCGGTACTACTTGGCAATGGGGCAGGCGGCTTCGGTTCACCGATCACCTCACCAGCAGGTAGTTATCCCTTCTTCGTCCTGGTTGCAGACTTCAACAATGACGGCACAGCCGACCTCGCAGTGCTAAACACCGATGGTCAGGGCCACACAAGCATATCTGTATTGATTGGCAACGGCAACGGCACGTTCCAGCCTTCAATCAACTTTAGCGCGGACTTCGAGGCTCTATCGCTAGCGCTGGCTGATTTCAACCATGACGGCAAGCTCGATCTTGTGGCCTCTGGCAACGGCGACAATATCCTCTCAATAGCGGTGCTGCTCGGTAATGGCAATGGCTCCTTCCAATCCCCGCACTTGATATATGTGGGTTCTCAGCAGGGTGGGGAAGTTACTGGCGACTTCAATCATGATGGCAATGTTGATATTGCCGTCGGCGTTGGTCGGAATGCTGCGGTGGCCGTGTTGCTGGGTAATGGCGATGGCAGCTTTCAACCATATACCTACTTCCCCGTCTACTCTGGCTATCTGGCGACTGGTGACTTCAATCTCGATGGCAATCTCGACCTCGCTCTTGCTAGCTTTGGAAATGTGGAGGCACTGGCTGGGGTTGGCGACGGCAACTTTGAGAATGCTGCTGCCTTTCCTAGTGATCAACTTCCTGATGGCATTGTAGTAGGTGACTTCAACAACGATGGCAAGCCTGACATCGCTACAATTGACAGCAATTCCAGCGTAATATCGGTCTTGCTCAACAATACGTCCTTGCTAACCCAGACCCCCACTCCAACACCCTCACCTACCTCTACGCCGCCCAGTTGCAATGGCTCGGCGCTTGGCCCATGGTCGGCAGGCGGCCAGATGTCCAACAAGCTTGCCTATGTGTCGGCAGCCAGTAACGATGTGTACGCCTATGCTGCGGGCGGTTTCTTCGCCCCCTACTCTGATACCAACCAACTGTTGCGCTACGACCCGGCTAGCAGGACCTGGCTTGAGCTTACTAATCTGCCAGGTTCTTACGATTCGATGTCGGGGGTCTACTCACCAATTAACAACAAGCTGTATTTCTTCGGCGGTTATGATGCCAGCAACACTGTTCATGACTATAGCCATATCTACGATCCGGCTACCAATCGCTGGAGTGAGGGCGCATATATGCCAGCGGCGCGGGCAGGGGCAGCGGTTGGCTACTGGAATGGCAATATCTATCTTGCGGGTGGTGTTGATCGCGATTTCCATAGCGCCGCGCAAACCTGGGAGTACAATCCGGTAGCCGATACGTGGAATACCTCGCTCTCTGATATGCCCGCTGCGGCGCAGTATCCAGGATATGGCCTGATTAACGGTCATCTCTATGTTGCGGGTGGTCTCAACATCTCGGTGGTGTACACCAGCACATATGACTACAACATCGCCAGCAATACCTGGTTTACCCGCACTAACTTGCTTGCTGGTGTTTACGTTCCCGGTAGCGCGGTAGCGGATGGTCGCCTCTATCTATTCGGGGGCAAAACCGCGTTCGGTGGGTATCTTGACACCACGCCGCACCAGCCTCACACCTTCCCAACGCAAGTAGCTCCATCCCTCAACGCTGCCCAAATTTACGATCCGGCCACCGATAGCTGGACATACGGCCCTCAGCTTAACACCCAGCTTGCCGAATCCGCTGGTGTAGTTGTGGCTAATAATGTGGTTGCTATTGACGGCATCAATCAGTACGGCTCGCAGCTGAACTCCGTCGAGCAAGCTGCCGTCTCCTCGTGTGGCCCGCAACCAACCAATACGCCCGCACCAACAAACACCCCTGACGGTTCAACACCCACTGGCTGCGCTAACCCGTTCGTGGACACCCAGGGCAACGTCTTCTACACTGCGATTAGCTATCTCGCGTGCGCCGGGGTCATAAATGGCACTGACGCAACGCACTACACGCCCGCAGGCACGGCCACACGCGGCCAGTTCGCAAAGATCGTCGCGCTCGGCTTTGGGCTGCCATCCTACACCCCACCCGGCACACCCGACTTCAGCGATGTACTGCCTAGCTACTTCGCCTATGTCTATATCGAGAGCGGCTACCATGCGGGTATCCTCAGCGGCTTCGATGCCACCACTTGTGCGGCTCACGGCGTGGCCTATCCCTGCTACCTGCCTAATCTGGCAATTACACGGGCACAACTTACCAAGCTGGTCATCGGCGCGGCCCACTATCCGCTGTACACCCCAACCACCGGGCAGACCTTCAGCGATGTGCCGCCCCAGAGTATCTTCTACGCCTTCGTCGAGACCGCGCACCAGAAGGGGGTCATTAATGGTTATCCCGACGGCAGCTTCAGGCCCAACAACTCAATCCGCCGCGACGAGATGGCTCAGATCGTCTACAAGGGTGTGACCACGCCTTGAGCT
>JANXYP010000090.1 GCA_025355955.1 Chloroflexota bacterium
GTTCTTTTATTGCTGTTTCATTCAATGTCCATTACAAAAGTGATGGTCATATTCATTGCCGGCGATCTGTTAGAATTAATCTTATGTACAGTGGCAGCCGCACCGCTGCTGCAAGAGCCTTTTCTGCAGGCACCCAATAAAAAACTGCGGTACCTGTTACTGCGGGAGTCGCTGCCACAAACCGGGGTAGACATAGTTACGATGGGCTGGGACACTGGGTGGCAGGGCGTATGCGATTCGCCCCTACACCAATCTGGCGCGAATATGCCAATTTTTGCTTGGCAAACCGTCGCGCTTACTAACAGCATGAATCCCCTTCATCAGCTAGGGGCTGGGACACTGGGCGGCAGGGCGTATGCGATTCGCCCATACACCTATCTGGCGCGAATATGCCAATTTTTGGTTGGCAAGCCGTCGCTCTTACTAGCAGCATGAATCCCCCTCATCAGCTGGGGGCTGGGACACTGGGCGGCAGGGCTAGCATTGAAGTCACTATATAGCCATCCACCTTTGACTCACGCCGAATCTCAGCAGCAGGGTGGATTAGATTCCGGTAATCCTTGACGATACCTGCGTGGCGACGTGCGTCATCGTCAAGGATTTTTATCTCTGCTGCCACTTCGATTAGCTGGTATAGCTTCCACTCATCGAAAGGTGGTGTGGCTTTAGCTGGGTTCTTCGCCTTCAAATACAGATCATAGAACTTAGCGATAGCTGATGTTTTCCTCCTGCTGAGTACGGCTATCAAAGCAGCTTCCATGATTGATCCGCACATAACCAAAGTCGCTTTAGGTGCTTGCACTTTCAGCAACTCTCCCAATTCGGCGTAATCTCTGGCAAGCATCTCCTTCAGTTTAGCATTTTTGATAAAGCTCCAGGTTTGCTGTGGCAATCTTGGAGAGGCAATTTTGTTCTCCTCAGTTGAGGAAATAGCTTGAATAGAAGCGGGCTTAAGGTCAGGATCTATGTTAAGGTCATATATCCCTGTTTCAATTCTCTTCAAGCCTTTATCCTGTATATACAGATATGGAAGTCCTCCACCTACTTTTTCTTTCCCCACAGACTTATCGCTAACCAGGTTCTCTACATTGTAAGTGAATGCTCGTACAGCCACGCCAATCTCTCTAGGAAAGATCAGCTTACTCTTATAATCATACTCATCCTCCTGCATCAAGTGCTGCAAATAATACAGAATCTTGATTTGGGCAAGTACATTGTATCCATGTTTGGCGAGTGCTGTAAGCTTTCCCGTATGAAGGAAGGGACCCCCTTGTACTAGCTCAAAATATTCGGTGAGAGCAAGCAAGTCAGTATATGTACCGGTGACCTCGAAAGTTGGCTGACATACTTGAGACTCCTCTCCTGGTTCTATAGACACATTGAATGAGGAATATAGAATTGCAGGCTCGATCATAAACCACTTTGCCTTACAGTCAATAAGATGGGTAGTTATCTCAAAGAACAAGTCCTTCCGAGCCTGAGTGAAGTTTGTGACATGATTAAGGTCAGCCATTCCGGTCCCTTCTAACTAATCGTTAGACCCTTTATCCAATGGGAAGAGGCAGGCAATACACCCACCTGCCCCTCCCTTTAGTGCTTATCAGATCAACTGCACCCACTCGTCGCGCCGCAGCTATCGCACTTCAGGCAGGTGCCGTTACGCACCATGGTGAAGCAGGCGCACTCTGGGCAGGCTTCGCCCTCGTAGCCCTTCATCTTCGCCTCGGCTAGCTGGGTGGCTTGCAGTGATAGGGTGGAGGTGTGGCCGGAGCGCGAGGCAACCGGCGCAATGCTGAGAGGCATCATGTTCATCGGGTTGTCATCGTACACGTGACCGTTGCCGTTGCCATTGCTGTTGCCGTTGCTGTGGATGTGCAGCGGGTCCATATGGTGCGATGGGGTGAGCGCGGCGGGGCCAGCGTTGATCATGATTGGGGTAATCGGCTCCAACTGACGCACCGCATCGGGGCGCATCTCCTCGCCATCGCCAGGAACGTGGGCAAGGTCGAAGCGGTCGAGGTAGGAGATTGCCAGTTCGCGGAACACGTAGTCAATCACCGAAGTACCCATCTTGATGTGGTAGTTGCCCTGCACCATGCCCGAAGGCTCGAAGCGGGTGTAGACGAAGGCATCCACGTACTCCTCCAGCGGCACGCCGTATTGCAAGCCGAGGCTGATGGCAATGGCGAAGCAATTCATCAAGCTGCGGAAGGCCGCGCCCTCCTTGTGCATATCAATGAAGATCTCGCCCAGTCGCCCGTCAGAGTATTCCCCCGTGCGTAGGTAGAGCTTGTGGCCGCCGATGCGGGCCTTCTGGGTGTAGCCGCCACGACGGTTGGGCAGGCGGTCGCGCTGGGCGGCGGCTCGTTGTAGCTCCTGCGCCGCTGCGCTGGCGAGGGCGAAGGTCTGGGTCAGCGGAGTGGCGGCGGCCAGTTCCTCCTCTTCCTCCTCATCGTCAGCGCCCATGCTGTTGAGCGGCTGGCTCAGTTTCGAGCCGTCGCGGTAGAGTGCGACTGCCTTGAGCATCAGCTTCCAGCTTTGCAGGTAGGCATCCTCCACCTCGGCGATGGTGGCATGGTTGGGCATATTGATGGTCTTGGAGATGGCGCCGCTGATGAACGGCTGGGCGGCGGCCATCATCAGCAGATGGCTCTGCGGGCTGAGGTAGCGCACGCCGTTACGCCCGCAGCGGTTGGCGCAGTCAAATACCGCCAGATGCTCGTCCTTCAGGTGCGGCGCACCCTCCACCGTCATCGTGCCGCAGACGTAATCGTTGGCCGCGGCAATGTCCGCCTTGCTGAAACCCAGGGCGGCCAGGAGGCTGCCAGCGCTGATTTGCTCATCGCTGAGGTGCAACTGGGATTTGCAGAACTCCTCGCCCAGCGACCAGACTGAGAAGGCGAAGTCAAGCTCGAAGGCGGAGCCGAGGCCAGCCTCGACGCGGGTCAGCGCGGCATCGTCGAAGCCCTTAGCCTTCAGGGTATCGTGGTTGATCGCCGGTGCGCCCTTCAACGTGCCAGCGCCGGTGGCGTATTGCACGATCTCGCTAATCTGAGCCTCGCTGTAGCCGAGGTGACGCAGTGCGGACGGCACGCTGTGGTTGATAATCTTGAAGTAGCCACCACCGGCCAGTTTCTTGAACTTGACCAGGGCGAAATCGGGTTCTATGCCTGTAGTATCACAGTCCATCACCAGCCCAATCGTGCCGGTTGGCGCAAGTACACTGACCTGTGCGTTGCGATAGCCATGCTGCTGACCCTTCTGCAAGGCATCGTCCCACGCAGCCCGGGCGGCGACGACCAGATTGGCGCTGCAATGGGCGGGGTCGATGCCCGTTGGGGTGATGGTCAGCCCTTCGTAATCGGCGGCGCTCATGTTGTATGCAGCGCGGCGATGGTTGCGGATGACCCGCAGCATCGGCTCCTTGTTCGCTGCATAGCGGCTGAACGGGCCAATCTCACCTGCGATTTCGGCGGAGGTGGCGTAGGCCACGCCGGTGAGGATGCTGGTAATCGCGCCGCACAGCGCCTGCCCCTTCAGCGAGTCGTAAGGCACGCCCAGTTGCATCAGCATCGCGCCCAGGTTGGCGTAGCCGAGTCCGAGGGTGCGATAGTCGTAGCTGCGCTGGGCGATGTCCTGCGAGGGATACTGCGCCATCAGCACGCTGACCTCCAGCACCAGTGTCCACAGGCGGATGACGTGTTCGTAACGGGCTACGTCCACCACTTCCGCTGGATTTTCACTCATCATGTTGACAAGGTTAACGCTTGCCAGATTGCAGGCGGTATCGTCGAGGAACATATATTCGGAGCATGGGTTAGAAGCGTTAATCGGCCCATCGTTGGGGCAGGTGTGCCACTCGTTGATGGTGCCGTCGAACTGCAGCCCAGGGTCAGCGGAGGCCCAGGCAGCGGCGCTGATCTTCTGCCACAACGTGCGTGCAGGCATCGTCTTGCTCACCTTGCCATCGGTGCGGCGGGTCAGTTGCCAGTCGGCATCCTGCTCCAGGGCGCGCAGAAAGTCGTTGCTCACCCGCACACTGTTGTTGGAGTTCTGGCCCGCCACGGTCAGGTAGGCTTCGCTGTCCCAGTCCACGTTGTAGATGGGGAAGTCGAACGTGTAGCCCTGCACGGCGGCTTGCAGCGCCCGCCCGATCATGCCCTCTGGCACGCCGCTACGGCGGGCATCGCGCAGCGCCTTCTTGTGGTCGGCCAGCAGGGCGGGGCGTTCGCCGTTCAGCCCCTCAGCATTGGCGGAGCGCCAGGTGTTGATTACTTTGTCAATCTGCTGGCGGCAGAGGCGGCTGCCCGCGACCAATGCGGCAACCTTCTGCTCCTCAACCACCTTCCAGTCAATGAAACTCTCGATGTCGGGGTGGTCAATGTTGACGATGACCATCTTAGCAGCACGGCGGGTGGTGCCACCGCTCTTGATCGCGCCAGCGGCGCGGTCGCCAATACGCAGGAAGCTGATCAGCCCGCTCGACTTGCCGCCACCGGAGAGCGACTCATGCTCCCCACGCAGGGCGCTGAAATTGGAACCCGTACCACTTCCGTATTTAAAGATGCGGGCCTCGCGCACCCACAGGTCCATAATGCCGCCCTCATTCACCAGATCGTCCTGCACCGACTGAATAAAACACGCTGACGGCTGCGGTCGCTCGTAAGCCGAGGTGGAGCGCAGCAACTCTCCTGTCTTGCCATCGTTGTAGTAGTGGCCCTGGGCTGGGCCAGCGATGCCGTAGGCCCAGTGCAGCCCCGTGTTGAACCACTGCGGCGAGTTCGGTGCGGCGTACTGGCGGGCCAGCATATAGCAGAGTTCGTCGTAGAAGGCGTGCGCGTCGGCTTCGCTGCTGAAGTAGCCGTGCTTCCAGCCCCAGTACGTCCAGCAACCAGCGAGGCGGTGGAACACCTGGCGGGAGTCAGTCTCCGTTCCCTTGCGCTGGTCGGTAGGCAGTTCGGCTAGCTTTGCCTCATCCGGCTCGTGCCGCCACAGCCAGGCGGGTACACCCTTCTCCTTCACCGGCTTGAGCGCGGTGGCAATACCCGCCTTGCGGAAATACTTCTGCGCCAGGATGTCGGTCGCCACCTGCGACCAGCTATCCGGCACCATCACGTTCTCGGCGAGGAAGACTACGCTGCCATCGGGGTTGCTGATCTTCGAGGTGCGCGGCACGAAGTTAATGCCCGCATAGTGGTCAGCCCCCGCTTTGGTGAAGCGTCGTTCGATTTTCACTGTGTTTGCTCCTTTCCAGGGTACGGGTTAGTTAATAGTAGGGATGCGCCTGCGAGGGTGGCAACCTGGGGGCATGATTTATCACGCCCTTGCCGCCTGTTACAGGCGCGATGATTTATGTAAAGCCGAACCAGACACAGCCAGCCGCCTCCCACAATCGTCGGGATCGGCGGCTGGCTGAGTTAACGTCTGCCGCGCTTGGCGGCGGTGCGGCGGGGGGCGCGGCGGGCTTCTTCCGCGCTACTGCCGTTGGCGCTGGCCTTCGCGCCCTGCAATTGCTCCAGTTCCGCTCGCAGGCTGTCTATATCGCGGAAGTCGCGGTAGACGCTGGCAAAGCGGATGTAGGCAACATGATCGAGGCCGCGCAGCTTGTTCAGCACCAGTTCGCCGATGGCGCGGCTAGGCACTTCGCTCTCGCCGGTGCGAAACAGCTCCACCTCGATCTCATCGACTGCCTTGTTGATCGCCTCGGTAGGGATGGGCCGCTTGCTGCAGGCGATGCGGATCTTCTCCAACAGCTTCTGGCGGTTGTATTCCTCGCGGCGGCCATCCTTCTTCACGATGCTGATGCTGACCGGCTGCACCCGCTCGTAGGTAGTGAAACGCAGATTGCACTTCAAGCACTCGCGGCGGCGACGGATGCCGTCGTTGTCGGGTGTGTCACGCGAGTCGATCACTTTCGAGTCGTTGTGGTGGCAGTAGGGGCAGCGCATAGTTCAGGTTTCTCCATTGTGATTTCATTTTCGACCACTAGCGGACCTCGCGCAACGGTATTTTCTGCTTGCAACAAGGCTTAATTACTTGCGAGTTCGCAAGTAGATGAGGCATAGCTATCGCGCAGCTAGTGGGTAAGGGGAGTAAGGGGCAGCGCGGTAACTAGATGTTGCGTTTTAGTGGTGGTCGAAACACTAAATAGAGTGTATCACAAGATATTGTGTTTGTCAAGGGGGTTATCCACAAAACGGCACGGTTATCCACAATTACGGTGTATAACTTTAATTGCACTTTTGCAAGTATAGACAGGGGAAGTGTCCGTATTTGGTGAAGCGAGAGGTAACTAAAATGTGACAATGCGATTGTCATATTTATAGGAGTTACGCGAAACAGAAGTCGTTCGCTAGGGGCTAATCGTGGTTCGCCCTGCCGCGATCGGCTTATAATGATTGGGTGGTTGCGCCGTCGTTGGTACGGGCGAACCACGGTTCCACCCTGTCGTTCGGTAGGTGCTAACCGTGGTTCGCCCTGTCGTTCGGTAGGTGCTAACCGTGGTTCGCCTTTGCTAAATTGCTGGTCATGGTTTAAGGGCAGTTGCCACCGCGAAGACGGGTGGCATATTTGCGACTGGCTGCAAGGTCCAGTGGTTCGCCACCCGCGCCACCATCTGCTCGATCTCGGCCACCGGCGTACCAGTTGCGGCGGCGATGCCGTGGCGGGCATTGTAGATCGCGCCGATGCCCGCCGCGCTGGCCCAGGTGCGCTCGGTGGCATTGTGGGTAATCGCGGGATGATCGGTCATTGACTCACGCCGCGCAAAGTCAACGAAGCCAATCCCCGCCAACAGCGCGGGCAGCTCGTCCATAATCAAGGGGTGCAGCCCCATGCGGGTAAGCGTGGTGTAGAGCAGTGCGGATAGTCGCTGATAATCAGCGCCGAAGTCAGCGATAGCGGGCAGGTTGGGAACAACATCAATAACCAACAGGCCGCCGCCGCTGCGTAGCTGGTCGTAGGTATGCTGCAAGATCTGCTGGGGACTATTACTATGCAGCAACATCAAGGAGATCAGCGCGAGGTCGTAGGGGCCGGGCGGCAAGCCTTGCTGCACATCGCCGACTGCAAAGCGGGCGTTGAGCTTGCGTTCGGTAGCTACCTTGCTGGCCTGTTCAACCGCCGCTGCGTCACGATCTATCCCTAGCAACGACGCGCCAGGATATACGTCGAGTAGGGTAAAGCCAAGCTGCCCCTCGCCGCAACCCACGTCTACAATGGCGCGTACATTGTCGCCGAAGAAGCTGCGAACATGAGTGGCGATATATTGCCCCAACAGCTTCGTCTGGCTGTCGAGGCGGCGGCGATCCTGGGCGGGGTCGCCAAACACATAGTAGTTGTCCTGCGCTTCGTTCATCGCTCTATCCTCCGTGCAGAGTATAACACGGCAGGGAGTGGACAACAAGAGCCTAATCATGTCTTATTTTGGAAAATTGCCCAAAATTGGTGGGCAAAACCCCTTGCTTTTTTTCAGAAATAGGGTATAATGTGGATAACTGGGGGGCAAAGTGGGGAAAAGTGGGGAGTTTTGTGGAAAACTGCCTGCTTCAACCTGACTGACAGGGGTGAGAGCCTGTCACCATTGCCCGCCAGCGTGTCACTATATCGCTGATGTTCCAGTATAGGTCGGGTCTGCGCCGGGGCATCGGATGAGGGGGCCAAATCCTCATCCGGTCGAGAGGCGGCGCAGCGCTCGGCAAGAAGGAAAGGTAAGGGGAGAAGGGGCCAAATCTTCTCCTCGCTACCTTTTCCGCGTCTATATGTGGGGCAAAGTGGGGAGCGCAGAATGTTCCTGGGTACGTTTGAGCATACGTTGGATGCCAAGGGGCGGCTAGCCATTCCGGCCAAGCTGCGTAACTCCCTGGGCGAGAAGGCGGTGCTTACCCGTAGCCCAGACCGCTGCCTGGTGCTATATCCGATGGACGAGTGGAACCGGCTGGCCCAGCAACTTAGCCAGTTGTCGCAAGTCGACCGCAACGCTCGTGACCTGCAGTATTTCATCTTCGGCGGGGCCAGCGAGTGCGAGATTGACGCGCAAGGGCGCATCATCGTACCCGCAATGCTACGCAACTACGCCTCGATTGATGGGGATGTGGTGTCGGTGGGGATGAATACGCACATCGTGATCTGGTCACAGGCGGCGTGGGTGGAGCGCGAGACCCGCGTCAACGGCGATATTGACAACATCGCGGCGCAGTTGGTTGGGTTGTTCTAAATGCGAAAGGGCGAACAACGGTTTGCTCCTACGGAAATGAACACAAATGCACGTTTCGGTACTTTACCAGGAGGCGCTCGACGGCCTGGCAATCAGGGCGGGTGGGCGCTATATAGACGGGACGTTGGGTGCGGGGGGACACGCGCACGGTATCCTGGCGGCAAGCGGGCCAAATGGCTTGCTGCTGGGCATAGATGCCGACGCGGAGGCGCTCACGCTGGCCGAGGGTAAACTGGCGCAATACGCCGGTCGCTATCGGCTGGCGCACGGCAACTTCGCGCAGATGCGCGCACTGGCGGCAACTACCTGGGGCTGGCAGGCCGGAGAAGTGGACGGCGTGCTGCTCGACCTGGGGCTGAGTTCGATGCAACTCGATCAGGCCGAGCGCGGCTTCAGCTTTCGGGCGGATGCGCCGCTCGATATGCGGATGGACCGGAGCAATATCACGGCTTCCTCCTCTTTCCCGTTCGCCTTTACCCCTTCAGCGGGGCCATACGCTGAAGGAGTGGGGGCGGGCGGGATTTCATCAACCGACGCGGGGCCAACCGCCGCCGATCTGGTGAACAGTCTAGGGGAAGAAGAACTCGCCAACCTCATCTATGAGAACGGCGAGGAACCGGCCAGTCGTCGCATCGCCCGCCGCATCGTGGAGCAGCGCCAGCGCCAGCCGATCACTACCACCCGCCAGCTAGCCGAGATCGTCTCAGCAGCGCAAGGCGGCAGGGTAGCAGGGCGGACTAAAAATCCCATCCATCCGGCTACGCGCACCTTCCAGGCGCTCAGGATTGCGGTCAACCGCGAGCTTGAGATGCTTGCCATCGGCTTGCAAGCGGCGCTAGACCTGCTTCGGCCCGGTGGCAGGCTGGCGGTGATCAGCTTCCATTCGCTGGAAGATCGCATCGTCAAGCAGTTCTTCCAGCAGGAAGAGCGCGGCATGACCCCTGGCTCCATCTACGCCCACGAACGCCCGTCTACCCTCCGCCTGATCGGTCGCAAGCCGACCATCCCCACCGAAACCGAAACCGCAGCCAACTCCCGCGCCCGTAGCGCCAAACTTCGCGTTGCTGAGAAGTTGTGAGTTATGAGTTATGAGTTTTGAGTTGTATGGGGAAGTTAGTGTGGCCTGCAACTTACAATCGCTAACTCAAAACTCAAAACTCAAAACTCATAACTCGAAAAGCGAAGCGCCTATCGTCCACCCTCTTGGATTAGGAGCAAGCAATATGGCTGTTCGATCACTGCGCGGGCAGATCCGCCCGCTTGAAGATGCGCCCCTGCGCCCGCTGGAACAGGCGCGGGCGCGGCGCGAACACCTCCCCTACTACCTCGATTTGCACCCCGCCGTGCGCTTTCTGCTGGCGGTGGCGCTCGTCTGCGCGGTAAGCCTGCTATATTTGATGCAGACCAGCCGCGTTGCCAGCGAGAACTACCGCCTGCAAGCGGCAGAGAGCCGCCACACCGACTTGATGCGCGAGAACCAGCACATCCAACTCGACATCGCCAACCTACGCTCCCTATCCCGCATTGATGATATTGCCCGCCACAAGCTGGGCATGGTGCCGGTTGGCAACGGCTACCTTTACGTCCAGGTGGACACCAGTGTGGTAGCCTCCGCAACCCCACCCGCAACGCAGGCCAGCGGCTCGCCGCCAGGGGTGGTAGTGGGCAACAATCCTTTAGCAGCCAAAAGTTGAAAGTTGAAAGTTGAAAGTCCATGTGCGTGAGCTCTAGTTGCCCACCCCTGTGACAGAGCAACTTTCAACTTTGGAGCGGAGCGACCAATGGCAGCCATTGCGCGAGGGGCGACTAAGGAACTGCGAACTGGGCGGGGGCTGAGTCCGCGGGCGCGGGTGCGGGTGGTATTCAGCGTGTTCGTGCTGCTGGCGCTGGCGCTGACTGGGCGGCTGTTCGTCCTGCAGGTGCAACAGCACGCCGATCTGAGCCGGAAGGCCGAGGCTGCCCACCTGTGGACCGACACTATCCCCGCCACCCGTGGCGCGATCTACGACATCAATGGCGGCCTGCTGGCGGGCAATACCACTGCAGACGACCTTTATGTGGACATGGGCAAGCTGGGCAGTGTGAGCGAACGGCGGCGGCTGGCCGACCTGCTGGCTCCCCCGCTGAATGCCAATCCCGACGACCTTTATATCACTTTGAGCAAGGTAATGAGTGGCACGCTGCGGCTGAAGGGCAATCTAACTGACGATCAGAGCGTGCGGATGCGTGAACTGGCAAATGGCTGGCCGCTGCAGCTACAAACCCACGCCAAGCGGGCCTACCCCAACGGCGTGCTACTTTCCCACGTGCTGGGATATGCCGACCTCGACAATGTGGGCGCTTACGGCCTCGAAGGCTACTACGAGAAGCAACTGGGCGGCACGCCTGGCAGCAGCACGGCGGAGCATGACGCGATGGGCAACATCATCCCGCTCGGCCAGCAGCGGGTAGCGCCGCCAGCGGATGGCAACGACCTGACCCTCAGCATTGACATGAACGTGCAGTATATGGTCGAGCGGGCGTTGGATGACGGCATGAAGTCCACTGGCGCAGGCGCGGGCCAGGTGGTGATCATGGATCCGCACACTGGCGCGATTATCGCCATGGCTAGCCGCCCCACCTTCGATCCCAACACTTACTACAATCAGCCCGATGTGAGTGCGTTCATCAACCCGGTGGTCAACATGGTCTACGAGCCGGGCAGCACCTTCAAGACACTGGTCTGGTCGGCAGGGTTGGATGAGGGCAAGATCACCGCCGATACCACCATCAGCGAACCGCATTGCGCGATTAAGTACGGCTACACCATCTGCAACACCAGTACCGCCCACTATAACGAAAGCCCCGCGACCGGCCTGGCGGTATCCGACAACATTATGGCGATGTCGATCGCCGAACGGTTGGGCAAAGACGATTTCTACAAGTACCTACAAAACTTCGGCATCGGCCAGCTAACCAACATCGATCTGCCTGGCGAGGGACAGGGTTTGGTCAACCAGCCCAGCGACGCGGGCTGGGGGCCGCTAAACCTCGACACCAACGCCTTCGGCCAGGGCATCAGCATCACGCCCCTGCAGTTGCTGACTGCGGTTACGGCGGTGGCGAACGGCGGCCACCTGATGCAGCCTTACGTGGTGCAGCGCATCACCGACAAGCAGGGCCGGGTGGTGAGCGAGACCCAGCCAAAGGTGGTACGCGACGTGCTGAACAGCGCCACCACCGATGTAATGCGCGAGATAATGGTCGGGGTAGTAGAACATGGCACCGGCGTGTTGGCAAAGACCAAGGGCTATCGCATTGCGGCTAAGACTGGCACCGCACAGGTGCCGCGGCCCGGCGGCGGCTACGAAGGCAGCGCAACGATCGGCTCGGTGATTGGCTTCGCCCCCGCCGACGACCCCCGCTTCGTGATGATCGTCAAGCTGGATCGACCCCAGAGCAGCCAGTGGGGCGAGAACACTGCCGTACCTATCTTCGCCAACATTGCCCACCAGCTATTCGTCTACTACAAAGTGCAACCGACGGACTACCAACCCTAACCCTGTGGGAGTTTTGAGTGTTGAGTTTTGAGTTTAGGGTGCCGGACTAACAAAGGTTGATGGTGGAGCGTAGTTCCCCCTCCCATCGGGAGGGGTTGGGGAGGGTGCGAGTCGCGCTGCACGGACCCACCCCCAGCCCCTCCCGGCGGGAGGGGAGTAATACCAATTAGCCGAGTAGATGGTATAAATTGGGCCAGGGCGAACAACGGTTCGCCCCTACAGAAATTATAGCGGCACCACGGCTAATTGGTATTACTCAAAACTCAAAACTCAAAACTCATAATTTCGGTTATAATGGGGCGGGCTAATTGGCTACTTTAGTGGGATAGGGGTGATAGATAGATGTTGTTGCTTAGTGATGTGCTGGCTGGCACGCAGGGGACGCTGGAGTGGATGAACCTCGAGCGGCAGGTGACGCTGCCCGATATGTCGAACGCGGCCTTCAGCGGCGTGACGGTCGACTCGCGCAAGGTCACGCCCGGCTGCATCTTTGTAGCGAGGCGCGGCGCAAAGCAGGACGGCCACGACTACATCCCCGACGCGGTGGCACTTGGAGCGCGCTGCGTGATTATGGAGCGGGAGCGCAGCTATACGCCCACCACGCCCGCATCGCACCAGATTGTCGCGCTAATCCGCGTGGATGACCCCACCACCGCCTTGCAGTCGTTGGCCCGCTACTGGCGCGACAAGGTCGACCCCATCGTGGTGGGCATCACCGGCAGCGTGGGCAAGACCAGCACCAAGGAAGTAGCCGCCGCCGTACTGCGCCAGAAATACAAGGTGCATAAGAGCGAGGGCAACTACAACAGCGAGACCGGCCTGCCGATGACCCTACTCGACCTGCAGCCGGGCGACCAGGTATCCGTGCTGGAGATGGGCGGTGGTGGGCGGCTGGGCGAGATCGCCGAGCTTGCCAGTATCGCCCGCCCCCAGATCGGCATCGTCACAATTGTGGCGGAGAGCCACCTGGAGACGATGGGAACAATTGAGCGCATCGCCGAAATGAAGAGCGAGTTGCCCCAGGCGTTGCCGCCCACCGGCTGGGCCGCATTGAACGGCGACGATGCGCGAGTGCGCGATATGGCGAACGTGACCGCCGCTCGCGCCTTCTTCTACGGGCTAGACCCCGGCAACCACCTTTGGGCCGAGGACATCGAGGGGCGCGGGTTGGAGGGTATTGGCTTCACCCTCTGCTACGATGCGGGCAGGCTGGCCGATGCCGCGCAGGTCAACCCCGAACTGGGCAAGAGCCAGCGGCTGCACTTGCGCCTGCCATTGCTAGGCGAACACAGCGTCCATACCGCGCTGGCCGCCGCAAGTGTCGGTCTGCTGCTGGGCCTGGATTGGTCGCAGGTAGTGACAGGGCTGGCCGATGCTGGCACTGCAGGCAGCGGGGCGCAGATCCGCATCATCGCCGCAG
The DNA here is from genome assembly GCA_025355955.1 of Chloroflexota bacterium. Lineage (GTDB taxonomy): Bacteria > Chloroflexota > Chloroflexia > QHBQ01 > QHBQ01 > QHBQ01. Next base: position 13,175 of record JANXYP010000090.1, read on the forward strand.
CAGGGGTGAACGGCTCGACCATCATCGACGACAGCTACAACGCCAGCCCCACCAGTGTGTTGGCCGCGCTGAACCTGCTGGAACAATTGCAGGGGCGGAAGGTCGCGGTACTGGGCGATATGCTCGAACTCGGCCCTTATGAGGAGGCTGGACATCGCAAAGTCGGGGTGAGGGTGGCAGCGGTAGCGAACCGGCTGCTTGTGGTCGGTCAACTGGCGCGCATCATCGGCCAGGAGGCGATTGCCAGCGGCCTACCCACCACCAACGTCTACTTCGTCAGCAGCAACGCCGAGGCGATAAATTGGCTGATCGCGAATCTGCAACCGGGCGACAACGTGCTGGTCAAGGGGTCGCACGGAATGCACATGGAAGAGATTGTGCAGAAGGTGAGAGTCTAGCCCATGCAGATCACCGTGCTGGCTGACGCGCTGGATCAGGCCAAGCCACTAACCGCAGATGTAATGCGCCAGGCGTTGGTGCTGGCAGGAATCGCCTTCGTATTGGGGTTGTTGGTCGGCAGGCCGGTGATTGACTTCCTGATTCGCAATAAGATTGGCAAGCAGATTCGCATAGATGGGCCGAAGACACATATGGTCAAGATGGGAACGCCCACCATGGGCGGCATCGCCATCATCGGGGTGGTGGCCGTGCTGGTGATGCTGTTCCTGGCGATCAACCAGTTCAAGTTCCTGTCGCTGCTGCTGCCACTGGGTATCCTCGCCAGTTGCGGCACATTGGGAGCGGTGGACGATTTGCTCAGTACCGTGGGGCGGGCGCAGGGGGGGCTGTCGGCGCGGTTCAAGTTGGGTTGGCTGCTAATCATCGCGTCTATCACTGCGGTCATCCTGTACAAGTACCTCGACCTACACAGCATCTACATCCCGTTCAGCGAAAGTCCGCATGGCTATGACATCGGCCTGTGGTATATCCCGATTGCCATCTTCATCATCGTGGGAACGGCCAATGCGGTGAACCTGACTGATGGGCTGGACAGTCTGGCAGGCAGCACGCTGGCGGTGGCCTTCGCTACATATGGTATCATCGCCTACTTGCAAGGCCAGGCTCCCGTAGTGCCGCTCTGCTTTATCAGTGTGGGAGCGTTGCTGGCATTCCTCTGGTTCAACGCGCACCCTGCGCTGGTGTTCATGGGCGATGCCGGGAGTCTGACGATGGGCGCGCTGCTAGCGGTGGCCGCGCTAATGACCGGACAGTGGCTGCTGTTGCCAGTTATCGGCATCATCTTCGTCGCGGTGGCGATGAGCGACATCTTGCAGATACTGTACTTCAAGATCACTGGCGGCAAGCGCCTATTCAAGATGGCTCCCTTGCAGCATCACTTCGAGTTGCTGGGCTGGAGCGAAACCCAGGTGATGATGCGCTTCCTGCTGATTGGAATGCTGGGCGCAATGATGGGCGTGGCGCTGGCTCTGGTTTGAGGTACGAGGCATGAGGTATGAGGTACTAGATGCGAGGTATGAGGATGTAGGGGCGGATGGCATACGCCCTGGTGAAGCGCCTCGTCGCTTATCGGAACTACGCACGCCGACATAGGGGCGCATGGCATACGCCCATAGACATCAAGCTAAGGCAACAGCCGCCCACATCCTGCTGATTTGTGCCTAAGGGTGATGGCTCTCTAGGGGTCTGGGGGTATCGCCCACAGCTGTTGCCATGACAGAGTGCGACGGGTTGGCTGTAGCCCTGGCCTGACCGCCAGCGGGTGGCATACGATGGGCATTGATGCGCTTGAGCCGCTGGGGGCTGAACCCCCATACCCCCAAGCCATCCCCAACCTTCTTAGCTCAATGCTAATAGGTGGACGTGACCCGCCCCTACACCACACATACGTTGCACTTTGATGAACTATCTGCTCACAACAAATATCGTGGCCTCGCTCATGCTATAATAGCCGCAACAAACCTGATACCA
>JANXYP010000121.1 GCA_025355955.1 Chloroflexota bacterium
TCTGTTGCGGCATCCCCACAATTGCCGCGCCAACAATGGGCAGGATGGGGCTGGTACGCAGGTCGAGCAGATCTATGCCAAGCGTCTCGTCGCGGGCAATGCCGGTAGTCGCAGGGTTCCAGGTGTCGCTGACGATGGCGATCCGTTGCGCTGTATCGCCGGTGAAGGTTAGCTGATATGAGGTCGCGCCATTGGCGGTAGGCTGGCCCGTTATGGCGTGAGCGTTGGCCGAACCATAAGCGGCAATCACCTGGACGTGGGCGCGGGGCAGCGAGGGCGGGCGGTAATCGGCGAGGGTGAGGGTGATGGTAAGCGCGGTGGCCGACAAGGGTAGCTGGATGATGCCCGTGCCAGCGGTCCAGCGTGGCAGGGGCGCGCTGCGTTGGCCTTCACTGGTGGAGAATCCACTAACCATGGTGAGCGCAGCGGGTGTTGGGTCGAGGTTGGGCTGCCACTCGGCGAGGCGGGCCGCCAACCAGCGGGGTTGGCCGAAGATGGGTGAGCCGCCAATTGTGAAGTAACGATAATTATCGGCGGCGTTAAGGTCGTTGTGGTACTGCTGAACGGTTTGATTGATGTAGGTGTCGAAATTGACTATTGCGCCAAAGAGTTGCACACTTACGCTGATGGCAACCAGGACGATGACCGCGCCACGACCCAACCAGACGAGCGCCCGCTGCGGCCCGCTGGCCCAGAGCGTGTCAATCAACGGGGCCAGCGGCAAGATGGCGAACGGCAACGCAGGCATCAGGTAGCGCGGCCCCCACGAGCCGTCGCCGTGCCAGGCAAAGAGATTAGCATAGAAAAGCGGGTGAATGAGCAGCACGGCCAGGCAGGCGATCGCCAGCGACCCGTGCTGTCGCCAGAAGCGTGGGATGGCGAAGGGCAGTAGGAGAATGGGCAGGGCAAACCAGAGTAGCCCCTTGCCAGGTGAGAGCAGCAGGTTGTACAGACCTGCGCCAAATGGATAAGCGAAGAAGTTGGTTTCACCTGTCGCGGTGTAGCCGCTGCTGAATGGACCGCCAAAATAGTGCAGGCTATATAGAGCTAGCGGTATGTAGCCAGCAACGAAACCACCCAACCAGGCAGCGGGTGGCAGCCACCAGCGCAAGCTATTGCGGCGCTGCCATCCCAGCCAGACCACATAGGCAAGGATTATGGGCAGAACCAACCCATTCTGCAGCTTGGTTGCCAGCGCGGCGGCCATCAGCAAACCGCTAACCCAGTGCCGAGTGCTGAGTGCTGAGTGCTGAGTAAACCAGGTGGTAATCCTTCCCCTCCCCTCGGGAGGGGTTGGGGAGGGTGTGAGCTGCGCTATACCATCCACCGCCTCCCCAGATGAGAGGGGTACATTTGCGTTGTTGGGCTGGTCACCTCCACGCCAGGCGAAGTAGAGCGAGGCAAACAGCAGCAACGCGGAGAGCGGTTCGGCGAACTGGGTGCGGCTGTGAGGCCAGGCAAAGGTGGCGAAGGCATAGAGCAAGGCGATGAACAGGCCAGCCCGCTGCCGATAGCCGAGGCGGGTGGCGAACAGGAAGAGTAGCGCGGCAATCGCCGCCTGCACCAGCGGGTTGAAGATACTTACATACAGGCGGGTGATGAAGGCGTGCTGCACCGTCGGGTAGCCGCCTGCCACCGCGTTGCCCAGCCAGTAAAGCGGCAGTTGCAATATGGGCTTGAGCGGCCCATACTTGCTGATCGCGCTGTCGTCGGGCAAGGGGAAGCTTTGCACCGTGGGCGAATTGTTTGCTTGGGTGAAGTTGAACTGGCCTTGCTGCGCTAGCGCCTCAGTGGTGGCGAACAGGGTTTCCTCGTCGCTGGAATAGGTGTGACCACCCATGGTTAGCACGAAGAAGGCGGCCAGCACGAGAAACAATCCCACGGTATTTTGGATTTCGGATTTCGGATTTAGGTTTGTCATCTGGTTCACGCTGGGGAGTATAACACAGTTGTCAGCGGTTTGTGGGTACATTTTGCACTCCTGCAGCGCACCCATACGTCAGTAGGCAGAACCGTTGTTCGTCCTGGGGGTGATACAAGTTATCAGGTAAACGTAGGGCGGGTAGTGGCCCGCCCTGCCGGGAGCCAGCCGCCCCATAAGTAATAACCCACCCGTCCACCCTACTGCGCTTGCCCCCGCCCGCTTGCTTACGGTATAATCTTGCATAACTTATTAACTTATTATGGATAGCGACCCCAGTACCCCTAAGGAGTAATGTGAAGAAACTGCACTACAACGCGCCTGACTTTGCTGTACCGCTACTGGTTAATGCGCCACCTGCTCGTACCGCCCCTGCGCCGCAAAATGGCGTGGTGCCACCCGATTTCTACTCCACCACCAATTTCCCCACCTACATCAAGGTCGAGGCAGGCTGGCAGCTAGTCGGCGATGCGCGTATGGATGCTGTTATCGTACTCGACGAGCAGGGCTTGCGCTGCGTCGAGCCGCGCTATGTCGGCGCTGGCACCGCGGTCGTTCTCGGCCAGCGTGAGCATGGCGAGGAGGGCATCTTTGTCAACGAGAACCCCTTTGTCACTGAAGACGAGGACGAGGGCCGCGACGTGTTCAGCTTCATGTCGAGCGGCAGTAGCCGTGAGCGGCGCACCGATTATCACGAACTGGCCGAGCTGCTGGAGGCCGACCGCCTCCAGAGCGGCAACACCCTCTGGGTGCTAGGCCCGGCGGTGGTACACAGCGGGGCGCGTGAGGCGATGGAGTGGCTGGTGAATAACGGCTACGTTGGCGTGTTGTTCGCAGGAAACGCGCTGGCTGCCCACGATTTGGAGACCTCGGCGTATGGCACCAGCCTGGGCATCAATAGCCAGGGGCGGGCGGTGCGCGGCGGCCATCGCCACCACATCGCCGCCATCAATCAAATCCGCGCCTACGGCAGCATCGAGCGGGCGATTGAAGCAGGCTACATCACTGATGGAATCGTCTATGCTTGTGTCAAGCATCAGATCCCAATGGTGCTGGCGGGTAGCATCCGCGACGATGGCCCGCTCCCTGGCGTGATTACCGACGCTCTGGAGGCTCAGATGGTAATGCGCGAACACACCAAGCGGGTAACTATGGCGGTGATGCTCGCCACTGCGCTGCACAGCATTGCCACCGGCAATATGCTGCCAACCTTCTATCGCCGCGACGGCGAGATGCTGCCCCTACCGATCATAGCAGTGGATCAGGACGAGTTCGTGTTGTCCAAGCTAGTGGACCGCGGTACCCATCAAGCATACGGCATCGCTCGCAACGCCCACGACTTCCTGCTGCACATTGTCACCGCACTGCAGCGCGTCAGGCAAGAGTTACAGGCCCCTCCCCCAGCGGGGGAGGTTGGGAGGGGGTCCGAGTTAATGAACCGAGTAACTAATCACTCATCACTCATCACTCATCACTCCGGCAGAGTGGCTTTCTACAGCCCGCTGAATCCGGTGCAAAGTGGCATCTCCGATTATAGCGAAGAGTTGCTGCCCTGGCTGGCTGACGCAGGGCTGGATGTCACTCTGATCGTGGACAACTATCGGCCCAGCAACAGCAACTTGCTTGCCAGCTTTGCGGTGCACCACGCCCGCGATTTCGCCCGCCTGCATCGGCAACAGCCGTTCGCCGCCGCAGTCTACCAGATGGGCAACAGCCCCGCCCACGCCTATATCCACAAGGCGCTGTTCGCCAACCAAGGCATCGTCCCCAGCGTGGTCGCGCTGCACGAGTATGTGCTGCATCATCTGGTGATGTGGATGGCGCTCAACGGGGGACGGCGCAAGGATTATCAGCGCGAGATGGCCCTGCGCTACGGTGAGCGGGGCGCGGAAGCAGCCCGCCGCGTGCTGTTGGGGCAAACGCCGGATAGTCTATTCAACTTTCCGCTCAGTGAGCGGGTCATTGCCGCTGCTGACCAACTGATCGTTCACAGCCGCTACATGGCCGCCGCCATCAATGAGATTGCGCCCGATAAGCCGGTAACGGTGGTGCCAATGGGCGTGCCGCTGCCGCCGCACCTCGATCGCGCTGCTACCCGCGCCCGCCTCGGCATGGTCGCCGATGAGTTCATCATCGCCAGCCTAGGCCATATCAATCCCTATAAGCGGTTGACTCCCAGCCTGCGGGCGTATAAGGCGTTTGCGATGGAGCGGCCAAACTCGCGCTACTTCCTGGTGGGCAGCATCAGCGCGAACTACAACGTGCAGCGGCAAATCCAGGCGCTGGGCTTGGGTGAACGGGTGGTCGTCACCGGCCATGTGGACACGGCCAGCTTCAACGATTACCTCGCCGCCGCCGATGTCTGCCTCAACCTGCGCTATCCCAGCGCAGGCGAAACCAGCGCCGCGTTGCTACGTATCATGGGCGCTGGTCAGGCCGTAATCGTCAGCAACACCGCTGCCTTCGCCGAACTACCGCCCGCCACCGCCGCCCGCATCGAGGTGGACGGAGACGAGGAAGCGCTGCTGCTCGAATACCTGTTGGCTTTGGCGGATCAACCTGCACTCCGTGCCGTGCTGGGGCGCAACGCCCGCCGCTATGTGGCCCGCTATCACACCCTCGAAGGGGCCGCCGCTGGCTACGATGCCGTCATCCACCATCAGCCCTGGGAGGCAGATACCTACGCCAACTCGTTGCTGCTCACTGATGACCTCGCCCCCACGCCATCTCTTAACAGGGCCAACGACGGTTCGCCCCTACTAACCGCCAGGGCGAACAACGACACGCCCCTACTAACCGCCAGGGCGAACAACGGTTCGCCCCTACTAACCGCCAGGGCGAACAACGGTTCGCCCCTACAGAGCAACCTCCAGTCCTCAGTCCTCAGTCCTCAGCACTCAACACTGGTAGAAGCTTTGGCCGACGCGGCCGCCGATGTAGGTGTTGCCCCAGACGATGCGCTACTGCACGAGTTTGCGCGGGTGGCAGTAGAGTTGGGGGTGGATATGAGTCATCCCCAGTTTGATCAACTAACCCCCCAACGGGGCTGAGATTAATTCACTGACCGCGGTGCAGCGTGCTCACCCCGCTAATATCAATTAGCCAAGGAGATGCTATAGTTCTGTAGGGGCGAACCGTTGTTCGCCCTGCCTCAATCTATAGCGGTACCATCGCGAATTGATATAACAAACGAGGGGATGACTTTTGCAGGCATCCCCTCGTCTCATCCCCTTGCGGGGTCAACCACTCTACCGCCGTTCCCGCCTATTTGCCCGGCGTAGCCGTAGATGTAGTGGTGCCAGTGCCGCTCACCGTGGCCGTGCTGCTGGCTGGCGTGATGCCAGTCGGAACGCTGGTGCTGCTCACTGTGGCGGTGCTGCTGACCGGCGCGGTGTCAGTCGGAACGCTAGTGCTGCTCACCGTCGCGGTGCTGCTTATCGTTGTAGTGCCTGTGCCAGTGTTAGTTACGGTGCCAGTGTTAGTTACAGTGCCAGTACCGGTTATTGCGGTCGGCGCGGTGTTAGCAGGGATCGGTGCGGCCCCGTCAATTACCTTGATGGTGTAGATTATATCGCCAACCCGCATCTTGTCTACTATATCCTGGCCGGAGATGACCTGGCCGAAGTTGGTGTAGCCGCCAGTTGGTACACCCTTGGTATCGAAGACACCGTTGAGGAAGCTAAAGTCCTGGCCGCCGTTTGGGTCGGTAGACTTGTCAATGAAGAACTGGCTATCGTTGCTGTAGGTAATATCAGAGGTGCGGGCGATACCAAGAGAGCCAGCAGTAAATGGTAGATTATTGATCTCGGTGGGGATTGAGCCGCCGCCGCTGCCAGTGCCAGTGGGGTCGTTGCCCTGTATTACCCAGGTTTCGATACGATGGAACTTGCGCCCGTTGTACTCACCGCGATTGGCGCGCGTTTCGTAATTCTTCACCGTGTTTGGCGCAGCGTTGCTGAAAAGGTTAGCGACAATGGTGCCGCGATTGGTGATGATGGTCATGGTTTTGTCGGCGATGCCCTTGGTCACGCTGATGGCAATCGGCCCAGGCGGGACGTTGGTCGCGGTCACCACTGGCGCAGCGGTGGGCGGTATCCCACCAGGGTAGGGGATAGTAGGCGCGCTGGTCGGCGTGATGGTCGGTGTGATGGGAGCGGAGACGGCAGCGGTAGGACTGACCTGCCCGGTATTGCCAGCTACCACCGTCGCAGTCAGGTCCGCGGGAGCGAGGGCGGCTGGGGTGCTGCTACTATTGTTGCCGAGCAGTCCAACCCCAATCACGGTGGCGATAACCACAATGGCGAGGACGACCAGGCCAATACGTATCTGGTTGTTGGTGCGGCGGCGGTCGGCACGGGCGATCGCTGCCCGGCTGGCGGCGCTGGGGGTAGCCACACCCAATGCACGCTTAGAGGTTGCGCCGGTGCGCCCTGCGCCAACGGCGGAGCGGCGCACCGGCGGCTCGGCGCTACTCTCACCTTTGGCGACCTCGCGGATACGCTCGGTGCGGTCGAGGCGACGGGGGCGGGGAACTGGCAGCGGCGCATTGGGGTCGTAAGGCTTGGCGGGCGGGGTTGGGGGCGTTGGTGGCTGCCCCGCTCCGCCGCTACCTGCTGCGCTGGTGGGCGGGGTGGGCCGGGGCTTGCTGCTGCCGACGGGTATGCCGACCCGATTCTGGTTGGGCTTGTTTTTACCGGGGTTATTGCTGCTCATACTGCGAAACACACTCCTTTTCTGGAACTGAACTATAGTAAACCCCACCGGAAGGCGCTCGCCCTGCGGACGATCACGCCAGCGTCGCACTACATGGAGACGCACACTCAAGGATGTTCGCCCTACGGACGACCACACCACTGTTCGGTTGCTGGTGGGAACATAAATGACGGCCAGATAGCCGCGTTATTTTTATCACAATTATGCTGCGCTGTCAAGGTTGGTGAAAATCTGCCTGAATATGTGGGAAAAACCTATTGACAAAGACTGGAAATTTGGATATAATCTGATTAGCGATTGTGAAATATTACACTAACATCGAGATGCGTCTGCGCTTCAATGATGCCATCCGCATAAACCGAACAACTAACGGAACGGTGAATCTAGTTATGCGTCGCATACACATTCAGACAACATCAGTTATTAACGCCCCAGCCGCCGAGGTATACACGCTGCTTGCCGACTACCGCAACGGCCATAACCTGGTGGTACCTCGCGAATACTTCAGCGATTTGACCGTCGAGCAGGGTGGCTACGGCGCTGGCACGATTGTCAGCTTCAGCGTCAAGGCTGGTGGGAGCACGCATAATTACCGCGATGTAGTCAGCGAACCGGAGCTGGGCCGCGTGCTGGTCGAGTCCGATACGCTCTCTACAAAAGTTACCACCTTTACCGTCACCCCGCTGAACGATGCCCAATCTATGGTGCAGATTGCCACTGATATGGATGCTAGCCCCGGCATTCGGGGTTTCTTTGAGAGGGTGCTTGCCCCACGCATCTTGAGGGGTATGTACAACAAAGAGCTAAAGCAGATCAACGATGTGGCCGTAAAGCGCCACGCAGCAGACCTTAAGGGATAATTTCCAATGGGCAAGTCGCACGCGCCCAGCGGCAAAGGAGCATGACGATGGCAATCCAGGTGATGGCAAAGCCTATTCCGGGCATCAAGGAAACCCCCTTGCGCGGGGTGCAGAAGCAGTTTGCCGAAGATCGGCTCGGTCTGTGGCAGCGCTTCAGCGCAGAGCAGCGCGATATCGTGAAGATGCACTTCCTCATCTACCCGGTGGTGTTGTTCAACACCGCCGCGATGGCGCAGGAGGTACTGGTAGACAAGGCTGATGCTTTCGACAAGATACCGCAATTCCCCATCATCCAACTGGCGGTGGGCGAGGGTGTATTCAGCGCTTATGAACGCACTGGCGCACATCGCCGTCAGCGGCGGATGGTACAGCCTGCCTTCCAGCCCCGCCGCATTGCTGCTTACGCCGACACCATGGTGGGCTACGGTCAGCGCATCGCGGGCGAGTGGGCCAACGGCCAGGTAGTAGATATTGGCCGCGAGATGATGCGGATCACCCTCGGCGTGATTGGCAAGACCCTGTTCGATGTAGACGTGCTAGGCGAGGCTGACCAGATCGGCAAGCTCATCACTGCCGCCTTTGAATACTTCGGCGCGGAGCTTAAACGCCCCCTGCCCATCCCCCTGTGGTTGCCGACGCTGCATAACATCCGCATCCACAAGCTGGTAAGCCGCCTCGACCAGACCATCTACCGCATCATCGACGAGCGGCGCAAGAACCCTGAAGACAAAGGCGACCTGCTCTCCATCCTGCTGGCCGCCAAGCACGAGGATGGCAGCCCCCTCAGCAATACCGAGGTGCGTGACGAGGCGATGACATTGTTCCTCGCCGGCCACGAGACCACCGCCGTCGCGCTCACCTGGGCCTGGTATCTGCTCGCCACCCACCCCGCAGCCTATGCGAAGCTCCAGTCCGAAGTGGATAGTGTGCTGCAAGGGCGCAAGCCGACGCTCGAAGACTTGCCCAAGCTGCCCTACGCATTGCAAGTGTTCAAGGAGTCGTTGCGGATGTACCCACCTGCCGACAGCTTTGCCAGAACGACGCTGCGCGATGTGGAGATTGACGGCTACAATATCCCCAAGGATACCACCATCATCGTCAGCCCCAACGCGCTGCACCATCGTGCCGATTACTTCCCAGAGCCGTACAAGTTCGACCCTGAGCGCTGGACAACAGAGAACGAGAGGTGCATCCCGAAGGGCGCGTATCTGCCTTTTGGCGCTGGCTCACGTGTCTGCATCGGCAGCCACTTCGCCACTATGGAGGGCCATCTGCTGCTCGTTACCCTGGCGCAGATGGCGAAGTTCGAGCTATATCAGCATCATGTCGAGGCCGAAGCGGTGTTCACCACCCGACCTAAAAACGGCATCAGGATGAAGGTGCATTGCCTGGGCTAGAGATTAGAGGTAAAGATTAAAGATGATGGGGTAGGTGCGAATAGCACCTACCCCATCGTTATCTACCTTCTACCTTCTACCTTCTTCCTTCTACCCCTCGATGCGGCTGGTGGGCTGCTCACCGATGGCGCTGGCCCAGTAGCGGGCAGGGCGGATGTAGACGTAGGGGCTGGCCGCTTCGATTGCCTTCGGCTCGATTAGCTCAGGCTTGGACCAAGCGGTGGTGGACGCTGTCTCAGGGTCAGGCCTCCTGACAGGTAGGGCGGTGGCGAACCGCGTTCGCTGGCTGCGCCGGTAGATGATCAGACCGACAATTGCCAGCGGCAACCAACCGAGCGCCAGCAGCCAGGTCAGCAGGTTGTTCGACGTGGGGTTAGTTAGCGTCATGTCAAGTAGCGTGGGTGGTTGGGGGTCAACCGCGATGGGGTTGGCTCCGCCACCCTGCACCACTTTTGGCGCGGTCTGGTTGGCGACTTCCTGACTGACCAGGCTGACCACCACATCATCGAAGTTGTTAGTCTGATAGTTGGCAACGTGCATCTGGGTGGTGTCGCCGAGGTTGCCGCCATTGGCAGGCGCGCCGTTGGGTGCAGGTGCATAGGTAAGGAACACGAACTTGCCGAGGGTCATCGCCGCAATGTTGCGGAAGATGAACTCGCCATCATCGCTGAGGCCGCTGGCGGCAATCGGGAAGATCTTGATGCCCTTGCTGGCCGCCATCTGGCTGAGGGCGGGGTACTGCTGCTCGTCGGCGTAATCGAGATGGGGTGGCGCGTCGCCGACCAGAAAGACAAGGCGCAGATTGTGGCCGTTGCTCTGGCTCCAGCCCGGCAGGTTGATGGTGTCGAACAGCCCGGCGTTGATGTCTTCAGGGTAATCGCCGCCATTGTAAGCCACCAGAGTGTCAAGCTCCTGGGCAAAGGTGCTGACATCGGTGGTGAAGTCCCACTTGCGGGTGATGTACTCGTTGTCCGCGCCACGATCGCGATAGGTTACCAACGCGAGACGCAGATGCGGAGCGCTGGGCAGTTGGCTGATGCGTTGGGTGATGCTGTGAACCGACGACTTGATCTTATCAATCTCATCGCCCATGCTGCCAGTCGAGTCGATCAGGAAGACTACATCGAGGTTTACCTGGCTGTCGGGTGCGGTCGTGAGCGTGACGCTGGCGGTATCGCTGCCGCTGCCACGCACCAGGCTGGTCTGTGCGCTGGCCTGATCACGGTGTACGCTAACATCGAACTTCTGAGCGTTAGTCGCACCTTGCATGACGCGGGGGAAGAATACCACCCGCCCGTCGCTGCCAGTGCGGGCGCTGAACAGCGTCTGCCCGTTGCTGCTAATATCCACTGTCGCATCGGCAACTGGGCGCTGTTGGCTGTTATTTACCTGCACGAAGTAACGCTCCGCCAGGTCGGGGGCGAAAGTACGTGGGCCACTATAGGCGTTCAGGTAGCTGAGGAAGGCGGCGTAGCTGGCCGTATCATCCACCTCTGAGGCACGCAATGGGTTCTGATCCTGGCTGGGCTGGCTATTGCCACCCTGAACCGGGCGGTCGCTGGGGTTGGGCGGCGCGGGGTCTCCGCCGACTGCCTGCGGCGCACCGCCGGTCGCAGTCATTGCCGTCGTATAGCCGAACGCTCCCCCACCCGTACCAGAAGTCGAATCATGGAACGCTGGAGCGCCGCCCGAAGCAGGCAGTGCGCCCAAGCTGGGATTGCTGCCTGTAGTCATTCTATATCGTGGGCCTTCGCTGAGGCTGAGGCTCCCGCGTGGCACTGCGCTGGCAGTAGTCGGAGTAGCTGCTCCTTCTCCCTGCTTGCCGTCCAGCGAAGCCGACGAATTGTAGCTGTAACCGCCGTCGCCGAGGCCACTGGCCGCCATGCTCATCATCCGGTTCACATGGCTGCCACCCGCCAGCGCCAGGCTGGCTATCGTCACGATCAGGCCCACCACGATCAGGATGGGCAGGTAAACACGTATCCTACGCATGGTATTACTTCCTTTCTGCTTGCTAACGGTTGTGAATTGTGGAACTCTAACTGGCTGGTTGATACAAAGACGTTACCCGCAGCAGATTAGTTCCCGCTTAATAAAAAGTTGGCTGAAATGTAGGGGCGGGCGGTGGCCCGCCTTGCCGTGGCAAGGATAGAGTGGCAAAGAAGTGTTATAATAAGGTCAAACAGGGCTGCATCAGCCACAATCTGCAATCCACCATCTAATACCAATTAGCCGTGGTGCCGCTATAATTTCTGTAGGGGCGAACCGTTGTTCGCCCTGGCCCAATTTATACTATCTGCTCGGCTAATTGGTATAAAATCTGCAATCCAAAAGGGAGGCAATATGAAGGCAATCGGCGTAACTCCGATGCAAGCGAACAGCGCGCATCTGGTGGAACTGGATAAGCCGACCCCGGCGGTGGGCGAGGCGCTGGTACGCATCATCCGCGTCGGCATTGACGGCACCGATAAGGACATCAATGAGGGCAAGTATGGCCAAGCCCCACCTGGGTACGATTTTCTGGTCAATGGCCACGAGTCGCTCGGCGTGGTCGAGCAAGTGGGCGAGGGGGTCACTGACTGGCAGGTGGGCGATTATGCGGTTGCCACCGTGCGCCGCCCCGATGAGTGTCCTAATTGTCTGCTCGGTGAGAGCGATATGTGCCTGTGGGGCAACTACACCGAGCGCGGCATCAAAGGCAGGCACGGCTATCTGACCGAGTATTATGTGGAGAAACCCGACTTCATGCTGCACGTGCCGAAGGAGATGGCGGATCTGGCGGTGCTGATGGAGCCAACCTCAGTGGCGGAAAAGGGCATTGCTCAGGCATATAGAATTCAGGAGCGGCTCTACTGGCAGCCCAAAAACGCGATCGTCACCGGCGCGGGAACGCTGGGGCTGCTGGCAACCTTCCTGCTGCGGGCGCGTGGCCTCGATGTCTACACCATGGCCCGCACCCCCATGCCCTACCTCAACGGTCAACTGGCCGAGGCTAGCGGCGCGCACTACGTCAATAACAAGGAGCAGTCGCTCACCGCACTGGCAAAGCAAATTGGCAACGTTGATTTCATCTTCGAGGCCACCGGAGCCAGCCAGCTGATCTTCGAGGCAATGGCGATCATCGGCAACGACGGCGTACTCTGCCTTGCAGGCTTGAGCAGCAGCAGTAACACGCTGCAGATCCCCGCCGATGCCATCAATATGGAGCTGGTGCTGGGCAACAAGCTGATCTTCGGCACGGTCAACGCCAACCGCCGCTACTTCCAGTCGGCCTTGCAAGACCTTGCCAACATCGAACAGAAGTGGCCGGGGTTGCTGGGCCGCCTGTTCACCCACCGCATCCAGGGTTTGGACAACTTCGCCGCTGCCTTCGCCGCGCTGGAAGACAAGAGCAGCATCAAAGTGACGGTGGAGATCTCGCCGCAACCTCAGTAAATGGTTTGACAATCATCCCATTTATGTGATAGTCTGACATTGGCGCAACATCTCCAATTAACCACCGTCTAGCTCACCCCAGCTAGTTAGGTAGAGGTTGGCGAGGTGGGGGCTAGCCACTCTAGCAACTGCCGGATGGTGGCGGTAGACTTGTGAACCCCCAAGCCGCCACTTAGCCGCCGCATACGCATCGTAACTTCGACTGCAGTAGATCCAAGAGAAAGGGTAATTGATCATGTTCCGTAACAAAAGGCTCTATCCCATGCTAGTTCTGTTCGCTCTGGGCGCACTGATAATGGGCGGGATGGCGCAGACTCAGGCGGCGGCCACTAGCAATGCCAGCGTGGCCTCCCTGCCCCAGACTCAGAGCGCCAGTAGCCAGGCGACCAAGGGGGGCAGCGCTGGCATTGCCGCGCCAGCCCAGACCCAGAACCCCTATAGCCCGCAGTGGCTGGCCGCCAACCATGGCAAGTTCGACAACATCTGGACTGCTGCCTACGAAACCTCCTTGCAGCAGCAGGCCCACCCCGAATTGTTCAACGGCCCCACTAGCCCCAACTTCGGGGTTGATGTGCGAATGTCCAACCCCAACTTCTCTGGCAGCCAGAACGAGTTCCAAATCTCGATCAACCCGACCGACAGCCATTTCGCGGTTGGCTCATCGAATGATGGCAGAACCGTTGGGGTCGGCCTCTACCGCACCACCGACTCGGGCCAGACCTGGAGCGCAATAGATGCGCCGGTGCCGCCCTCCTGCTGCGATCCTGGCGTAGTCTATGCTTACAACGGCACTGTCTATGCCTCGATCCTTTCGAACGCATCATCCACCTACATCATCAGCTCGACCAATAACGGCCTGACCTGGAGCAGCCCCACCTCGGTAAGCACCCCTGACCGATCTAACATCACAGTGGACAATGGCGCGACCAGCCCTCGTCTCGGCACAGTCTACGTCACTTACAGCGACTTGCCTGCCACCAACCGCATCAAGGGTTACAAGTCCACCGACAATGGCGTAACCTGGAGCGCCTCATTCTTCGTTGGCGATGTCGCCCCCGCGCAGGGCTACGAGCAGGCTAGCCAGCCGCGGGTCGCCTCCGATGGCACCCTCTACGTCGGCTATCAGCAATACACCAGCTCCAGCGCAGGCTGCTCTGCCGGAGTACAGAATGTACTCGCCAAATCCACCGATGGTGGCGCAACCTTCACCTACACCGTGGTACCCATCGTGCAGGGTGGCGCTTGCACCTCCGCTCAAGCGGGGCGCGGCATCTTCTGCATCAATAGTAGTAACAGTTCCTTCCGCTCACGCAGCCAGTTTGTGGTGGGCATCAAGCCAACCAATCCCCAGCAAGTCTACGTCATCTACTCCGGCGGCGACCTGGAGAGCGCCTATACCTGCGGAACTGCCACCGGCTTCCACAGCGATATACTATTTAGAAAATCAACCGATGGCGGGGCTACCTTCTCCGCCGCGACGAAGATCAACAGCGACGGGCAGGGCAAGGATCAATACTTCCCCTGGATGGACGTGTCGGCTGATGGCGCGCTGCACGTTGGCTGGAATGACCGCCGCGAAGACCCCAACGACTACCTCAGCCGCTGGTATCAGGCGTACTCGATTGATGAGGGCGCGACGTGGAGCCAAAGCCCGGTTGCCGATGTGCAGACCCAACCATCGACCTTCATCGGCGACTATCATGGCCTGGCCGCTGCCAACAATCTCGAACTGGGGATGTGGTACGACTCGCGCAACAACGCCAGTGGCGACCCATATACCGACCCCAATGTGCCATCCGGCGTTGGCACGCCCACCCCGACAATCACCCCAGGCGGGCCGACCCTCACCCCGACCCTCACCCACACCCCAACACCAACTGCTACGAATACGGCAACCGCCACGCCAACCCCTTGCCTCGGTGCCAACGCGGTGCAGAACCCCGGCTTCGAGACCGGTTCCTTCGCCCCCTGGGTTATCAGTGACACCACCCCCACTCCCACCGTGGTCATGACCCAGGCCCACTCCGGTACCCACTCTGCTTTCCTCGGTTCTCTACCAGGGACCGAGCCACTGGGCAATACTAGCTTCTACCAACAAGTCACCGTACCAGCCGGTAGCTCCACCCTCTCCTTCTGGTACTACCCCTTCTCCCAGGATACTATCGCCTTCGACTGGCAGGATGCCTACATCGAGAACACCAGCGGCACCATCCTCGCCACGGTGATGCACGTAGACGACAACACTTCGACCTGGACCAACAAGACCTTCGACATGACCCCCTATGCGGGTCAGACAGTGCGCATCGTCTTCCTGGTACACCAGGATGGCTTCGGTGATGTTACCAATATGTACGTTGATGATGTGGCAATCCAGACAGCAGTAGCCTGCGGCACGCCCACCAATACGGTTACGCCTGGCGGCCCCACCTTTACCCCGGTACCGCCGACTAGCACCCCGACGACAACGCCGACCACCACCCCCACACCCTGCACACTCACTGCATCGGGTCAGCTTATCGTCAGCGGCCAGACCGATGCCGACCCCAACCACAGCGACCTCCATGTGATAGTGACGAATACGGTGCATTACGCCCACGATAGCAGCCAGATCAAGAACGACACCTTCGCCATCTTCCAGACCCACGATCCCTTTGGCGCAACCGTGCTGAAAACCGGCATTACCCGTGCAGGCTACAACTACTCTGTCTTCGGCCTTAGCAGTCTCGCTACCGTCAACCTGAGCGACTATGCGGTGGTAGTGCTGAACTTCGACGACAACAGCATCGAGCAATTCCTCACCCAATACAGCGCCGCCCTGCCCAGGTTGGAAGCCTATGTACACAGCGGTGGCATACTCTGGATGAAGGTTGCCACCAACGCCAGCCAGACCGCTCAGTTCAACCTGCCCTTCGGCGGTACTGGCGACCACAGCGTGGCCAATGCCAACATCATCCTTAACTCCGGCAATCCGATAATGGACGGCGTACCCAGCCTCGTACAGGAGCCTTCGATTAGCACATCCGAGTTCAATGACGTACCTAACGGCGGGTTGATCCTTGCCCTGCAGGGGGATTTCGATAGCCAGCCTACCGCCTATGTCTTCGGTCCCAACGTTGGCGGCTGCGCTACCAGCACGCCGCAGGCCACCAACACGCCGACCGCGACCAACACAACCGTGCCAGCCACAAACACTCCGGTAGCCACCAACACGATGACTGCCACCAACACGCCCGTGGCAACCAGCACCATGACCGCCACCAACACCGCAGTGCCGACCGTAACCCCAACTGACTGCCCCAACCCCTTCGTGGATGTCACTGGCAACCTCTTCTACACCGCCATCCACTACCTCAACTGTCGTGGCGTGGTCGGTGGCCTCGATCCCAGCCATTACGGCCCCGCTGGCACCTCCACTCGCGGCCAGTTCGCCAAAGTAGTCGTGCTGGGCTTCGGCACGCCGTTCTTCACCCCCGCCACGCAGGACTTCGTGGACGTGTCACCCAGCTACTTTGCTTACGTCTACATCGAGAGCGGCTTCCACGCTGGTATCCTCAGCGGCTTCGACCCCGCCAGCTGCACCGCGCACGGCCTCGGCACCCCCTGCTACCTGCCCAACCTGCCCATCACCCGCGGACAGCTTACCAAGCTCGTCGTCAATGCAGGCGGCTATACCCTGATTACGCCGACGGGTGGGATGCAGGACTTCACCGACGTATCGCCCAGCAACGTGTTCTACGTCAGCATCGAGACCGCCTTCCACGCAGGCATCATCGCGGGCTACCCGGACCGCACCTTCCAGCCCAACGCCAACATCCGCCGCGACCAGATGGCCCAGATCGTCTACGAGGGCATCATCCACCGGCCCTAGTTCGAGGACTGAGAACTGAGGACTGAGTAAAAGCAGACATAAGTCATCCCGAACTTTAGGCAAAAAGCCCCCAGCGGGGGTTGGGAGAATCTTGACTGGCAGACAGGCTAAGGGTAAGCACGGCACTGGGTTCGTGGTTACGACTAACCTGACTGGAACTTCAAGCTTTCTCCCCAACCCCCGCTGGGGGCTTAGTGTCTTTACCTATTGCACCTTTTTGCAAATCTCTGGATGACTCCTGTCTGTTATCCGTAATCTACCTTCTACCTTCTACCTACTACCCTCTACCTTCGCCCTCATACCTCGTCTGCGATATAGGGTGCAGCGGCAGCAGCGATTGCCATAACCGTAATCATGGGATTGACCCCGCTGGCTGGCGCGGGGCAGGGCGCTGATTATGCGGGCAACCTCTTCTGCCGCTCCCAGCTCGTTTGCGCCGCTGGCGTAGAAGCGATGCGGGTCGTCAACTACCCGCAGGCTGGGGATGAGCGCATCACAGGCGGCGCGTAGCGTCTGCATCTGAGCGGGGCTGAGGGTGGTGGGCTGGTTCATAGGTCGCTCCTTCGCTGAGTGCTGAGTGCTGAGTGCTGAGTAACAGCAGCGGGTCGGTTCAAGCCTGGGGGTTAGCAACATTATAGCACTTTCAGTGATGCTCATCACAATTAACACCAATTATCCGAGGCGATGCTATCGTTCTATAGGGGCGAACCGTTGTTCGCCCTGGCTCAATCTATAGCGGCACCAACGCTAATTGGTATAATACAAAGTAGCCGAGCAAAGTTGATATTACCCGTAGGGGCGCAGATTTACCGCGCCTATCCGCTCTCCACCTGCATCATAGCGAATTGGTGTAGGGTATAATAGGCGCTGAAGTTAACCCAAAAATGGAACTGAGGCAAGCATGGCGATGAACATAGACCTCGATGTGGAGCAGGGGCGGCGCATCTCGCAGATTACGAACCTGGAAGAGTTGCACGCAGTGATCACTGGCTGTCGGCGTTGCCAGCTAGCTGGTTATCTGGAGCAAGCCGATCCGATGGCCTTCACCCCGCTAACGCGGCCAATCATGCTGGTAGGGCAAGCGCCGGGGCTACGCGCTGCCGTCGAGCGGGTGCCGTTCGCGGGCACGGGAACAAACGGCAAGCTGAAGGCGTGGTTCGCGGCAGCGGGCATTCCACCAGAGCATAATTGGCGCGACTATATGTACATTTCAGCAGTGACCAAGTGCTATCCGGGGCGGCTGCCCGGTGCGGCGGGCGATCGCGTGCCGACCCCCACTGAACAGGCGCTATGTCGCCCATACCTCGACGCACAACTGCGGCTGGTGCGACCTCGCATCATCGTAATGGTGGGGTTGCTGGCGATCCAAACCTTCCTGCTGCCGCTGGGCATCAAGAAGAGCGAACTTACCCTCAGCAATGTGGTGGGCCAGGGCTTCAGCGACGCAGCCGGAGTGCGATATTTGCCGTTGCCCCACCCCAGCGGAGTGAGCCGCTGGCTGAACAGCGCAGCGGCACGGGCGCAGGTGGATCAGGCGTGCGCGTTGCTCAAGCAGTGGCGCGCAGAGATAAAGTAGGGGCGGGCGGCTGCCCGCCCTGGCGATTTATCCGTAGGGGCGAACAACGGTTCGCCCAACGCCAGCTTATACCAAACTGGCCCTGGCGATGCGCTATTTCCGTAGGGGCGAACCGTTGTTCGCCCAAGCAAAAGTTACTCGGCGCTGAACAGGTTGGGCTTGTAGGTACGTCCCTTCCAGCTTACGCCCTTGCCGCTGAGGATGCGATACAGCGAGTTGAGGATGATGGCGGAGAAAACGAGCGCACCGAGCGGGAGGGTGAGCAGGTAAGGGGCAGGCAAGTCGAGGTGGCGTTGCACCTTACCGACGAGTATCAGACCCACCCCCAGTTGGAAGCTGCTCTGCGTGAGGGCGATGAAATCGGCGGGTTGGGCATGGCGGCGACGCAGCCTAGCTAGTAGCCGCCCGGTCAGCACCAACGGCAACGCAGGGCTGACTATCCCCGTTGCCACCAACGCGACAATTCCCAGCATCAACATTGCAGGCTGGTCGCGTCCCGCCAGCGCAGTGTTCTTGCTCCAGCCCTGCCATACATCGGCCAGGTCAGTGTACATCCGCACTGCCATCAGGTTGCGGCCGTCCGCGAACCACAGCCGATAACCGCTGCCCTTCACCAGTTTGCCAAACTCTAGATCCTCGGCAATCTCGCTCTTTACCCGTGCAAACCCGCCGACCGCGTCGTATACCGTGCGCTTGATAAATGTGAACTGACCGTTGGCGATGGCGCTGCTTGAGTTTGGATCATTCACCTTATCCGGCGGGTACAGGGTGAGGATACCCAACATCGCAATCGGCATCAAGGTGCGCTCCCAGAATGAGCCAAGTTCCAACCGCCCGGCGGCGGTAAAGAGGTCGGCGTGGTGTTGCTCCGCGCTGTACAGGGCAGAGAGCAGCGCGGGCGGCTGCCACGTGGTATCGGCATCGGTAAACAGCAGCCAGTCGCCCTTTGCCACCGCCGCGCCCTGCACCAGTGCGTGCGGCTTGCCCGCCCAACTAGCAGGCAGCGGTTCGCCATCAATCACCTGCAGCCGCGCATCCTTAGCCTGAAACTGGCGCAAAATCTCGCCGCTGCGGTCGTCCGAGTTGTCGTTGATTACGATGATCTCGTATTTATCGGCGGGGTATTCCATATGCAACAGACCGGGCAGCAGGCGGGGCAGGTTGCGCTGCTCGTTGCGGGCGGGAACGATGATCGAGATAAACGGCAATGCCACCTGCTGCGCCTCGTTGTAATCAGCCAGCCGCCTAACCTTCATCGGCGCGGGCCGCTCGAACATCCTGCGGTTGACGTACGCGCCAACCCCCGCCAGCACGCTGAGGGGCAGCAACGCCAGGTTCAGTCGATCCAGCCACACTCGTTTCGCCACTATCGTCTCCCTTTCGCTAGCCAATACCTTACCAATCCGATGCCGGTGTTTGCCTTCCCGCAGGGAGGGGCCGGTGTTTCCCCTCCCGCCGGGAGGGGCTGGGGGTGGGTCCGTGTCGCCGACATTGCTGATTATACCAAAATCTGAAGCGCTTGCGCCGCGTATGCCTATGATATAATAGCTATAGCATCGAAAGGCGGGAGGCAAAGAATGAAGGATCGGCAAGCAATGTTCGGTAGGCTGCTGGGGCTATCCATGCTGTTGCTGATCATCGTGGGCGGCGCGACGCTAGCCGCGCCACCGCATCTCCCCAGTAGGGCAAGCAACGGTTCGCCCCTACAAAGCAGTGGACAGTCTACAAGCGGCTACGACCAGTATGGCGGCTGGAACGCGCTGCCAATCAGTAACGCAGCGGGCTTCTTCCGCACCGCAGTGGTAAGCGGCACTAGCTGGCTGGTCACACCCGACGGCCATGCCTTCTTCAGCGTCGGCCTCAACGCGGTTGGCTACTCCGGCAACCCGGCCGTATTCGAGAGTTACGACCAGCGAATGTTCGACCGCTATCACAATGTCAACACCTGGGCTGATGCGACCAGCGCGATGATACGGGGCTGGGGCTTCAACACCATTGGCGGCTTTAGCGGGCGGGAGATTACTGACCACCAACTTGCCGAGACCCGCGTGCTGCGCCTGGCCGCCACCAGCCTCAACCCACCCTACAACGTGCCGCACGTCAACGGCCTGTTCCCCGATGTGTTCGACTCGCGCTTCGCCACCGCTGTCGGCCAGATCACCACCGCCGCGATTAGCGACACCGACATCAGCGACCCCTGGCTGCTCGGCTACTTCCTGGATAACGAACTGTACTGGTACAAGGACGGCTACTGGCGCGACAACCCCACCTCTACCCTGACTGAAAACTTCATCGCCCTGTCGCGTAGCGCGGCGGGCAAGCAGGCGTGGGTCGGCTACCTGCAAGCCAGCTACCCCAGCGTCATCGCGCTGGATACTGCCTGGGGAACCGGCTACACTAGCTTCACCGGCACCGAGACCACCAGCCTGCTCGACACTGCCAGCATCACCGCGACGGCGGCGATTACCGACAAGTACGCCTTCCTCAGCAACATCGCCACTCAATACTACAGCGTCACCACCAACGCGGTACGCAGCCGCGATCCCAACCATCTCATCTTCAGCGATCGCTTCGTGGGTATCCCCCTCTACCGCCAGATTATTGCCGCCGCCGGGCAATTTGTGGATGCCATTGCCATCAATATCTACGATGACACCGCCGACAACCTCACCCTCGGCGATCTCGATGAGGCCACCACCTGGAGCGGCAAGCCCGCGCTGATCAGCGAGTATGGCTTCCGCGCCGTCACTTCGGGCATGGCGAACCAACCTTACGTCAAGGGCGGGTGGCTGCCGACCGACGCAGATCGCGCCTCCGCCTATCGCTTGATGATGAGCGAAACGCTGCGCCGCCCCAGCGTGATTGGCGCACACTGGTTCATGCTCGCCGACAACCCCACCCTGTTCGACCCGGTGTACAGCGGCCACTATAGCTGGGGCTTCGTCGACATCAACGGCAACCCCTACTCTGGCCTGACCGACTCCGCTGCCGCCTACAACGCCGACCTTTACTACCACCACCTCGGCCAGCCCGCTGCCAGGCTGGAGCCGCCCACCCCGCTCAGTCCGATGTACAACGCGCCGGTCTTCACCACCAACCCGACCTTCGCCTGGCGGCCAGTGGTGGGTGCAGCCAGCTACACCTGGCAAGTGGCCCGCACGCCCGACTTCGCCAACCCGCTTACCGCAGATGGCCTTGCTACCACCAGCTACACTAGCGCTACCACGCTCGACTGGGGGCGCTGGTACTGGCGGGTGCGGGCCAGCAGCGCGATTAGCGAGGCACTGGCCTACACCGCGCCGCAGCCATTCTACGTGCTGCGCCAGACCGCCAGCGAACTTATCAATGGCTTCGAGACCGCGCCGGATGTGACGCTGCAAGGGCAGGGATCGGACTACCGCTGGACTGCCGAGGTAAATGGCGACCTCAGCATGACCGGCACGACTAGCTTTGGCGTGACGCAAGGGACGCAGGCGGGTCTGCTCACCTTCAGCGGGAAAACCAATGGACTCGGCAACCACTACGGCTGGGCGGTAATGAGCCGCTACCCCAACGGCATATCGTTCACTCCGCACGACTGGAGCGGCTTCAACTATCTCACCCTCGACTTCAGCTACGCTGGCCCCATCACCAGCACTCCCTATGCCGAAGTCGGTTTCAACGACGCGGCGGGCAAGGGCAACACCACCACCCTGCCGATCCGTGCTGGCACCACCCAGGCGGTGGTTTCGATTGACGCAGCGGTGAGCGGTGGAATGAACCCCGCACAGATGGCGGGGCTGGTGGTCGGCGCAGACCGTCCGGCAGCGGGGATGCAGTTGGCGATTGACAACCTGGCGCTGCGTCAGGTCGCCCGCGATACTGCGGCCCAGCCGCCGATTACACCCATCGTCAGCGATGTGCAGGTCAGCGGCACGCTGCTGCTCGATTGGCGCAGCTATCAACCCGCCGCCAGCACGGTCGCCTACCTTATCTACATCACCGACACGGCCAACACACCGATCAGCAGCCTCACCCCAATACTGCGCCTCGACTCGGTCGGCCAATCCACGCTGCTCAAGGTGCAACTGAACCCCCACTCGCCCACCGCCGATGGCTACGGCTACGATGACCTGCACAACGGGCAGCCGTTCTACGTCACGGTTGTGGCAGTGGACTTCTGGGGCAACCTCGGCGCTGTCGGCCCTAGCATCACCGCCACGCCCAGCGAGTGCGGCCTCAGCTTCGGCGATGTGCCGTTCACCTACTGGGCGACTACCTACATCAACCACATCGCTTGCCTGCACATCGTCAACGGGGTGGGCGGCGGTCTTTTCCAACCCAACGGTAGCGCCAGCCGCGACCAGTTCGCCAAGATGATCAGCCTGGCGCAGGGTTGGCCGCTGACCACTCCCACCGCGCCTACCTTCAGCGACGTGCCGCCCAGCAACCCGCTCTACGCTTTCGTGGAAACGGCGGTCAATCACAACGCCATCAGCGGGGCGAACGCGGCCACCTGTGCGGCCCGCAATCTGGCCTTCCCCTGCTTCCTGCCCCACGACCCGATCAGCCGCGCCCAGCTTGCCGTCATCCTGATACGCGCCTACGGCTGGGCGCCCGACACAAGCGGCGGGCCGCACTTCAGGGACGTGCCAACCAACGGCTTCGGCTACGCCGCGATCGAGACCTGCTACAATCGTGGCATCGTCAGCGGCATCGGCGGTGGCCTGTTCCAGCCCAATGGCGCAATCACCCGCGCCCAGTTGGCGCGAATGTTGTATCGGGCTATTCGGCAGGTGTAGAGGGTTAGGATCACGGATGACACAGAGGGATAATCAGCCAGTATGAACAGTTACCACCAAAAGTTCTATTGACAAATCAGGGTTGGTTGATGTATCATTGTGCTGAGATGATGGCATAATCCTGCCAGGCTCATCCACGCTCTTTTACCCACCGCTTTCTAATACCCCGGAAGAAGGTTTGGCCCAATGGCGACCTCTGATTACAAGGTGGTTAAAAACGACCGCCTCTCCACCGTGCAACTACCGATTACGAGCGGTACGTTCCCCCAGCGGCAAAGCAGCCTGCTGTCGTTTCAAATGCTACTCGGTGCGGCGGGCCTGCTCATCGGGCTGCTACTGGCGGTGCAATGGCATAGCGCCGCGCAGAGTGCCGCCCAGCCAGCTTCCCGCAATACTACTCGCCAGGAGGTTTCGACCTCGATTGTGCGCTTCGAGCAGGAGCAGGCCGACCTCAAGCAGCGGGTTGGCGACCTGCACGCTGAACTGAATACCGTGCAGCAGCAGAGCGCCGCCAGCCAGAGTTCGCTAGGTAGCGCGCAGAAGATGCTGAACCAGCAGCAGATTGACGCTGGTCTGGTGTCGCTGCAAGGGCCAGGCGTGATCGCCACCTTCGATGACAGCAAAGTTACCAACATCCCCAGCGGCGAAGACCCGGCTCATTACATTATCCATGAATACGACCTGCGCGATGCGGTCAACACCCTGCTCGGTGCGGGCGCAGAGGCGATCTCGCTTAACGGTGAACGGCTGGTGAGCAACACCTCGATTTACTGCGTGGGCAGCACCATTATCGTGAACAGCACCCGCCTCTCGCCCCCCTATGTGGTCATTGCGATTGGCAATCGCCAGATACTTCACGATGCGATGGCGAACTCGCCGAACTTGAGCAAGTTTCTGCAGCGCAAAACGCTCTACGCCGTGCAGATGACTGTCCAGGCCGCCGATGATGTGACCGTGCCGGAATACAAGAACGCGCCGACCTTCAAGTACGCCACGCCGGTAGAGGGGCAGGGCCGGTAGCATGATGAACCCAAAGGCTAGGAACATCGGCTGGCGCAAGGTCGCCAGCATCAGCGTGCTGGCGTTCGTGCTGGGCTTTATGCTGGTGCTGCAGATCCGCACCGTCAGCCCCGCCTATAAGGAGATGATCAGCCAGCAGTCGGATGCCGACCGCGCCGCTTATCTGCTGCAGCTCTACAATAACGTGGTCGACCTACGCGAACAGGTGGGCAAGCTGGGTAGCCAGATAACTGGCTACAAGACCAACCAGGATGATGCCACCAAGCTGCTGCACGATGTCAACGATATGAGGGCGCAGAACGGTGCGGCCCCCGTAGCTGGGCCGGGTGTAACAGTCGAGATCGATGGCGATGTAACCATGTTCGACCTGCAGGATATGACCAACGAGCTACGCAATGCCGGTGCCGAAGCAATCGCCCTGAACGGCAAGCGCGTCGTCCTCCGCACCGTGATAGGTGGCGACGGCACTACTGCCTACGTCAGCATTGACGGTGCGCCGGTGCATGGCCCCTACAAGCTGCAAGCGATCGGTTCGCCCAGCGATTTGCAGACTGCATTGGAGCGTAAGGGTGGCCTCAAGCAACTGCTGGAGAACGAGCAGGGGCTGACCGTCAAGGTAGATCGCAGCGACAACATCACTCTGCCGAAAAACAATGTAGACTACACCATGACCTACGCCAGGCCGGTCGTTCCCACCTCTGCAGCGGGCGGCAATTAGAATAGAAGTTTTGAGTTTTGAGTTGCTAGCTTTGCCGCTTTGGCTAGATATTTTGCACAGTCGGAGTTGGCTGGGGAAGAGATACGAGGGTTGGAGGCGTGGCCTCCAACCCTCGAAACTATTACCTCGTAGTGCCGATGGCTCGTCGGCATTGACGCTTACGATGAACACCAACACGCTGCACCAGGGCGGGCCACCGCCCGCCCCTACGCAAACCCCAATCTGCAATCTACAATCTACAATCTGCAATCCATGGGTGGCGAGGGTGCATGGGAGTCGAACCCACCTGCGCCCTTCTGAAAGGACGCACACGCGGTTTTGAAGACCGGGGAACCCACCGGGGTCCATCCACCCCCAACTGGGGATTGCAGATTGTAGATTGTAGATTGTAGATTGGGGTAGTAGGGCGAGGCTGGGAGTTGCGATTAGCATTGGTATTAGGCGAGTGGGCGTATGCCATGCGCCCCTACACCCGTTTTTTTCCGCTTCTCCGGTGAACCTGAGTGTAGGGCAAGATTCTCCCCTCACCAAACCTCTCCCCGCTGGGGAGAGGCTTTTTGCTACTCGATTATACCTGCGCCTCGTTTGCTGCGTCAACATTGGCGCTTGTTGAGGCAGGCAACTCAGCACTCAGCACTCAGCGCTTCGCTGGTTTGCTCCCAGATGCGATCGCGGTGGGCTTTGACCACTTGCAGAATGTTGATGACGAAGTGGGTGACGATCGGGGCAAGCAGCCCGCCAGTGACGATGAACAGCGCAGAGAGCAACACGGATAGCAGCGCCGCACCGTAGACACCAAGGCGGCCCTGGGGCTGGTGCAGGCTGCCAAACAGAGCG
>JANXYP010000133.1 GCA_025355955.1 Chloroflexota bacterium
GTTAGGTCAGCTAGATTTGTAGGGGCGAACCGTCGTTCGCCCTGCTTGGACATCCGCCTCATCCCATAACCCTCACACCTGATGCCTGGTCGTTCGCGGGTGTGTTAGTATTACAGCCGCAGTTGGCATAAATGGGCCAGAATGGTGTAGGGGCGAATCGCATACGCCCTGTTGCCCAGCGTCCAGGCCAATCCTAACTACCGCACCTTGCCTGGCAACTGAGGCTGTAATATTAGAGACTGTCTGAAAAAGCACTTGACTGTGCCTGGCAACAGGGCGAGCGCAGCCCGCCCCTACGCACGAATCAACTGGTTCTCAGACAGCCTCTTATAGTTACTCGGTGGTTAGCTCCCTCACCAGGGCAAGCCCTCGCCCGCCCCTACTATGTACCAAATAACTTGTATCACACCTGTCGTTCGCAAAATAGCGCGGCATATAGTATAATATGGGGCGGGCAAGCGTGCATTGCCGCCGTGAGACAAGATGAAGATATTGACGATTGTAGGGGCGCGACCGCAGTTTATCAAGGCCGCACCCGTTAGCCGGGCGATCCGCAAACAGCATACTGAAATCCTGGTGCATACCGGGCAACACTACGACGACAATATGTCGGGCGTGTTCTTTCGTGAACTCGCCATCCCCAAGCCTGATTACAACCTCGAAGTCGGCTCCGGTGGGCATGGCGAACAAACCGGCCTGATGCTGCAGCGGCTGGAGCCGCTCGTAGAGCAGGAACAACCCGACCTGCTGCTAATCTATGGTGATACCAACTCGACCCTGGCCGGGGCGTTGACCGCCGCCAAGCTGCACATTCCGCTGGCCCATGTCGAAGCAGGGCTACGCTCGTTTGAACGACAGATGCCGGAGGAGGTCAATCGCGTCGTCGCCGACCAACTTAGCAATCTGCTGTTTTGCCCCACCCGCACTGCCGTGAACAACCTGCAGCGTGAGGGCATTGGCAGCAACCCGCAACTCGACCAGCGCATCTACGAGGTTGGCGATGTGATGTACGATGCGGTGCTGCACAATCTGGCCCTGGCTGAAACGCACGCCGACTTCCTGCTCGCCAGCCTGGGGCTGAAGCCGCAGGGCTACACCCTGGCGACGGTGCATCGTGCCGCCAACACCGACGATGCCATCCACCTGCGCTCGATTGTCGCCGCCCTTGCCCAAATTGGCAGCGTGGCGCAGCCGGTTGTCTTTCCGGTGCATCCTCGCACCCGTAAGGTAATGGCGACGCTGGGTATCACACCGGGCGATGCAATCAAGCTGATAGAGCCGGTCGGCTATCTGGAGATGCTGAACCTGGAGCGCAATGCGCGGCTGATTATCACCGACAGCGGCGGGGTGCAGAAGGAAGCTTACTTTCTGGCCGTCCCATGCCTAACCCTCCGTGACGAGACTGAGTGGGTGGAGACGGTCGCCAGCGGCTGGAATCGGCTGGTTGGCACCGTTACTGACACAATTGTGGCAGCGGCACGCGATGTAGGAGCTCAGGGCAGCGCGCCCACCGACCCGCCCCCATCACTGTTTGGCGACGGTCATGCTGGGGAGCGCATTGCCGAGCTGGTAGCTAGATTAAAGGTTATAGATTATAGATGAAGGAATAGTTGTAAATCCGCTTTATCTTTAATCCTTGATCTTTAACCAATAATTCCACCGGAGGTGGTCATGTTCGAGCGCATCACATCCGATCCCATGGTTTATCGCGGCCAACCCATCATCAAGGGAACGCAGATACCTGTCCATGAGGTGCTGCATATGTTGGCTGATGGTGAGACAATCGAACAGGCGCTGGTCGAGTATCCAGCGCTAACCCACGACGATGTGCTGGCCTGCCTGGAATACGCAGCGACGCTGGCCGAGCGCCAGATCGCCACCATCGAGGAGTATGGCGAAATACAGTGAAAGAGGTTTACTGACATCGCTACTTACATCCACCCCACTGCCGAGGTGTCCGACAAGGCCATGCTGGGGGAGAACTGCAAGATCTGGCATCAGGCTCAGGTGCGCGAGGGCGCAAGCCTGGGCGACAATTGCATCGTTGGCAAGGGCGCATATGTCGACAGCGGCGTGCAGATTGGCCGCAACTGCAAGATCCAGAACCGCGCCAGCGTCTATCATGGTGTCACCATCGAAGATGGCGTATTTGTCGGCCCCCACGTCTGTTTCACCAACGACCTCGAACCCCGCGCCGTCAACCCTGACGGCAGCCTGAAGAGCGATGCTGACTGGACCGAGAGCAAGACGCTGGTACGCAGCGGCGCAGCAATTGGTGCGAACAGCACCATCGTTGCGGGTCTCACTATCGGGCAATGGGGTATGGTCGGCGCAGGCACGGTCGTCACCCATGACGTGCCGGATTATGGCCTGGTCTACGGCAACCCCGCGCGACTGCACGGCTACGTGGGCGGGTGCGGCCACAAGCTGCACCCCGAAGGTGATGCCGATCTCGATGGTCTCACCCTCTACGCCTGCGACAAATGCGGCGAGGAGCATCGCTTGCCGTTGATTGAAACCTACCATCCAGACGAGGGGTTATTTACTTTGTGGGGGTCAGCTATACGACCCACCCCCAGCCCCTCCCGGTGGGAGGGGAGAACCGATGAGACATCAGCCGACGATTCTACATTCTATACTCTACATTCTACATTCTAAACAGGAGGAATAAATGAGCGCAGTATCCACCGCGACCCCACCAGCGCCGTCGCTGGGCGTAAGCCCCAGCCAACCTATGATCCAGATGGCGAAGCCGATGCTCGGCGAGGAGGAGAAGGCCGCGATCATGCGCGTGCTGGACTCCGGCTACATCGTGCAAGGGCCAATGGTCAAGGAGTTCGAGGACAAGTGGGCGGCGATGTGCGGAGTGAAGCACGCTGCTGCCGTGATGAACGGCACGGTGGCACTGCACTTGGGGATGCTGGCCGCCGGGGTTGGCCCCGGCGACGAGATCATCTGTCCCGCCTTCACCTTCATCGCTAGCGGCAACGCCGCGCTCTACTGCGGCGCTCGCCCGGTGTTCGTGGACATTGACTATGACAGCTTCAATATTGACGTGAACCAGATTGAGGCGGCCATCACGCCGAAGACAAAAGCGATCGAGCCGGTCAGCCTCTACGGGTTGCCCGCCAATATGCCAGCCATCGCCGAGATCGCAGCGCGGCACGGGTTGGCGATCGTCGAGGATGCCTGTCAGGCAGTGGGCGCAACCATCAACGGGCGACGTACCGGCACCTGGGGCATTGGCGCGTTCAGCCTCTATGCGACCAAGAACGTGACGACTGCGGAGGGCGGGGTTCTCACCACCAACGACGATCAGATTGACGACTTCATCCGCATCGCCCGCGCCCAGGGGATGCGTACGCGCTACTACCACGAGATGCTGGGCTACAACTATCGCATGACCGACATTCAGGGCGCAATTGGCTCGGCGCAGATGGATAAACTGGACGAACTGACCGAGCAGCGCCGCCGCAATGCCGCTTACTACGATGCCAATCTGCGTGGGGTAGAAACGCCGAAGGTGCCGGATGGCTACCGCCACGTCTATCATCAGTACACCATCAAGCTGCCCCAGGGCATCGACCGCGACACCGCCCGCGCCCGCCTGCTGGAGCAAGGCGTTGCCACCGATGTCTACTATCCGGTGCCAGTCTACCGCCAGCAGATTTATATTGAGATGGGCTACAACATGAGCCTGCCCGTCACCGAGGATGTCACCGCCCGCTGCCTCTCCATCCCCGTCCATCCTGCACTGACCGAGGAAGAGCTACAGCGAGTGGTCGCCGCTATCAATGGCCTGACCGCGTGATGTTATGCTCCTTCCCTACCGGGGGAGGCTGGGAGGGGGCCAGCGAGGCCCACCAGTTACGATATAAATTACACATAAACAGGAGTATAGATGGAAAAACGCAAGCTGGGTAAAAATGGCCCTGAAATCACCACCATCGGCCTGGGCGCATGGGCAATCGGTGGCAGTAGCACCAGCTTCAGTTGGGGTGAGCAGGATGATAATGATTCGATCAAGGCCATCCAGGCGGCGCTAGACAGTGGGTTGAACTGGATTGACACTGCCGCCGCTTACGGCTTCGGCCACTCGGAAGCGGTGGTGGGCAAGGCGGTGCAGGGTAGACGCGACCAGGCGCTGCTGTTCACCAAGTGTGGGCTGATAAAGGACCCTGATAGCCGCGACGCGGTGCGCGACCTCAGCCCCGCCTCAATTAGGCGCGAGTGCGAGGACAGCCTACGCCGCCTCAATACCGATTATATAGACCTCTACCAGTTTCACTGGCCCGATGACCGCACTGGCACACCACTCGAAGAAAGCTGGGCCACGATGCGCGAGCTGGTCAAAGAGGGCAAAGTACGCTACACAGGAGTGAGCAACTTTGATGTTGCGTTGATCAAACGCTGCCTCGCGGTTGGGCCAGTTGATTCGCTGCAGCCACCCTATAGCCTGCTGCGCCGCGAGTATGCTGACGAAACACTGCCTTTCTGTAAGGAGAACGGTATCGGCGTGATTGTCTACAGTCCAATGCAATCCGGCCTGCTGACCGGCAAGTTCGACATCAACAAGGTAGCGGAGGATGATTGGCGCAGGCGCAACCGAATGTTCGTCGAGCCGCGTCTATCTAACAACCTTGCATTCGTCGAGCGCATTCGGCCAATTGCAGAGCGGCACGGCAAAACGGTCGGCCAACTGGCGATCGCCTGGGTGCTGATGAACCCGGCAGTGACCGCCGCAATCGTGGGCGCACGTAGCCCACAGCAGGTGGTGGAGAACAACGGCGCAGCCGACTGGCGCTTGAGCGACGATGAGATGGCTGAGATACAGCGGGCCATTGTGGAGACCGAGGTGTAGGTAAAAAGCCCCCCTCATGCAGGAGAGGTTTGGTGAGGGGTAATGTTGAAGCGCACTACTGCTTACCGTAACCACGAACCTTGCGCCACCTGTCTTACATTCTACATTCCCCAGAGGGAGCAAAATGAGAGCAGCAGTAATTGGCGTGGGCGCGATTGGCCGCAACCACGCTCGCCTGTACAATGAAATCGAAAATGTCGAACTCGTCGCCGTCGCCGATAATGACCCAGCAGCAGCGGCGCGGGTGGGTGGACAACTACACACCCGGAGCTACGGCGATTATCGCGAGATGCTGGCGCAGGAGCGGATTGACGCGGTTAGCGTGTCCGTGCCGACCATGCTGCACCACCAGGTTGCGCTTGATTGCATCGCTGCTGGGGTGAATGTGCTGGTGGAGAAGCCGATTGCCGCCACCGTTGCCGAAGGTGAGGCCATGATTGCGGCAGCAACCAAAGCGGGGGTCAAGTTCACTGTCGGCCACATCGAGCGCTTCAATCCCGCGATTATCGAACTGAAGCAACGGCTGGACGCGGGCGAGATTGGCCGCGTCTTCCAGGTTCATGCGCGGCGGCTCGGCCCATTCCCCGCCCGCATCCGCGATGTAGGGGTGGTGATTGACCTTGCCATCCACGATGTGGACATCATGCGCTATCTGGTCGGCAGTGAGGTCAGCCGCGTCTACGCCGAGACCGCCCAGAACCTCAACACCGCGCACGAGGATCTGCTCAGTGGGCTACTGCGCTTTGACAACGGCACCATCGGCGTGCTGGACATCAACTGGCTAACCCCCACCAAAATCCGTGAGTTGCAAGTGACCGGCGAAAAGGGGATGTTCCTTGCCAGCTATCTTACCCAGGACCTCTACTTCTACGAAAACGATTATGTCAACACCGAGTGGGACACCATTAGCAACATCACCGGGGTGAGCGAGGGCAAGATGGTGCGGCTGCGGATCGACCGCAAGGAACCGTTGCGGGTCGAACTGGAGAGCTTCATTCGTTGCATCGCAACTGATACTGCCCCCATCGTCAGCGGTGCGGACGGCCTGCACGCGCTAGCAGTGGTGCAGAAGATTGTCGAGTCTGGCGAACAGAACCGTGCGATTGACCTGTAATACTAGGTAGGCGACAAAAAGCCCCAAAGCTGGACGGCATAAAGCCCCAAAGGTAGGCGGCATAAAGCCCCATAGGTAGGCGGCATAAAGCCCCATAGATAGGCAGCATAAAGCCCCATAGGTAGGCGTAAAAGCCCCATTGCTCAGTGGCAAAAAGCCCCCAGCGGGGGTTGGGGGAGAAATATCGAAGATGCAATCACGGTTATCGCAAGCGTTAGCCAGGGCCGGAACCAACCACCAACCTAATCCGTCTGTAGATTCAGATGAGGAGATTCATGACCGACTTCACCGTAACCGTTGTTGGGCTGGGCAAGATCGGGATGCCACTAGCCGCGCAGTACGCCTCACGTGGGCTGATGGTGCATGGTGCGGATGTGAACCCTGAAGTCGTAGCGCTAGTCAATGCGGGCAAGTCGCCGGTAATCGAAGAAGCCGGGCTAGAAGAAGCAGTGGCTAAGGCGCACAAAGCCGGTTTGCTCGATGCTACCAGCGATACAGCAGCGGCGGTACGCCAGAGCAACGTTGTGGTGCTGGTCGTTCCCCTGATGGTGGACAAAGAGAAACGCATAGATTACCGCATCGTGGATAGCGCAGCCGCCGATGTAGCACAGGGGCTACAGCCCGGCACTCTGGTCATCTTCGAGACAACCCTGCCGGTCGGCACCACCCGCAACCGGATAGGCCCGATGTTGGAGCAGGGTTCGGGGCTGAAGGTGGGTCGTGACTTCCTGCTGGCCTTCAGCCCGGAGCGGGTCTACTCCGGGCGCATCTTTGCCGACCTGCGTAACTACCCCAAGATTGTCGGCGGCATAGACGAGGCTAGTGCGGCGCGGGCGGTGGATTTCTACCACGCCGCGCTCGATGAAGGCACGCCCATCAAGCTGGTTGCCAACGCTGAAACTGCCGAGTTCGTCAAGCTGGCAGAGACCACCTACCGCGACGTGAACATTGCGCTAGCCAACGAGTTCGCCCGCTTCGCTGCGGCCAACGGCATAGACGCGCTCGATGCCTTCGATGCCGCCAACACCCAACCCTACTCGCACATCCACAAGCCCGGCATTGGCGTGGGCGGTCACTGCATCCCCGTCTATCCCTACTTCCTGCTTGATGCCGCTGCCGAGGGTGAGCTAGACCTGGTGCGCCGCAGCCGCGCCCTTAACGATAGCATGGCCGCCTACGGCCTCGATCTGCTGGAACATGAGTTGGGCAGTTTGCAGGGCAAGCGCGTGCTGGTGCTGGGCCTGAGCTACCGCGAGAACGTCAAGGAGGATGCCTTCTCCACCGCCCATCTGCTCATCCCCGAACTGCAGCGGCGGGGCGCAACTGTGTTGCTCAATGACCCGCTGTGGAGCGCGGAGGAGCTTGCGCGACATGGAAATGGTGCTGAGGTAGTAGAAGATCTCTACAACGTCCACCCTGATGCAGTGATCATTCAGGCATATCATCAGCAATACACCAAGCTACTCGACTGGTCGAGGCTGGCCGAAGCTGGCTGCAAGGCTATCCTCGATGGTCGCAATGCCGTGCGCGGGCAACAGCAGGCGATTGAGATGACGGGGCTAAGGTATGTTGGGGTGGGGCAATGAGCAGTAAGCGGCCTGCCAGTCAGTGGCTAAATGTGCTGTTCGTCACCAGTTGGTACCCTAACGAGCAGCATCCCATGGACGGTATTTTCATCCGCGAGTACGCTAAAGCGGTTAGCCTGAAGCACAACGTTGCCGTCTTCTACCCTTCGATGTATCCGATAGCCCGACAGCAGTACAACGACGAAGGCATTCCCACGCTTAAGACAGGGGTGCGCTATCGCTTGCATGGCCTAAAGATACTGCGCTATCTAATTATGGCGCTGGCGATGCTGCGCTATCTATGGCAAGGGATGCGTGAGTTTGCCAGGTTGCGGCGAACCTTCGCACCTGATGTTATCCATGTTCACATCATCTATCCCGCAGGCTTGCTAGGGCTACTAATCAGCCTACGCTATGGCATACCGATGGTGCTGAGTGAGCAGACTAACCCTTTCTCCGTTTATATGACCAACTCGCCCAAGCGATGGCTGATACGTCGAGTTATGCGCCGCGCCAGGGAGATCACCTCGATCAGTTGCTTCTTGCAGCAACAGCTTGAGCATTATGGTGCAACTGGGCCGTTCGACATAATTCCAAACGTGGTTGATACTAACCTTTTCACCGCTGCCCCAAGCCCGTCAGCTACCAACCGGCTCAAGCACATCGTGCTGATTGCACTACTCGATTATCCGGCTGAAGTGCCTGACATCAAGGGCATCAATTATCTGCTGCAAGCATTGGCGCAATTGCACCAGCGTCGCACGGATTTTACTCTGGACATCATCGGCGATGGGCCGAAGCGGGACGAGTATGAAGCCCTCACCAACAGTTTGAACCTCACTGCGGTGGTACACTTTCTGGGTATGAAACCAAAGCCGCAGGTAGCCAGCCTACTGCCCGATTACGACTTCCTCGTTCTATCAAGCCTAACTGAGTCGCTAGGGGTTGCCGTGATCGAGGCTGTGGCGAGCGGCAAGCCGGTAGTCAGCACCCGCTGTGGTGGACCGGAGGAGATTATTACCCCAGTCGTTGGTCGGTTGGTAGACAAAGCCAGCACTGTCGCGCTCTGCGAAGGCATAGACTGGATGCTCGACCACTATCAGGACTTCGATGCCCAGGCGATCGCAGAATATGCCCGTGACCGCTATAGCTACGCCGCAGTCGCCGCGCAGTTTGATGCCGTATACCAGCGCGCTTTGCAGGCCGACTGAGGAAGGGCGACATAGTGCTGGCCTCGAGGATAAAGCAGCTATCGAAGGACTCGCTTATCTATGGCATTGGCGGAGCGCTGGCGCGGAGCATCGGCATCATCCTGGTGCCGCTCTACACCCACTACTTTGCCACCGACCAGTATGGCATCTACGGCAATGTCGTTAGCATCGCGGTGCTGATTACCACGCTACTAACTCTGGGGCTGGATGCTGCTACCACTATCTACTTCTTCGATACCGACGACCCTGCCGTTCGCCGCGAAGTGGCCGCCGTGTGGCTGTACGTCACCTTGATTATAAGCATACCAGTCTGTGTACTGCTGCTGCCCCTATCCGGGCTACTCAGTATGCTGGCCGGGCCAGACGACAGCTATGCAAATTGGGTGGCGCTGGCGGTGGTCAACGTGCCATTCGTGTTGCTCTCCACCGTATCCGTCAATGTGCTGCGGCTCTACTTCCAGGCTAAGGCCTACGTGGCCGTGACGCTGTTCACTGCAGTGCTGAATCTGGCGCTAACTGTCTGGATGGTCGCAGTGCTGCACTGGGGCATACCAGGTACGCTGATTGCCTCGCTGATCAGCAGCATTATCGGCAGCATACCGGGCCTGGCGCTGACCCGTCACTACT
Source organism: Chloroflexota bacterium (assembly GCA_025355955.1). GTDB lineage: Bacteria > Chloroflexota > Chloroflexia > QHBQ01 > QHBQ01 > QHBQ01. The sequence goes on from JANXYP010000133.1 coordinate 9,379, forward strand.
ATAGTTTGCGTTTGAATCGCGATTTGCTAGGCAGAATGTTGCGGCTGGGTTGGCCGATGACCCTGGCTGGCATGGCCCTGGTAATCAATAGTACCGCCAATGGCTTCTTCCTGCTGCATCTGCTCTCCGCCAGAGAAACTGGCGTGTTCAGCATTGCCTTGCGTATCACTGCTCTAGCAACGGTGGTGATGACTGCCTTCCAACTGGCCTGGAGTCCCTACTCGCTCTCGATAGCCAGCGCCCCCGACGCAAAGCGCACCTATGCAAAGGTGTTGACATATTATATAATTGGATTTGGCGGCCTGGCTCTCGCCCTCGGCCTGTTCGGGCGCGAGATACTTATCCTGGTTGATAGCAGGCACCTGGGTTACGCCGAGGGGTACAAGGTGCTGGGCTTGCTTGCCTACGCCACAATCCTGACCGGCGCATACTACATTACCAACATTGGCAGCAATATTACCAAGAAGACCACCAACATTAGTTGGACGACAATGGTCGCCGCCGCGACAAACATCGTCCTCAACCTCGCGCTCATTCCCTGGCTGGGCATGGTTGGCTCGGCCATTGCCTCGTTGAGCGTCAGCCTGTTCACCGCGTGGCTCATCTATCGCGTGTCGCAGCGCGATTACCCCATCCCTTTCGAGACGGGCAAGGTTGGCCTCACCATTGCGCTCGGTCTAGCGCTGATGGCGCTGGGTCTAGCAGTGGACAGCGGGCAGTGGTGGCTCGATGTTCTGCTCAAGCTGGGCATTCTGGTAGCCTATGTGTTCGCCCTACCTCTACTCGGCATTGTCACCCCCCGCGAGTTGAGCATCGCGCAAGGCGCATTGCGGCGGCGGCTCAGAAGGAACCGATGAACAAACCTACAGTTTATATGCTAACTCAGGATATTGACATAGACCGCCGCATCCTGCTTGAAGCCGGTTCGCTACAGGATGCTGGATATGCTGTGACTATCCTGGCGACCAGCGAACTTGATGCCGACCACGCCATCAATCTGCCCGCTGGCCCTGCACCAGAGCAGATTGACGACGTAACCATCGAGCGGATTAAGACAGTGGGGCAGGATCCGCGCTATCGCTGGGTATATCGTCTGGGGCGGCGGCTGGGCCAGCAGGCGCAGCGCTTCAACATGGTGGTGGTTGCGCTGCTGGGTACGATGAACGGCTACAACACCTATAGCCGCCTCGCCCCTTACTATGCCGCCCGTGCCAATGCCAACATCTACACCGCGCACGACCTGAACACCTTGCAGCCAGCGATGCTTGCCGCCCGCGCCAACCATGCGGCGGTAGTCTACGATGCCCATGAGTTGTACCCCGAAGTCAACGAGCGGCTCATCCGCCTACGGCGCGACTACTGGCGCAAGGTGGAGGCGCGGCTGCTGCCGAAATGTGATGCGGCTAGCACAGTCAATGAGTTCATCGCTGACGAGATGGCGGCGCGCTACCAGGTGCCGCCACCAGTTGTAATCTACAACGCCACCAATCCGCCGTCCGGCTTTGATCCTGCTACCCCACCCGACTACCTGCGAACCGACCTGGGCATTGGCAGGGAGCGGCGTATCGCGCTATTCCAGGGTGGGTTGACTGAAGGGCGCGGGCTGGAGAAGCTGGTGCTGGCCGCGCAGCATCTGCCCACTAATATCGCCATTGTGCTGATGGGCAGCGGACGCTACCGCACCACGCTTGAGCGCCTCGCCAACGCTAGCGGAGTGCAGGATCGGGTATACTTCCGCGATGCCGTGCCGCAAAACCGGCTGGTGGAATACTGCGCCAGCGCCGATGTCGGTATGATTACCTACCAGGCGGTTGACCTGAACAACTACTACTCCTCACCCAACAAGCTGTTCGATTACATCGTCGCCGGTCTGCCCATTATCGCCAACGACTTGCCATTTCTGCATAAGATGATCACCACTCATGGCCTGGGTTTGGTTGGCACGATGGATACGCCAGAACAAATTGCCGCCCTGATTAGCCGCTTGCTGGGAGACGACGCGCTGCTGACCGCCACCCGCGCCCAGCTGCTGCAAGCGGCAAAGGTGTACAACTGGGCCGAAGAGGGCAAGAAGCTGGTAGCAATGTACCAACGGGTAAGATAAATGCACAGCCTCAATCCAAAATCTAAAATCCAAGATCCAAAATCCCCGCGCATCCTGCACGCCCCCACCAACATCGCCGGTATCGCCGGGCTGGCGGCAAAAGCGCAGCGGCGGCTCGGCTATGATGCAACTTCGGTGGAGTATATCTCGCGCCAGTTCAACTTTGGCACTGACCGCAGCTTGCACCTGGAGCGCGAACGCGGCCCGATGAAGGCGGCAAAGGCGATGCACTTCGCCATGTCCGCGTTGCGCCAGTACGATGTCTTCCATCTCTACTTTGGCAACACCCTGCTGCCCTATCCCTATCCTGACCTGCCCCTACTGAGGGCGCTAGGTAAGAAGATCATCTTTCACTTCTGCGGCTGCGAGGTGCGCCGCCGCGATATCAACCTGAAGGAGTATGACCTGTCGGGCTGCCACGAGTGTACTTCACTGGTCTGCCTCAGCAAGCATCACCCGCCCTTCGGCCAGGCCGATCGGCTGTTGGTTGCCACTCCCGACTTGTTGGAGTTCGTCCCTGGCGCAGTGCTAATGCCTGGCCCGGTTGACCTCAGCGAGTGGCAACCCGAGCCGTTCCGTGAAAAGCAACTGAAGGAACCAGTCAAGATTCTGCACGCGCCTACCGATAGGGGTATCAAGGGCAGCAACTACATCATCGCCGCCGTCGAGCGGCTCAAACAGCGATACAACATCGAGCTACTGCTGCTTGAGAACGTGCCGCACGCTGAGGTCAAAGCCTTCTGCAGCCAGGCCGACATTGTGGTTGACCAGATTATGATCGGCGCATACGGCACCGTGGCGATCGAGCAGATGGCTAAGGGCAAGCCGGTGATTTGCTACATTCGCCCCGACCTGCGCCACTATTACCCCGCCAACCTGCCCATCATCAGCGCCACCCCAGTCACCATCTACGACGATCTAGAACAACTCCTGCTAAACCCTGACCTGCGCCGCACCCTCGGCGTAATGGGCAGCGAGTACGTAAGCGAAGTCCACGACGCAAACAAGGTTGCCGCCAGGATGATCGAGATTTACGAGGGTATTGGTGCAAAACGGGCCAGGGCGCAATGAATTGCGCCCAAATCATCACCATTGTAGGGGCGTGATTCATCACGTCCTGATGAAAGATAGCAGATGACCAACCCGAAACTCAAAGCTCAAAACCCAAAACTCAAAACTTCCTTGATGATCACCCAGGATGTGCCGATTGACCGCCGCATCGTGCTGCAAGCGCGCACGCTGACTGAAGCAGGCTGGCAAGTCACCATCCTGGCTCGGGCTGCCGCCGATGCCACCGCCGCGCTGAACCTGCCCGACAAAGGCGATGAGCAGGTGGATGGTATCACCGTGCTACGCATCAAGGTGGAGGGGCTGGATCCGCGCTATGGCTGGGTCTATCGCCTGGGCAGGCTGGCAGGCGGGCGCGGGCAGCAGGCAGGGGTCGCTGCTGCGGCGCTACTGGGTGTGCTGAACGGCTACAACACCTTCAGCCGTCTCGCCCCCCACTATGCCGCTGCGATGAAGGCATCAGTGTACCATGCCCACGACCTCAACAATTTGCAGGCCGCTGCACTTGCCGCGCTGATCAACAACTCGCGGCTGGTCTACGACGCGCACGAGCTATTCCCCGAAATCAACAACCGCTGGGTGCGACTGAAGAAGCGCTATTGGACCAAAGTGGAGCGGCGGCTGCTGCCCAAGTGCGATGCGGCCAGCACGGTCAA
>JANXYP010000136.1 GCA_025355955.1 Chloroflexota bacterium
TATTACAGCCTCACTTGCTGGGCAACATAGCATAGTTACGATTGGCTTTGACACAGGGCGGCAGGGCGTATGCGATTCGCCCCTACACCATTCTGGTGCATTAACGCCAACTGAGGCTGTAATACTAAGCCCCCAGCGAGGGTTTGGAGAGAATGGTGAAGCGCAATGATGCTGTGGATACCCTGATAACTTAGGCATTCGTAGTGGGCAAGATTCTCCCCAACCCCCGCTGGGGGCTTTTTGCAGTTAGGTGAGGGCTAGCGGAGTTGTGCCATCTCGTAGCTCTCTGCGGTCTGGTAGAGGAAGTAAATCGGCTGGTGGATGGGGAAGGGCGGTTGCACCTTGCGGGCAACCATCTGGGTGAGGGTGTGGTCGAGGTGCTGCTGGCGCGGCCAGGCCAGAGTGGGGCGGCGCATGATATAATCGCGCACTAGCTGATATTCGTTATTGCTAAGGCGCTCGATGTTGGGGATGGCGAGGTTGCCGCTGGGCAGCATCCCCGGCGGTGGGGTCGGTCGGTCGGTGCGATAAACCAGTGGTGCGGGCGCGGCGGGCCGGTAGGATGGTGGCGCGGTGGTCTGATAGTCTGACCTGATCGCGATTTGCTCCAGGCGTAGCGCGGCGTTCTCGCGCACCACCACCGTGTTCGCCGCCATATCGCCCAATCGTCGCCAGCGGCGGTCGAAGAACATCACGATTAGCCCCAGGCCGTAGGAGGCGGGTAGGAAGTCCACAAAGCGGACGATATTGCGAAGCATCGCCTCGCTGAAGCCGATCGGCAGCCCATCGGCCATCAGCACGCGCAGGTTCATCGCCCGCTTACCGGGAGTCTGCCCCCGCCAGACTGTCTCGAAGAAGGCGAAATAGCCGAATAGCAGCACGAACGACGCGATGATGCCCAGCGCGGTAAGGATGCTGAAACCATCGTACAGCCTGGTGAGGCGCATGGCAATGAACAGCAGCAGCAGCAGCAGCCCCACCAGCAGGTGGTCGAGCAGCGCGGCCATATAGCGCGACCCGATGCCCGCCAGGGTATAGTTGAAGCTGACGCTCTCCGGCGTTTCGACGCTGAATTGCTCTTCCATAGTGATTGTAGAAGGTAGATTATCGGTGATATGGCTAGTTTGGTAGCTACAATGGTTTAAAGCGCTTCGCCAGCGTCACTCACCCTCTCCTACAAGGGCTAAACCAAACCCACAAGTGGTGAAGGGTAGGAGGGGCGGGAGATAACCTGCCGCTTGCCGAGTTACCGAGGGATGGGAGCGTAGCTCCGCACTTGCAAGCGCATCAATGCTTATTGAAAGCGAGAATGTGCCAACATAGGAGTGCGTGGCTGGCAATGCTGCGATATGAGCGCGGGTCAATGGTCGGCATGGCTACACGGCAAAGTGGCGCTATAACATTCACCCCAGATATGCAGACGATGATCATGGTAGCGCTGCAACAAAGGGCTACGCCCCCAACCCCCAGTAACTCGGCGAACCGCGTATCCCCCTCTACTATCCGCTCTTTGCCACTTGTGGGTAACGTCTAGCCCACAAAGGAAGAGGGGATGTCGGTTGACATTAGTTCGGCTTGCCAATACAATTATACCACCAAATGTAAGGCGGGGTAAGCGGATGGCAACTTTGCGGATTGACCAGTTTATCAGCAGCCACCAGGCGGACTGGGGTGAGCTTGAGGCGCTGCTGCGGCGGGTGCGCGGCGGCAATATGCGGGCGCTCGGCGCGACGGAGCTTGAACGTCTCAGCACGCTATATCGCCACGCCTCGGCAGACCTGGCCCTGGCGCGGCGCGACTATCCCCGCGATGCGGCCACTGCCTACCTCAATCGGTTGGTTGCCAGCGCCCATCCGGTCATCTATTACCGCGAGGCGTTCAGCCTGCGCCGCCTGCTGCACTTTCTCACTACTACCTTCCCCCGCCTCTATCGCGCCACCTGGGGCTACACTCTGACTGCCTTCCTGCTATTCCTCCTCCCCACTCTGGTATGCTTCTTCGTGGTGGTGTTCGTGGACGAACGCACCGCCGTCACCCTGCTCGGCCCCGACTCCGCCTACAACGTGATTGACAACTTCAAGCATGGCGAAATCTGGACGCATATCCCACTACCGGTGCGTCCCTCCGAGGCGGCGGGCATCATGACCAACAACATCCAGGTTATTTTCTTCTCACTGGCGGGCGGGATGTTGTTTGGCACCCTTACCGTCTACATTGCAATCAGCAATGGCATCATGCTCGGCACCATCTTCGGCCTGGCCTGGCGCTACAATATGACCACCCCGCTGCTCAGTTTCATCGCGGGCCACGGCTTCATCGAGCTATCGGTCATCTTCATGGCGGGCGGGGTGGGGCTGATGCTGGGTGACGCGCTGCTCCGTCCCGGCCCGCGCAGCCGCAGCGAGGCGCTGTCGCTGGTTGCGGGCAAAGCCATCCGCCTGATTATCGGCGGGGCGATGCTGCTGGTGGTCGCTGGCACCATCGAGGGCTTCTTCTCGCCCGCCTACAGCCTGCCACCCTGGGTGCATTACAGCTTCGGCCTGCTCACCGGCGTGCTGCTGTATGGCTACTGGCTCTATGCCGGTCGTTCCGCTAATCCCCCCTACACGCAACTATTATCATGCTCATACGTTATCTCAGATGAAGCCAAATTAAATAAAGGAGATACGCAAATGAGAAAGTCCGCGATCCGTTCACTGCTGGCCCTGTGCCTGCTTATAACCAGCTACGGCAACCTTGGCCGCAGTGCTGCCGCGACCGACGAGCGCTACTTCCCCGCAACCGGCCACAGCGTAGTCGGCAAGTTCCTCACCTATTGGCAGGACAATGGTGCGCTGGAGCGCTTCGGCTATCCGATTAGCGATGAGTTCACCGAGGTGTCCGCCCTTGACGGCAAGAGCTATGGCGTGCAATACTTCGAGCGGGCCGAGTTCGAGCATCACCCCGAGAACCAGCCGCCCTACGATGTCGAGCTTACCCAGCTTGGCACCATGCACTATCAAGAAAAGTATCCCACTGGCGCAATCGAACAGTATGCTAATACCACCAACTCTCGCCTCTTCCCCGAAACTGGCAAGATGGTTGGCGGGGGGTTCCGCCTGCTCTGGGAGCGGCGTGGTGGGCTGGCGCAGTTTGGCTACCCCATCTCCAACGAGTTCCAGGAGCTATCATCTCTCGATGGCAAGGTCTACACCGTGCAATACTTCGAGCGGGCCGAGTTCGAGTACCACCCCGAGAACCAGCCACCTTACGATGTATTGCTCAGTCAGTTGGGCAAGTTTCGCTACGATGCGAAGCTGCAAGCGGCAAAGCAACCTGTTCGCCTAAATCTACCGTATACCGAGGGACACAATCAGTTTGGGGTCAAGGCATCAAGCTCGTACATCGTCTGGATTGACCAGCAGACTATCGGGCAGCGGGCGAACACCATTCTCAGCTACAACATTCGTACCACGAAGCTTACCACCGTGACCACAATGGCGAGGGACTACGTAGATATTGACGGCTCAACCGCCGTCTGGGAGGAAGTAACCACCGATAACTGCAACGGCTGCGTGGCGGCAATCAAGGGCGCAAACCTGGAAACCGGACAGACTTTCGAGGTTGCACCATGTAGCAGCGGCGGCTGCTTCTCACCAGCAATTTCAGGCCGCACCGTAGTGTGGCGCGAGTTCGACAACACTACCGACAAGCTCTTTGCCAAGAACCTCGACAGCGGCGTGGTGACGGAGATAACCTCGGTGACGGTCAATGGCAACCACTACCTCGAACGCCCTTTGGTCAGCGACAAGTACATCGTCTGGGCCGACTTTGTTGACAACAAGCGGGATGCTTCGCCCTTCAAGGTCAGTGCTTATAACCGTGCCACTGGCGCAGTCAGCGTGGTGGGCAGCTTCCAAGCCTACAGCTTCGTTGAGCAATACGCCCTTGATGGGTCGCACCTACTTTGGACGCAGCAGACTGCCTTGTACTACACTGATTTGGATACAGGTCTGACCCGCGACCTCTTTGACGGCTGGGGAGTGACAGCACCAGCAATCAGGGGCGATTTCGCAGTGTGGTTCAACACCGGGCGAGGTGTAATTGGGTATCACATCTGGGGAACGAAGCTGGAAACTACTAACGTGGTACAATTGACGACTGACCCCGGCGATCAGCTACAGCCTGCGCTCGGCGGCGATTTGCTGCTCTGGATACAGACAGTGAAGGGCAGTAATAATGGTCGAGTTGTCGCTGCACCCATTGCCCAGATGTTCGCCGCTGCTGGTAAATAAAGGGAGCAAACTTCAATGTCTCGTCGCCACCCCAACCTAACCATCATCCTAACTCTGGCCCTGCTGCTCGTCGCGCCATCGCCCATCCTCGCCACCGCCAGCACCGACGAGCGCTACTTCCCCGCAACCGGCCACAGCGT
>JANXYP010000175.1 GCA_025355955.1 Chloroflexota bacterium
CATACAAGCCAAGCGCAGTTGTTGCATGGGCCAGCGCTGGCTCATAGAGTTCGGCGTTGATTTCCTCATTTGCTCGTAGACGCAGGGCGAGCGCCCGCCAATGAAGTCCCAGGCTGGCTGCGTGGCGGGTCAATTGCTCGATCAAGAACATGGCTGGCCCCGCCTCCCCCAAAGCATTATGCAACTTGATGCGGCGGTGAAGTATCTCGCCGATCAATTCATCGTCACCTAGTTCCTCAGCGATCCCGGTCATCAGATCGAGGTCGGACTGCTGGGCCACCCGATTACCGATGCGGTTATAGATGCCCTCGCGCAGGGCAAGAGCATCGAAGCGAAGATGGGGGTTATCGCTCAGTTCCAACGCTCGGCTAGCGACGGCCAGGGCTTCCTCGTCGGCGTAGACGGCAAGGGCATGGCGGGCCGCCTTCAAGTAGTAGGGAACGGCAGTAGCAGGGTCGTCACCCCGGTCGAAGTGGCGGGCCAGGGTGGTGGCAAGCTCATCGCCTCGCTCAGGGTAGAGTTCCTCCAGCACGAAGGCGGTACGACGATGGCGACGGGTACGCACACCTGGGTCGATGCCAGAATAAATCGCCTCGTGGATAAGATTATGGCTGAAGGAGTAATCGTAACCACCGCGCCTGCCCTCGTCGCGCACCATATTGCGGTCGAGCAGCTCATCCAGGGCAGTCAGCGCCTGACCCACATTCCAGCCAGCTACCTCCCTCACCAACTCGGCATCAAATGACCCGCCCGCCACGGCAGCGACCTCGGCCAGCAGGCGGGTGTTGGGCTGCAAGCGGGCGAAGCGTTCGTTGATTAGCGCGTGTACGCCATTGTGGGATGATGAGGCTGCGCCGCCTTCCAGCCAATCAGCCACCAGCTCGCTGAGGAAGAAAGGATTGCCTTCACCTTGCACGTACAACTGCGAGGCGAGGCCGTCATCCGTCAACCCTCCCACCTGCGCCACGATCGCGCCGAACGCGCTGGCATCAAGTGGATTGAGCGGCAGGTGCAAACCGCTGGCGGTTTGCCCCACCAGACGGCGTAGTTCGTGCAGAGGATGGCTGCGCTCGGCTTCGCCTTCGCGGTAGGTCGCTAGCAGCAGCACCGGGTGAGTGGCGAGGCGGGGGATGAGGAAGCTCAGGAAATCGATCGTGGCCGCCCCCTCCCAGTGCAGATCTTCGAGGATGAGCAGCAGCGGACGGGGCTGGCACAAAGCGACCAGGCAAGCGAACAGCGCTGCGTAAAGGCGGGTACGCTCATGCTGCGGTTCGAGGCGGGGCAAGGGCGTGAGGTCGGGGCGGCGCTGGCGCAACTCCGGTAGCAGGGGGAGCAGGGCGCTAAGTTCAGCGGGGTCGGCATCAATCGCGGCCAGCAGCGGCAAGGCAGAACGCAGCGCAAGAACTAGCGTTTGGTAGGGGAAAGTGTCGCCCTCTGCCGCTGCTTGTAGCGCCCGTCCGCCTTGCGCCAGCACCAGGGCGCTCACCTCAGCAGTCAGACGGGACTTGCCGATGCCAGCTTCGCCGCTGATCAGGGCGATGCCACCGCTGCCTTGCCGCGTCCGCGCCCATGCCTGGGTTAGCTGGGTCATCTCCCACTCACGCCCCCCGAAGGGCAGGATGAACGGCTTGCGCTCACGTGATGATGCTGGTGATATTGGCGGTTGGTTGGTTGCCGCAGACTGTGGTAGAGTGGCGTTGTGGACAATCGCCTCGTAGAGGGCTATAGTCTCCGGCATCGGCTCAGTATCAAGTTCACTTAGCAACTCGCGGCGGAAACGCTCATAATCCGTCAACGCGCCAGCGCGATCACCTGCCGCGTAGCGAATGCTGATCAACAGACGAATATAATCCTCATGCAACGGGTCAGTGTCGAGCATCAGGCGAGTATAGTTGCTCGCCTTACTATATTGATGCTGGCCGAGCGCCTGGCGGGCAAGGCGTTCGAGGGTAGCGAGATAAAGGTTTCGCAGCCGTTCACGCTCGTAGAGCAGCCAATCATCGAACACATCAGTAAGCAAATCGCCGCGATACAATTCGGTGACAATCGGGTTATCCTCAGCGCAAGCCCGCTCGAAGGCGGTCACATCGAGCCAGTATTCGCTGTCGGGGTTCCATTGCACGGTGGTTCGTGTACTCATCAGCCAGGGCGGATCAGGGGCGGCAGAGGGTAGGGCGTGGCTTAGTTGACTGAGATGGCGGCGTAGGTTGGCGCGCCCTGCCTCCCTGGACAGCTCCGGCCATAGCAGAGCGGCAACTTGCTCACGAGGCTGCGACGGGGGGTGGAGCAGGAGGTAGGCAAGCAAGGAGGCAGCACGTGGCGGGGCGGCTAGCTTCATGCGCCTACCACCTCGCTCCAGCGCAATATTACCGAACAGATGAATATTCAGCATCCCGATTCACCACCGCTAAAAACATTGCCTGCTCTGACGAAAGGTCTTAATATTACAGCCTCAGTTGGCGTTAATGAGCCAGAATGGTGTAGGGGCGAATCGCATACGCCCTGCCGCCCTGTGTCAAAGCCAATCGTAACTACGCTATGTTGCCCAGTAAGTGAGGCTGTAATATTAAGGTCGTACATTCCCGTTTCCTTCGTGATACTTTGCACTATTGTACCACACAGCCGTAAAGGATGCTCTGATCATCCCCACTCAACCCCCACCGACTTCGCCTTTCATGCGATTTGCGCTCCTGCCGCTTGCAATAAGTTTAGGTATCATTGGCCCCTGAAAGCTACCCTGGTGTTGTTGAAGATGACCGGGTAGGCCACCTACAAGGCCACTTTCACTGCCTTGCTCACCAAGGTTGGTATGGGCTTTGTTCTAGTTGCCAATCCTGTGCCACTCTGCAGATCGGCCTGCGCCCATTCGATGTGGGCATCTGCGCCCAGCTGTGGCTGGCGATGGCTCATCACCCGCACCGTGTAGCCCGTTCCTATCAGTCTGCTTACCACATGGTGGCCCAGCATCCCCTCGCCGCCGGTTACCAGTACCCTTGTCATAACCAACCTCCTTAGCTGGGGTGAGTGCAACCCGCCCCTGTAGAATGAAATTGCCCGTCTGTAAATGAGACGAGCAGGAGGTTGGTATTGTGACAAATATCACGAATGTAGAAGGTAGAGGGTAGAGGGTAGAGGGTAGAAGGTAGGATGGGTACTGATCGCGACTCGAACCCTCTCCCAACCTCCCCCGGTGGGGGAGGGGTGATCAGAATATTGTTCATTCGGTACTCATTGGTGATGATCTTGCTGAGGTAGGCTTTGGTAGCCCGAATCTCCTCGCCCGCTGCTGCGCTGGCCCGCAGGTAGGTCTCCTGCACCAGATCCTCGGCATCGCTGGCGCTGCCAACCATGCGGTAGGCAATCGAGAACAGCAGTGGGCGATAGGCTTCAAACTCCTCTTCCATAGCAGGCTAGATGCTGAGGTAGGCTTCGAGCCAGCCGCTCTTCAGCCCGCTGCCCTGTGCCGAAATGCCCTTTTGTGATGCTGCCGGTATTTGGTGGCGCACTGTGTTGGTTGCCACACCGTCAAGCCACTGCACCTCGCGCAGATATAGCGGGCCAGTCGTGGAGTGGGAGTTGGCATCCATAGCCACTGTGCCGCGTGGGGAGGCGATGGTGGCCACCGCCAGCGCCGGAGCAAGTCGGCTTGGATGAGCTACGCCGCCACTGGCCGCCAGCGCAGTGTTTAGCAACAGGCCGGTTTCATAGCCGAGTAGCGCCAGGCTGGACGGGGTTTGCCCGTAGCTGGTCTGATAGGTAGCGAGGAATGTGCGGTTGGCAGGCGTATCCAACGCCGGTGTCCAGGCATGAGCGCTGCTGATACCAACCGCCGCTTTGCCCATGCTCGGCAAGAGTAGCTCGTCTACCAGGAAGCCATTGCCAATCAGCGGCGGGCGCGCTCCGCTGAGGTTGGCATACGCCTGCACCAGTTCGGCGGCGTTAGCGCCGCAGTAGGCAGCGTAGACCAGATCAGGATGAAGGTTCTGGATGCGCTTCAACAAGTAATTAACGTCGTGCGCCGCTTGCGGTCCATGTGTCACAACCGCCTCCAGCACGCTTCCACCAGCCGCGCTGAAGCCCTGCTGGAACCCGTACAGACTGTCGTAGCCGCTATCGTGGAAATCGCTAGCAATTACCACCCGACGACCGAGCGATTGCGCGGCCCAATTGCCCAGTGCCCAGTTGGCCTGCCACTGCTGCAACGAGTGGTGGAACACCACTGCCTGGGTGGCGGCAAGTGGCAGGTTTTCGCCCGTGCTGCTTGCTAGCAGCAACGTGTTAGCGGCCTGGAACAAGCTGGCGATGCGGGCGGCCATCATCGGGGTCAGCAAGCCGACTACCACATCAACCTTCGCGGCTAGCAGGCTTTGGGCCTGGCCGTAAGTGGTGCCGTGGCCGCGCCCGATGGTTTGGGTTATCACCTCGACTGATCGGGCGGCGAGGCCGCTAGACGTTGATGGGGCGAACGCCAGTTGCATCCCCGCCACAAACTCGCTGGCCAGGGTGGGATAGATGGTGGATGCGGGCAGCAATGCCCCCACCCGCAATGTGCCACCGAGGGAAGAGCCATCCCCGCCGAGGATGCCTGCCGCCCGTACCCGCTCCCCAGTGGTCAGCAACCGGCTGGCAACCGCTGCTCCCCCTACCAGCCCCATCCCCCGCAGGAAGTTACGCCGACTGGCGCGGCTGCCGTTAAAATCGTCTGACATACACTACACTTCCTTCCTAGCTTGCTGCTTGTAAATACGATCAATAAGGGCTATAATAAGCACCTGGGATACTGCCACATACAGCCAGTGGCCCGCTGCCTCGGAAGCCTACGGCTGTCACCCCGCGCTCATCTACCAGTAGTAGGCGGCCTAGATGTTCGCCTCACCGCCGCTGTGCCTGGTTGTTCAGCACCTGGTATCATTATTATACCACAACTCCACCTTACCAACACCCTACCGTTTCGCCGTTGCTGACTGGCGGAGCCGCATTAGCGCGATATTTCCCCTTGCGGGGGCCACGGGACGATAAAATGGGTCAAAACTTCTACAAACGGTAAGGTGATTGGTAAGGTTGATCGTTTATAATGTTGTGTAGATGTATCCGTTGTTCGTTGTGGGCATTGCATCTTGGCGACTTGATCAAGCAGTCCCGATCGTGAAGGCAACCCCATCTTCTCTACACCCACGCCGCAGTCGCCCTCTGGATTGTAGTAGCAAGCACTGCTTGGTATTATGCCCTACAGTTTGGGTAGTCATGAAAGGAGTTATCCACGTGGGTGAACCATACCTCGGCGAGATCAGGCTAGTCGGCTTCACGTATGCCCCGCAGGGCTGGGCGGAGTGCAATGGGCAGATAATGTCCATCCAGCAAAACGTTGCTCTGTTTTCGCTGCTCGGCACGCAGTTTGGTGGCAACGGCATACAAACCTTTGCCCTGCCAGATCTTCGCGGGCGCATCCCCTTGCACCAGGGGCAAGCGCCAGGTGGGTCCAACTATACCATCGGCCAGGTCGGCGGTCTGGAGAACGTTACGCTGAACAGCAGCCAGATGCCAACCCATTCGCATACCCCACCCGCTGCCAGCAACACGCTCGGTCCCGACAATAACACGCAAAACGAGTTCTGGTCTGCTTCAGATGCCGATGACAACATCTACGCCACTACCGCTAACAGCACCATGAACCCAGGGGCAATCGGCAGTGCTGGGGGCAGCCAGCCCCACAACAATATGCAGCCCTCACTCGTCCTCAAGTACGTGATTGCCCTGCAGGGCATCTTCCCCAGTAGGGGATAGGAGGTATCACCATGTCGCAACCCTACATCGGCGAGATTCGGCTCGTCGGCTTCAATTTCGCTCCGGTTGGCTGGGCCTTGTGCGCCGGGCAACTGGTCTCCATCTCCCAGAATGATGCACTCTTTGCCCTACTTGGCACCACCTACGGCGGCGATGGCATACAAACCTTCGCTCTGCCCGACTTGCGCGGTCGCGCCCCCATCCATGCCGGGCAGGGGCCGGGTCTTACCAACCGCATCCAGGGTGAGCAGCTCGGCAGCGAAAGCGTCACCCTGACGAGCAACCAAATGCCCGCGCATAACCACGCGGCTAGGGCCCAATCAGCGGCAGGAGCGGCCAGTAAGCCGCAGAACGCAGTCTGGGCCGGTTCAAGCGCTGGCGACACCCCCTACAAGGCTGCCCTCGCCACGCCAACGACGCTGAACCCCCAGGCCCTGCCCTCTGCTGGCAGCAACCAGGCCCACGAGAATCGCGAACCGTTGCTGGTGATGAACTACATCATCGCCTTGTACGGCATCTTCCCATCACGAGGATAGGAGGTACTACCATGGTTGACAATTACGTGGGCGAGATCCGCACCACCGGTTTTAACTTTGCCCCGCAAGGCTGGGCTTTGTGCGACGGGCAACTCATGTCCATCTCCCAGAACACCGCCCTCTTTTCGCTGCTCGGCACCATGTACGGCGGCAACGGCCAAACCACCTTCGCCTTGCCCAACCTGCAGGGTCAGGCAGCAATCGCCTTTGGGCAGGGGCCGGGCCTGTCCAGCTACGCCCAGGGCGAGATGGATGGCGTGGAATCCGTCACTTTGCTCACCAGCGAGATGCCTGCCCACAGTCATCAGGTGAACGCGGAGAACGATATCGGCGATCAGCCTGGCCCTGCCAACAACTTCTGGGCCGAGTCCGCCAACCGCAACAACGAATACTCGACCACCGCCAATACCACGATGAACCCCCAGGCAATCGGCGTGGTGGGCGGTAGCCAGCCCCACGAGAATCGCCAACCCTTCCTCGTGGTCAACTTTATCATCGCGCTGACGGGCATCTACCCATCACGACAATGACCCTATCAATCAGCCTCCGCTCGGTAGAGGAGGGCGACCGCGCCTTCCTCTATCGCCTCTACGCCAGTACCCGCGCCGACGAACTCGCCGCCTGGGGCTGGGCCGAACCGCAGCGCGAAGCCTTCCTCCAACTTCAGTTTCGCGCCCAGCAGATGCATTACCAGAGCCAAATGCCCCACGCCGTTCACCAGGTCATCTGCCTGGACGATCAGCCAATCGGACGGCTGATCCTCGCCACTGATGCTGAGGCGGTCCGCATTGCCGACATCGGCCTGTTGCCGGAGTATCGCAATCGCGGTATCGGCGCAACCCTCATCGGCGATATCATCGCTAGCGCTGCGCCAGCGGGACGCACCGTGCGCCTTCAGGTTGCGGTCCACAACCCGGCGCAACACCTCTATGAGCGGCTCGGCTTTCATGTCGTCGCCCAATCTGACATTTATTACCAAATGGAGACCGCCCCTGACCACCAGCCTGAGCAGAGTTCAGGATTATCCATCGGAAGGAGAAGTAAATAATCATGCCACAGCAATACGGCAAAGTCAGTGCCAGTTTGCCCCCCCACCGCGCTGCCAGGTTTATTGCCTCTGGCGGGGCGCTGCTGGCGCTAGCGCTGCTTGTGCTACAGTTGGCCTCGTTGTCCGCCGTGCCGACGCTGCCCGCCCAGGCCGCTGCCGCAGCCAACCCCCAGGCCGCGCTGCCACTCGTGCCACCCATACATAAGTCGGCTCCCACTACAGTAATAAACGTAACTACCACCAACGACGAATTGGACGCGGGCGCTTGCGCTAGCATCCTGCCTGCCAACTTGCCGGGGCCGGATGGTCAAACCAGCCTACGTGAAGCGATCTGCGCGGCCAACAGTGCTGGCGGTAGCAACACGATCACCTTTGGGGTCAACGGCACTTTTCTAATTACTATAGTAGGCCGCAATGAGGACCATAACGCCACTGGCGACTTCGACCTAAGCTCTGCCGCTGCCGACACCGGCTCGACCCTCAACATTGTCGGCAATGGCCCAACCAACACCATCATTGACGGCAACCACAACGACCGCGTGTTCGATATGAACCCGCTCGGTCACTGCAATTGCACCATCAACGTCTCTGGGCTTACCATCCAGAACGGCATGACCGCCTCGCCTGGCCCGGTTATCGGCGGCGGTGTCTACGTTGGGGCCAGCCCTGGTTTCACCGCTAATGTCACCCTCAGCAACGATGTGATTACCAATAACTCCGCGCCAACCAGCGTTGGCGGCGGCATCGAAAATCACGACGATGCGGGCGGCCTGGTTCTCACCGGCGTAACCGTAACCAACAACCTGGCTGGGGTACAGGGCGGCGGTATCCATAGCCCCCAGGCGATCACCATTACCAACAGCGTAATTGCTAACAACCAATCCACCATCGGCGGTGGGCTGTGGCTCGCTTCGCCAGTCAGTGGCGCGTTCAACATCAGCAATGACACTATCTTCAACAACAGCGCCCTCAACCTGCCCAACGGGGTCAACCCCACCAAGGATGGTGGTGGTATCTACATTGATACCACGGTGCCGATAGCGATCAACGCCAGCACCATCTACTCCAACAGCGCAACCAACAACGGCGCGGGTATCTACCTGCGCCAGAACAGCGGCACCGCCGCCGCCCTAAACCTGACCAATGATACCGTCTCCGGCAACGTGGCGGGCGGCAACGGCGGTGGCTACTACCTGGAGAGCGGGGCAATCAACTCTAACTACACCACCAACCCCTACAATCATGCCGCTGGCACTGGCGGTGGCGCTTTCAATGCGGGCGGCGCGCTCACCTTCCAGAACAGTATCCTGGCGGGCAACACTGCGGGCAGTAACCCCGATTGCGGTGGCACCATCACTAGCGGCGGCTACAACCTATTCGGCGACAACACCCAGTGTCCATCCACCACAGGCGATGCCAATCTAACCACCCTCGGCCTGACCATCGGGCAGGTAATCAACAACCTGGCGAATAATGGCGGCCCTACCCTGACCCACGCGCTGGTACTGATTTTCGGCAATCCCGCGATTGACACCGCCAACCCGGCGAGTTGTGTACCCACCGATCAGCGTGGGGTAGTGCGACCAATCGGCCCGCGCTGCGACAAGGGTTCATTCGAATCGCTAACTCCGCCGACCCCGACCCCCACGCCGACCAACACCCCCACCAACACCCCAACCTTCACCAACACGCCGACGAACACGCCTACTAATACGCCGACTGACACGCCGACCAATACGGCGACCAATACGGCGACCAATACCCCGGCAAGCACAGCGACCAACACACCGACGGCGACCAACACGCCGACCAACACAGATCG
>JANXYP010000180.1 GCA_025355955.1 Chloroflexota bacterium
GCCTTAGCTTTAGGCAAAAAGCCCCCAGCGGGGGGTTGGGGAGAAATGCCGCCTTACGTCAATGCTGAAGTTAGCCAATTACAATGGCAAAAAGCTCCATTTAGCATTGACACAGGTTCGAGGTTTCTTCACAACCCCTGCCGAGGGCTTAGTTGATCGAGAGATGAAGAGGTTCCCCTTTTGTTCCATACCCTCGCTCATCACTCCTCATTCATCACTCCGTCTTTGGCGGCGGCTAGCGCGTTGATGAAGTTGTCAACCTCATCGAGGTTGCGCGGGCGGTAGCCACTGATGCTGACTGTGATCAGGGGGCGGCCATGCACCGAGACGAACAGACTTTTGCTGATGTACAGGAAGTAGGAGATAATAAAGAAAAGGCCGAGCGCGGCGACAGCAATCGCTAGCCATTCCAGCGGTAGGGGCAGGAAGTCGCGCACATTGCCGAGCGCGGCTTTTAGCGGCGAGTCGGCGGCCAATTCCTGACGGGCATCGAAAAAGATGAGTATGCCAGTCAGCCCCGCCGTTACCATCATCGCCAGGCCAAGCATGAACACCCCACTGGACAGCCGTTCGGTCGCCATCCCCATCGCATCCACATCGCGTAGGAAGGCCGCTCGCAGCACCGTGGGGGCGTAGAGCAAAACTCGTTTGTTGGTTAGGTACAATGCGCCCAGGTGGTAGATGATCTCCTCGTTGGGCAGCAGCTCGATGCGCCCACGCTGGGTGAGCGATTGGGTTTCCTCGCTGACCTCCTCTGCACCGTCGGGTATAAGCTGGGCCTCTGCTTCGCTGGCCGTCGTCTTGTCGTCGACCGCAAGTGGTGCGGCTACTGGCCTGACCAGCAGCGAAGCAGAGGCATCGTGTGGCATCTCTGGTGCCATCTCCACCACTGGTGTTGCTACGCCCACAGGCGTTGGTATCGCCTCGGCGGCAGGCACAATCGTCTGCTCTACCGGCGTAGGTACAACGATGGTGGCCTGCTCGTCTACTGCGCGTAGAGCAGCAGGCAGGGCAACTAGCTGGCTACTGGTCGCCACATCCGACCCGTCCAGTGGGGTAAAGGTCACATCGCTGGGGGTAGCGCCGTTGGTCGCGGCGGGGGCGTGGACAACTTCTTCTTCACGCTGGGGGCTGGCTTCCATCTCCATCATTGACAACGTTGGCTCCTTGTCGCTTGCAATATCCTTAAAGTGGGCCTATTATAACACCTGCGCCGTAGCCGCGCAAGCAGCAGGCTGAATGGGAGTGTGATACAAGTTATTGGGTAAACGTAGGGGCGGGCGGTGGCCCGCCCTGGTGAGTGAACAAGCTACCCAATAACTTGTATCACACCCGCTGAATGGGGGTGCGCGTCACGTTCTTGCGGAGCAAGCGCTCAGTAGGGGCGAACCGTTGCTCGCTCGTCAGCGGTGGGTGCGCGTCACGTTCTTGCGGAGCAAGCGCTCAGTAGGGGCGAACCGTTGTTCGCCCTGGTCGGATTGGCTTAGGGGCGAACCATTGTTCGCCCTGGTCGGGTATGCAAGAACGTGACGCAAACCCGCTAAGTGGCACGATTCTGGCTGTAAGTATTGACATGAACTGTATCAGCTTGCTTATGGTATAATGAGCAGCGTCACGTACCGTCACATAGATAAGATAGATAAGAGATTAGATTTGCGGAGGAGCATTAGATGAGCGAGCCGTCCAACCCCAACCCTGGCAAACCGCCCGCAGCAGACGATGCCACCACCCCCGCTGCTGAGGCTGCCGTTCCTGAACATACCCTCAGCGACGAACGCTATCGGCACATGGGCAGTGAACGTGAGTCGCACTTGCAAGCGATGCGGGGGGTGAAGCGTCGCAGCCTGATTTATGACGACGATTTCCCTGGCTCGTGGTGGGAGGCTGGGGCTAACAAACGTTACGGCCCTGAAGAACCAACCCCGCCTGCGACCAAGTTAGCCTGCTATTTTGTTTAGGGGGGGGGCACACCGCAACCGCTTGCCGATGCGCCGCCTGTACAACCAGTTACAACCTGCAATCTGCAATCTGCATTTGGATTTATCACAAGAGGAGGATAGCATTATGTATGACCCACGCAATAACCCGATTGCTGGCGATCAGCCAGTCATTAGCACTGGCGACGCACTGCCAGTATCGCCATCCGGCTCTGATGTCCAGCCAGTTGCGACTGCCAGCGGCCCGCTACCGGTATCGCCGACGGGCGCGGATATTCAGCCCCCCTTTACCCCTGCTGGCGATGTATCGCCCATCCCTGGTCAGGCTCTAGGCGAGAGCCTGCACGGCAATGTCGAGGATGCCAGCGGTATCTTCTACGGTGATGTGGGCGTGGATCGTGACATTGATGCCACCGCCAGCCATACTTTCAGTGACGGCCACCATCCTCTCCGTAATCCTGTGCCGGAGACTGCAAAGGAAAGCGACCTTACCTACCTCGACGACACCGAGGTTTCGCATCACGGAGTTGCTACGTCGGTACAACTGGGGAGTACGGCGGGAACAACCACTGACCCAACCGCCTCCGACTTGCAGACAAGGGAGCAGGGTGCGGATACGGGCGACCCGCGTTACGCCCTCTCTCCCGACACCGCAGTGGACCCACCCCAGGATCTCGAGTCCGAGGGGCGCACCGGCACCGAAGTGGGCAGCACTTTGCAGGACAGCGTCTACGGCGCGGGCCAGCATAACCAGAGCGTCAGCACCAGCGCCAGTGGCCCAATTAGCGAGATGGACGCACCGAGCGCAAACATTGCGCTGGGGGCATTTGGGATGCCAGGTGGTCAGCAACTCAAGGGCGAACAAGCTGCCATGATGCAACCGGCTACTCAAGGTGGCTTCGCAGGCAGTGACGGCAGACCGCAGCAAAGTGGCAGCATCCACACTCGCGGCGGTGATGCCGACGGCTTTGCCTACGATAAGCAGGACGACCAGAACCCGGAGCCAACCGAGAACATTGCTGCCGATCTGGGCGAGAAGTACATCGTCACCAATGTCGCCAATAATCACGGTGAAGTTCACGCCAACCTGGCTACCGCCAACGTCGCCTCTGCTATCGCCGAGCTACGTAGCATTGGCATCCAGGATGCGGACATTTCGGTACTGAACGAGGGCAATATCGGTGTGGTCAAGGTCAAGGTCGACAACCTCAACCGCCCCTACGTCGAGCAAACCCTGCACAAGTACGAGAAATAAGAGGGCTGAGGATTGAGGACTTCGACTGATACCAATTAGCCGAGGCGATGCTATAGTTCTGTAGGGGCGAACCGTGGTTCGCCCTGGTTGGGGAAGTAAAAACGTGACACGTACCCAGGAGAGGCAGCCCGATCATCGCAATCGGCCTGCTTCTTTCGCTGGAACATCGGTAAGCATTCTACACCCCGCCGCCCCTGGGTTGCTTGATCAATCACGGCTCATGGCCGTATCGCTAGCACATGGCGGTACTGGGCAACCCCCTGATATTCGGGCAGTTGCGAGGCGGTGCGTTCGAGTTCCAGCAACTGGACGAAGAACTCCGCATTGTAACTCCGATGGTCGTCGTTGGCGTAATCGTTGAAGATACCTACTCCATAATCACCGACAATCTGCAGCGCGGCGACTTCGAGGGCGCTATTAACTTGCGCTGGACTGATTATGGATTCGCTGGCAGGTAGTACCGCACATTGGGTTAGCGCCTCCAGTGCCGAATTGGGGTGAAGCTCCTTCAGGGTAAGGCGAAATGGCACCGCGAAACAGTTCTCAAAAAGCAAAGCTAGCAGCCCATCAGGTTTAAGCAAGTTGCTAGCCTGGTTAATCCTATCCTGGGAGTTGGGCCGATTCGGCAACCGCTGACCGATTATGGCATTGAAGCTCGCGCTGCGATAGCTAGATAGATAGGTTTCAGCGTCGAGCTTGATGAGGCGAAGCCGCTCCGCTATCCCCTCAGTAGCCACCTGATGCCGCGCTTGCTCAAGAACTTCTTCATCGCCAGTAACCAGTTCGACGAAGCAACCACGCTTCGCCAGTTCGACGGCATAGAACGCATCGCTGTCCACATCCAGAACGCGCAGCGACTTTGATGCTGGTAGATGGCGCAGAATATTGCCTAGCACAAGCTGATGGTGCAGGGTTGTCCATGGATCGCTGCGCCAGCTTGCGAACTGGCTAGCCGCGATCGCGGTACGATCGCGGGCCGAGTCAGAATACCCCTGATGGTTAGCTCTTCCCATTTTACATATCTCCCACTAGGTTCGTTTCTTCTGCACTGCCCAGCCTAGCCGTTTTGCCCGCAGGCGGAGGCCAAGCCGGGGCGCGATGTGCAACAGGCGATCTTCTAGTTGGCGCATGGTCTTTATTCCCACCAAGTGCGCCGTATTTCTATATATACGCAACTGCGCTTCATTCTTCACTGCGCCGAGATAGTCGAGCGCCCACAGGCCGATGCGCCGCCAGCCCAGGGTACGTACCGCCAGCAGGAAGATGCGAGGATAGACGCGGGCGGTGTGTAGCGTAATACGGGTAAAGTCGCCCAGCGTCGCGGTATCCTGGAAGAAGCGGCGGCTGACCGCAGGGCCGAGGTCGGATAGCACGCGACAGAATACGTTCATGATCTGGTTGACCTCGTTCGCTGCGCCGCTGGTGATACCCGCTTGCGACGGCGACATGAAGCGGCTGAACACCCACATCATGCTGAGGTTCTGCTGGTGTGCGCCAATCTGCGCCAGGCTTCTTTTATCCAGCAAGTTGTGTTCCAGCGCCAGATTTAGCAGGCTATCTATCCGCCCCAGATTACGCACGTGGCTGCCAAAGCCGCAGAAAGTTAGCGGCGATTGCTGCGCCGCCGCATCGCCCACGCTGATGATGCGATCGGTCGCCGCCGTCCCCCGCCGTTCGCTGATCCGATCGCGGTGCCGCGCCGGGATGAAACCGTACACCGGCTTGAGGTGGTGAAAGTCCGGCCCCGGCTTCTTATACATAGGCAGTAGACAAAAGTAGTCCTCGAACAATTCCAGCAAGTTGTAATCTTTTACCTGCAGCATCGCACTTGCCTGCTGGCTTACCCCATCCTGGGCAGCAGCGGAGGGTTGGGGAGCGGATATACCCGTTGGGGGTTCGAGCGTATCGTAATAGAAAACATATACCGTCATCTCATCATTCTGCCCTGGAAAACCCTCCCAGATAAGCTGCCGCCCTTTTTCTGCATCGGCGATGCTAACCAGAATGTCGCCGCTGTCGGCATCGAGTTCGTTAGCCGCGCTGCCCGCGACGAAGCCCGCTGCCACAGTTCCCACCGTGGGGCAGACTGCGTTGAACGGCTGCCCGCCATTGAGCGCCTGCGCTAGCGGTGAGGTAGCACCCATATCGTCCACCAGTAGCGGGGCGGCAAGGTAGCAAATCTCGCCATTGCCCAGGCGCTCCACCTCCACCACCACTCGCCCTTGCGGATTGCGGGCGGGCATTACGTAGGCATGACGGAAGGCATAGCCTGGCATAATTACGCTGCCAGTGCCGGAGGATTTTATCTTCTTTACGCATAGGGCAAGCAACGCGCTGGCATCGAGCGCTACATCCAACACCCCTTCCATCAGCAAATCGGCAGGGGCAACGTTGATGTTGGCTGCACTGAAGCGCACCACCCCGCGCTGGTAGCGGCGCTGGATGATCGGTTCTAGCTCTGCCTGGCTAAACAGCCCAATTTCTACCAGCCGCGCCAATTCCGCCGCGCTGATGTTCCACTCTCGATGGGTGCTACCGATGTCCTTACGGTCGAACACCAGCACCCGCCGTCGGTAGCGAGTTGCCAATAGCGCAGCATCGAGCAACCCTAGTCCGCCGCCCGCAAATATGATGTCGAACTGATCATCCGCCTGCGGTGGGTTGTCCGTATTGCTGATCACCTGGGCCGGTTCGTGCTGCACAAAGAAGCGTCGCCAACTTTGGTTCAGGCCATAGAGGTGTTGCAAGGCCGCTGCACCGTCGGGCATCGCCAGGAAGTTGCTCACCGTCAGGGGGTACTGCTGCGCCAACTGCGCTGCCAACTGCGTGTCATCACTATTACGACCCATTTATCCGCCTTGCTCATTCTAGTGCTGGGAGTATAACCCCGGTTAGAGTTCTAATTTTACCGTACTTATATGCCTTATAGCAAACCTTTGCCAGCCTGCCACGCTTGTGGTATACTTCCCGCGCCTTCAGGCAATAAGCACCGAGCGACCCAAATGCAACCAGCCCCAGCGGGGGGTGGGGGAGAACTGCCGACTTACATCAATTAGCCGAGCAGATGGTACAAGTTGGACCAGGGCGAACAACGGTTCGCCCCTACAGAAATTATAGCGTCACCACGGCTAATTGGTATTACATCAATTAGCCGAGCAGATGGTATAAATTGGACCAGGGCGAACAACGGTTCGCCCCTACAGAAATTGTAGCGTCACCACGGCTAATTGGTATTACATCAATGCTGAAGCAATTGCCCAGGCCAAAAGCCCGCTGCAGCCCAAATGCAACCAGCCCCAGCGGGGGTTGGGGAGAATCTTGACTGGCGATTAAACCTGGAGATAGGGGTAAGAATGTCAGCTACTACTCCCGCGACAATCGAATATCGTTCGCCCGCTCGCCTCTGCCTCACCTACGAGGTGCTGGGCAAACGGGCGAACTCAGTCGAGCGCTTCAATGTGGTCAGCGTGATGCAGGAGCTGGCCCTAGCCGACACGCTGCGCTTTACCCTGCGCGACGATAGCGCCATCAACCTCACCGTCGAGCTAGACTCCCCTCCCGATCAAAGGGGAGGGTTGGAGATCGACTCCCCTCCCGATCAAAGGGGAGGGTTGGGGATCGACTCCCTCCCCGATCAAAGGGGAGGGTTGGGGAGGGGGGCGGAGGCACAGAGTAACATCATCATTCGTGCGGCCAGCCTGCTGCGTCAGGTCAGTGGGGCGCAGGGTGGTGCAGACATCCACCTGATCAAGCGCATCCCGTGCGGCTGGGGGTTGGCGGGCGCAGCCTCTAATGCGGCCACTACGCTGCGTGCGCTACGCCAGCTATGGTCGCTCAACCTCGATTACAGCAACCTGCTCAACCTGGCCGATATCCTCAGCCAGCACGCGCCATACTTCATCATCGCTGGTACGGCGTTGGTGGAGGGCAGTGAGCAAATTACTCCATTGCCGCCGCTGCCTCGCTCCTGGGCGCTGATCATCAGTCCCAACGTGCAAGTAGCGGACAAGAGCGCCGACCTGTTCAGCCTGCTGCGCTGGCATATGATGGGCAACGGTCTGATCAGCCGCCAACTGGCTGCCACGCTACGGCGCGGCGAACGACCCAGCCCTTCACTGCTGCAAAGTACCATCGAGTGGGTGGCGGGTCTGCGCTATCCTGAAATCGAGGATTGTCGCCGCGATGCGGTTGAGGCTGGCGTACTGGATGTGCGCTATTGCGGTCCCGGCCCGGGCCTCTATGCCCTATACGAAACTGAGGAGCAGGCGCTAGCAGCACAGGAGCAGATGCGCGACACACCCTGGCCCACGCTGGTTAGTGCGACGGCATAACAATAGGAGCAATTATGGACTATCCTGGCAAACCTAAACCTACGCTGTCCACTGCAACCATTGTTCTTCATCGCGGCAAAGCCTATCTGCCCACCATATCATTGACGGGCGACCGGCTGTACCTTTATTCAGCGCCGGTCTACGTGGTTGATGCCAGCGTTGATACGCTGGTTGCCGTGCTTGAGTTTCTCATTGCAGCGGGCCATCCACCCATCCCTATCCCGACCGAGAACGAGTTGAGTGCCGCTGGCGCGGTTTTGCCCAATGCTGTTTATGGCGAAGGGAGCAAGCAAATGTCAGCGGAGGCGTTGCATTACGAAATACAATGGACCTCGTCGGTAATGTATAACCCGATCAGAGTCTGGCCGCCGCGCAAGCATCCTGGCGAGACGCATAAGCGGGAGCAAATGCAGGGCTTTCCTAAAGAAACCGCATTGTGTACTCTGGTAGAGTTTATCCTTACCGATGCCGCCAACCGAGCGACACAGGCCGACAACTCATTCACCCTGGCAGCTTAGACTTTACAAAGGAGCGAACAGTTTGCGTATCAACCCTGATGACCTGGTATTGGAGATTGGCAGCGGCGATCGGCCCAACCCGCGCAGCGATGTCTTGTGCGACCGTTATATTGACGACAACACCGAGCGGGGTGGCAATTTGCAGATCGATCGGCCGCTTATCTGCGGCGACGGCCACTACCTGCCGTTCAAGGACAAGGCTTTCGATTATGTGATCGCTTCGCACATCATCGAGCATATGGATGACCCAGTGAAGTTCTGCCAGGAACTGATGCGCGTGTCGCGGCGCGGCTACATCGAGTCGCCCACCGAGATCGCTGAGAAGCTGTTCTTCTGGTCGTTCCACAAGTGGTACGTCAACCATATCGGTGATAGCATCGTGATGCAGCATAAGGATACGCCCAACAACGGCTTCGGCGACCTGTTTGACTACTTCTACGCCTATAACCCCTGGTATGAGCGCTTCCAGAAGAGCGTTCCCGATGTGTTCTGGATGACCTACGAGTGGGATGGCGAGATCAATATCCGCATCGTCGACCAGTCACCACTAAAGCTGGAAGAGCGCAAAGCTCTGCTCCGCCTGGTGCGTAGCCGCGAAAAACCGCTGGCCTCAGTGAAAAGCACGCTGCTGGTGCTGGGCAAGGCGATTATCCCCCGCCGCCTGGTGCTGGGAGTACGCAAGCTGTTCCGCCAGCGGCGCACCAGCCCGCGCCGCGCCGTCAATCTGGAGAGCCTGCTGGCCTGCCCCACCTGCGAGGGCGCAGTCAAGCTAACCTCTACTGAAGCCATCTGCCAGAACTGCGGCAGACACTACCCGGTACGCAGCGGTATCCCCTATATGCTGCCCGACGAGGCAGCGACGGGAACGCTGGTGCAGTCGCAGCATTGATCATTCCCCTGAGCTAGACAGATGTGAAAGTTGGCTTGACAACCACCCGTAACGTTTTGTATAATAGCGCCACAACTTAATATGACATACCCAAAGGCGATTGCATCGCGGAATAGTAAGCAGGAGCGTTGGTACCCAGAGAGCCGGGAATAGTGTGAACCCGACGACCGATCCCTGACTGAACACACCGCGAGAGCCGCACGCGAGAAAGCCAA
Organism: Chloroflexota bacterium; assembly: GCA_025355955.1. GTDB lineage: Bacteria > Chloroflexota > Chloroflexia > QHBQ01 > QHBQ01 > QHBQ01. The sequence goes on from JANXYP010000180.1 coordinate 9,146, forward strand.
CGAGGACATAAGCGTGACGGAACTGCTCCCCCGTAAGTTGGAGCTACCGATAAACCATCCGGGTAATTGCAGATTTTAGATTGCAGATTGCAGATTAACTGCGATTTCGTAATCGTTTGCATCTCTGGATGACAGTCGGACCGAGAGCCTGTTCGTTACGGACAGGAATTGAGGATGGGACCGCGGAGGTATTTAGAGCCTTCGTTCCTCTACCATTGAGTGAGGAACGTATGGCTCTTTTTGTTTTGCCCGCCGAAAGTTGAAAGTAAGTGCTTAATGGGATAAGTTCAGGGTATGGTGGTTAACAAAGGCACCCTGCCCACCACTTTCAACTTTCAACTTAATAAAGGAGGATTAGAATGCGAAAACTAAATGGCGAGAACGTCAAGCTGGCGATCCAGAAGGAGGGGCGCTTGACCGATGAGACGCTGAACCTGCTACGCACCGCTGGGTTGCACTTTGAGTCGTACAAGCAGCGGCTGTTCAGCGCCTGCCGCAACTTTCCGCTGGATATTCTCTACGTGCGCGACGACGACATTCCTGAATACGTTGCTGAGGGGGTGGTAGACCTGGGCATTGTCGGGCGCAATCTGGTGGTGGAGACCCAGCAGCCGGTGGACGAGCTACTGGCCCTCGACTACGGCCACTGCACTCTGACCGTGGCCGTCCCCAGCGACAGCGACATCACCGACCTGAGCCAGCTTGCGGGGCATAAAGTCGCCACCTCATATCCGGTCGCCACCCGCCGCTTCTTTGCCGAGCGCAAGATTGAAGTAGAGGTTATCACCATCAGCGGCAGTGTGGAGATTACTCCTGCACTGGGGATTGCCACCGCGATTGCCGACCTGGTCAGTACCGGCAGTAGCCTGAAGCTGAACGATCTGGTGCCGCTGGCGACGGTGTTCGAGTCGCAATCGCTGCTAGTTGCCAATTGCAAGTTGGGTGAGAATGAGCGCAAGGCCGCGATCGTCGAGCGGCTGCTGCTGCGTTTGCGTGGCGCGCTTGCCGCCCGCGAGTACAAATACATCATGATGAATGCGCCTCGCGCCGCCCTGCCGCGCATATTCGCGATCACCCCTGGCTTGAAGTCGCCCACCGTGCTGCCCACTGCCGACCCCGACTGGGTGGCAGTGCATACCGTGGTGCGCGAGGATGTCTTCTGGGAGGTAATCGAACAACTACGCCTGCTCGGCACCCAAGGCATCCTGGTTTCGCCCATCGAGAAGATGTTTATCTAGTCGAGGCTTGAGGCACGAGGTATGAGGTATAAGTATCTGCGAAAGCCTCTCCCCTTGCGGGTTCCCTGTAGGTGTTTGGTGAGGGGTAATGTTGAAGCACATCAATGCCTTTTGTAAACAACGGAACCCGCCCACGGACAGTTCAACGGACAAACGGAAGCAAGTACCGATGTTGGCAAGGGTGGGTTGCACTCGCCCCTGCACACAAATCCAAGCCCCCCGCGAGGGTTCGAGGGAGAACCTCGAAGCGTATCAATCACTATCTTTGCACTTTTGCCATTTACGTCCATATCGTGTAGGCATTGGCGTTGGTAAGACGCAAGGAGTTGTGCCAATACCACGAAAGTGCAAAGATAGTGATCAATGCTAATCGCAACCAGGAGGAGTAAAAAAATGGCTAGCATCAAAATCCAAAACTTGAAGGAACTTTCCGCTGCTGACCGCGACCGCATCATCGGGCGGGCGGCAGCGGCCAGCGACAGCGTGACCATCGAGCAGCAGGTCGCCGCGATTATTGCCAGCGTGCGTAAGGGTGGCGATGCCGCGCTGCGTCGCTACACCGCCGAGTTCGACGGCGTGGAGTTGGATAGCCTGGCGGTCGTCCGCGCCGAGGTCGAGGCCGCCTACGCCCAGGTAGACGAAGCGCTGGTTGCCGCGCTGAAGCAGGCGATCCGCAACATCACCAAGTTCCACGAGGCGCAACGCGCCAACCTGGATACGCCGACCGTCGTCACCCAGCCGGGGGTGGCGATCTGGCGGCTGTGGCGCGGCTTCGACCGCGTAGGGCTGTACGTGCCGGGCGGCAAGGCCATCTACCCATCCTCGGTGTTGATGAACGGCATCCCGGCGCGGGTGGCTGGTTGCCGCGATATCGTACTGTGCGCCCCACCCGCGCCCAATGGCAGCCTGCCCGCACCGACACTGGTGGCCGCCGACCTGCTGGGCATTAGCAGAATCTTCAAGGTGGGTGGCGCGCAGGCGATCGCGGCGATGGCTTATGGCACCGAGAGCGTGCCGCGTGTCAATAAGATATACGGCGCGGGCAACCGCTACGTCACCGCCGCTAAGATGCAGGTTTGGGGGCAGGTGGCTATTGATATGCCCGCCGGTCCTACAGAGGTGATGATTATCGCCGATGCCAGCGCCAACCCCGCCTGGGTCGCTGCCGACTTGTTGGCCCAGGCCGAGCATGGCGAGGACTCCGCCTGTCTGCTTCTCACTGACGATACCAACCTGGCCCGCGATGTAGCCGCTGCGGTGGAGCAGCAGCTGGAGGAGCTAGCCACCGGCCAGCGGGCAGGCGTTTCGATTGCCCGCTATGGCGCAATCCTGATAGTAACCGATCTGCGCCAGGCGCTGGATTTTGCCAACGAGTATGCCCCCGAACATCTGGAGATGATAACCGCGCAGAATGATGCACTATTGCCACTGGTACGCAACGTCGGTTCGGTCTTCCTCGGCCCTTACTCACCTGAACCGACCGGCGACTACGCCTCTGGCAGCAACCACGTGTTGCCCACCAGCGGTTACGCCAGTATGTTCGGCCCGCTGGAGGTGGCAGCATTTGGTCGCGCCATTCAGGTGCAGGAGATCACCGCTGAAGGACTCGCCAATCTGCGCGAGACGGTCGAGCGGCTGGCTACTGCCGAGGGTCTGCCAGGGCATCGCAATGCCGTTGCGATTAGATTTAAATTAGGAGGCGAGCTAATGAATCCAGAAATCCTGATTCGCGCCGACCTGTATCGCAGCGACTATCACCCGCCGCTGACTCCCCAAGATATCGCTGCCCGCTACGACCTCGACCCTACAAGCATTCTCAAGCTGGACAGTGGTGAGAACCCGTTTGGCCCCAGCCGGGGTGTGCGAACCGCGCTTGGCGAGGTTGATCCCACCTGGTATCCCGACCCCACATACCAGAACTTGCGCGATGCGCTAGGCGGCTACGTTGGGCTACCCGCCGCCTGCATCGCAGTCAGCAACGGCGCGGATGAGGCGCTCGATCTGCTTATTCGTCTATGCGTCGGTGCGGGCGAGGTCGTACTCGATTGCCCTCCCACCTTCCCGATGTACGCCACTATCGCCAGAATGCGTGGCGGGCAGGTGATCAGCGTGCCGCGCCTGGCCGACTTCAATCTCGACATTCCCAACATCCTTGCCGTCGTAGAGCGCGACCCTGCGATTAAGATCATCTTCGCCTGCAGCCCCAACAACCCAACTGGCACGGTTGCTACCTGGCCGGAGATCAGCGCGTTGCTCAACACTGACCGCCTGGTGGTGGTGGATGAGACCTATATTGAGTTTCAGGGACGGGAGTGCAGCCTTGCGCCACTGGTCGCCGACATTCCCAACCTGGTGGTGGTACGCACCTTCAGCAAGTGGGCCGCGTTGGCCGGGCTACGCCTGGGCTTTGCCTGTGCCGACCCCCGCATTGCTGCCACGCTGATGCAAATCAAGGCCCCCTATAACGTCAACCGCGCCGCCGAGGCCGCTGTCCATGCTAGCCTCGCCGATATACCCGACCTCGATGCCAGCGTCTCTACCATTGTCGCCGAGAGAAGCCACCTGCTCAAAGCGCTGGCCCACTTCCCTTTCCTACGTCCCTTCCCCAGCGCTGCCAACTTCATCTATGCCGAGACCGATGGCCCCACGATCTACGAAGCCCTGCTGCGACAAGGCATTATGGTGCGCTACTTCAGCGCTAGCGATGCGCGACCCGCCGCCATCCGCATCACCATCGGCACGCCAGAACAGAATGAGCGCGTGCTGGCGGCAATGGCAGGAATGAAGGTTTGAATGCCGCTCAATTCCCCTCCTGGCGAGAGGAGTTAGGAGGGAGCGGGTCGCGCTATTCTGACCCACCCCCTGCCCTTCCTGGCGTGAAGGGAAATTGCTGAGGAGTAACGATCATGCAAACTAGAGAAGCAAGCATCACTCGCGAAACGCGGGAGACGCAAGTTAAACTGACCCTGAAGGTGGACGGCAGTGGGCTGGCCGACCTCAGCACTGGCGTGGGTTTCTTCGACCATATGCTGTCCGCGCTAACCCTGCGGGCGGGTTGGGATCTGAGCGTGGCCGCAACTGGCGACTTGCACATAGACGCGCATCACACCATCGAGGATGTTGGCATCACACTGGGTCAGGCGCTGCGCCAGGCGTTGGGCGACAGAGCGGGCATCGTCCGCTACGGCTACGCCTATGCGCCACTCGATGAAGCGCTGGCACGGGCGGTGGTGGATTGCTCCGGGCGGCCCTACCTGGTGTTCGATGTTCCCAACCTACCGCCAATGCTGGGTCTGATGCCGGGCGATATGGTGGAACACTTCTGCCACTCGTTCATCACCAATGCGGCACTGACCGCGCACATCGACCTGATGCGCGGGCGTAACGGCCACCATATCGCCGAGGCGGTATTCAAGGCGCTAGGCATCGCCCTAAAGCAAGCCACCAGCTACGTCGGCGGCGGCATATCTTCAACCAAAGGAACGCTTGCATGAAGACGACTAACCAGGGCGAACCGTTGTTCGCCCCTACAGATGATGCTACCGAGAGCGAGCAGTGGCACGCCACTACTGGCAACGAAGCAGCCGCCACTCAAAACTCAAAACTCAAAACTCAAAACTCAATCGTCGTGGTCGACTACGGCCTGGGTAATCTGCGTAGCGTGGTCAACGCCTTCGCCTCGATCGGCTACCCCGCCACCTTGAGCAGCGATGCGGCAGCGGTGCGGGCTGCCGATCGGGTTGTTCTCCCTGGCGTGGGCGCTGCGGGTGAGGCGATGCGCCGCCTGCGTGAACTGGGCCTCGACGATGCGGTGCGTGAGGCAGCCACGATGGGTAAGCCGACCCTCGGCCTCTGCCTGGGGATGCAACTATTCTTCGACTACAGCGAGGAGAACGACACCCCTTGCCTCGGCATCTTGCCTGGCAAGGTGCGAAGGCTAAACCCTGGCATTAACGTTGGTCAGCAGGGCGGGCCACTGCCCGCCCCTACGGTGGGGACTGAGGCGTTGCAGCAGGGTGAGCCTCGCGCCCCTACGGAGATTGCCACCGTATCTACAATCTACAATCTACAATCTACAATCAAAATCCCCCACATCGGCTGGAGCCAACTAACCGTCTGCCACGCCCACCCGCTGCTGACGGGAATGGATGGAGAGTATATCTACTTCGTGCATAGCTACATCTGCGAACCGATGATTGCGGACATCGCGTGGGCAACCGCCGACTATAGCGGCGAGTTCGTCGCTATCGCTGGGCGTGGCAACGTAATCGCGGTGCAAGGCCACCCGGAACGCAGCGATGTGGTCGGCCTCGGCTTCCTCAAGCGGTTTGCTGAATGGCAGGTACTATGATTATTATCCCCGCGATAGACATTCAGAACAGAGCGTGCGTGCGCCTTTACCAGGGCGATTTTGACAATAGCACCACGTATGCTGACAATCCTGCTGCCGTGGCCCGCGAATGGCAGGCACAAGGCGCAACTCTGCTGCACGTGGTCGACCTCGATGGAGCGAAGGCGGGCAGGCCGATTAACAACGCCTCGATAAATGAGATTGCCGCGGCTGTCACCATCCCATTCCAGCTTGGCGGCGGTATTCGTACCATCGCGGGGATCGAGGCCGCTTTTGCATTGGGCGCGGCTCGTGTCGTGCTTGGCACCGTCGCGGTCACTGACCGCGAACTGGTCGCCACCGCCTGCCAGCGCTACCCGGGCCGCATCGTGGTCGCGCTCGATGCAAGGGATGGGCGCATAACCGTGCGCGGCTGGCAGGAGACCTCGGCGCTCGACGCGCTAACGTTGGCACAAGAATTGATCGTCCTTGGCGTGCCGCATCTGCTCTATACTGACATTGCCCGTGACGGCGCGTTGAGCGGCCCCAACCTGGCTGCCACTGCCGCATTGGTCGAAGCGGTGAGTGTGCCAATCATCGCCAGCGGCGGGGTTGCCTGCCTTGCCGACCTCGCTGCCTTGCGCGACATCGGGGTGGAGGGTGTAATTGTTGGCAAGGCGCTGTATGAGGGCCGCTTCACCCTAAAGGAGGCAATTGCCCATGTCGCCTAAGCGCATCATCCCCTGCCTCGACCTGAAGGATGGGCGGGTGGTCAAAGGCACCAACTTCGTCGGTCTACGCGATGCAGGCGATCCTATAGAGCGGGGCGCGTTCTACGCCGCTCAGGGTGCCGATGAACTAACCCTCCTGGACATCACCGCCTCGTCAGATAATCGCAATACCCTGCTGGGCATCATCGAACGCATTGCCGCCCGCGTATTCATTCCCATCACTGTCGGCGGCGGGGTGCGTAGCGTGGACGATGTGCGGCGGGTGTTGCGTAGTGGTGCGGACAAGGTTTCGCTCAACACGGCCGCCGTGGACCGCCCCCAGCTGATCGCAGAGGCGGCCACTGCCTTCGGCAGTCAGTGTGTGGTGCTGGCAATTGATGCGCGGCGCAGCGGCGAACGCTGGGAGGTGGTTACGCACGGTGGTCGCACTGCCACCGGCCTCGATGCCATCGCTTGGGCGCAACAAGGGGTAGCGCTTGGCGCTGGCGAGATCCTGCTTACCAGTATTGATCGCGACGGCACCCTGCAAGGCTACGACACCGCCTTGCTGGCCGCCATCGCTGCGGTCATACCCGTGCCGCTGATTGCCAGTGGCGGCGCGGGCAACCTTGCCCACCTCGCCGCCGCCTTCACTGCGGGCCACGCCGATGCCGCCCTCGCCGCTGGCATATTTCACAAAGGCCAGCACACCATTGCCGAAGCCAAAGCCTACCTGGCACAACAAGGCATCCCCGTTCGGCCTATAGTAAGGAGCGCAACATGAGCGATGCAATTATCCAGCATCCAACTTCCAACATCCAAAATCTGCAATGGGACAAGATGGGCGGCCTCATCCCCGCCATCATCCAACAGGCCGATAGTGGCGCGGTGCTGATGCTCGGCTACATGAACGTGCAGGCGTTGGCGCTTACCCAGCAGACGGGTCGGGTTCACTTCTGGAGCCGCAGCCGCAGCGAACTGTGGCTGAAGGGTGAGAAGTCGGGCAACTACCTGCTGGTAGTCGCGCTGCAGGCCGACTGCGATGGCGATGCCCTGCTGGTGCGTGTGCGAGAGGCTACCGGCAGCACCGCCGTCTGCCACACCGGGGCGGTGACTTGTTTCGACATAGGAGAACGGCGGCTCATCGCCCTCGATCGCGTAGGGCAGCAGGGCGGGCCACCGCCCACCGCAACGGAGGCAGTTGTGCAGGATGAACAGCGGTTCAGCGCCACCGTGGGGCAGCAGGGTGGGCCACCACCCGTCGTGGCAGTGCAGGGCGGGCCGCCGCCCGCCCCTACAAATAACCCAACTCCTCAATCTTCAGTCCTCACTCTGACCGAGGTCGTGACTCGGCTAATGGGGCCAGGTGGCTGCCCGTGGGACATGGCGCAGACGCATACCAGCCTAAAGTCTAATCTGCTGGAGGAGACCTACGAGGCGCTTGACGCGCTCGATGCGCTCGGCAATGTTGATGACATACCCCATGAGCGCAAAATCGCCAAGCTGATCGACGAACTGGGCGATGTGCTGGGTCAGGTGGTCTATCAGGCGCAAATTGGTGTGGCGAACGGCGAGTTTACCTTGAGTGATATAGCATCGGCGTTCAGTGCCAAGCTGGTGCGCCGCCACCCGCACGTCTTCGCCGCTACTCCAGTCAGCGGCATGGATGAGGCGCTGAAGAACTGGGAGGAGGTCAAGAAAGCAGAGCGGCTTGCCGAGGACGGTGATAAGACCACTGGCGCGGGCCTGCGTAGCATCCCTGCGGCGATGCCCGCCCTGCACTACGCCCAGCAGGTGCAGGGGCGGGTCAAGCGCAGCGGCTACGTCTGGCCGGAGCGTGACCTGCTGCTTACCCGCCTCAGCACAAGTATAGCGACAATCGCCCAGCGTGACGGGGAGGCAGATGCGCTAATCAAGGTCGGCGACCTACTCTGGCAGATCGTGCTGCTGGCTCGATCACTGGGGGTAAACGCCGAGGAAGCGTTGCGACTCACTGTTCGCCGCTTCGTCAATGATTATCGGGATTTATGTAATACCAATTGCTGTGGGTCGCTATAGATTGAGCCAGGGCGAACAACGGTTCGCCCCTACAGAAATGCACAATCGGCGCGGCTAATTGGTATTGCACCAATGCCCATCGTATACGATAAGCCAAAAGCCTCTCCCCAGCGGGGAGAGGTTGGTGAGGGGAGAGCTTGCCTTATACCAATTTCTGTGGGTCGCCATAGATCGAGGCAGGGCGAACAAAGGTTCGCCCCTACAGACCTATAGCATCGTCTCGACTATTTGGTATTATACCCATACCCATCGTGTACTATGAGCCAAAAGCCTCTCCCCAGCGGGGAGAGGTTGGTGAGGGGAGAGCTCGCCATATACCAATTAGCGCTGGTGCCGCTATAGAATGAGGCAGGGCGAACAACGATTCGCCCCTACAGAAATGCACAATCGGCGCGGCTAATTGGTATAAGAAAAGCGCATCAGCACGGTGCGCTTTTTTTCTTTAATCTTTAATCTTTCGTTTCACTTGGTCGGAGCGCCATTGATGCATAGTACCAGTCTTCCATTCATGTCGGTGTGATACTCGTAGTCGGAGCTGTTGGTGGTGAGGATGATGAGGTAACCGGGGGTGATGACCTCCAGGAATATGCCCGTACCGCAGCCCAGGCCGCTGTTGCGCCACTGCGTCGCAGCGACCGACTTGACGTTGATACCAGCCTCGCTCACCCCTAGCCGGGCGGCCAGATCCTGCTTTGCTGCCTCGGTTATTTGATCCTGCGTCATGCCGCCTCCTGTATTGCCCGCAACTGTAGTCGGGGGTGCGCTGCCTGCACCTGGCCCCGCGTCCGTGCCTGACCCTGCGCCACTACCCCCGCCGCTGCTGGTGCTGCCGGTGCCATTGGTACAGGGTCGCACGATGCTGGCATCCTGGTTGGTGTGGTACTCGAAGGTCGCTTTCTTGATCTTGAGGATGATGCGATAGCCTGGGATATTTAGCTTCGCCATACCCATGCTGGCGGGACAGCCCAGACCGTTCTCCGTCCATACCTGACTGCTCACCTCGACGACACTAATCTGATCGGCGGGGATACCGACCATCTTGCCCAGGTGGGTCTTGGCCGCCGCCACTGCAGCGTCAGCTTCGGGCGGATAGTTGGGGGTGTTAGTTGGCGAGACGGCCATAGGGGTTGCTGCTCCTGTGGTTGTGGTATCGGTTGGCAGCACGCTGGTGACGGTGGCGGCGGCCTGCAAATTGGCGGGGGTGCTAGTAGCAAGCGCCATGGCGGTGTCGGTAGGCTGCGTTTGGGCCATGTTCGGCGTACCAGTCGGCAGCGGGTTGTTGGCAGTATCGCTGCTGCCACAGGCCGCCAGCGTGACAAGTAGCAGGCCGAGCACTGCTGCGCTGATTATTATTCTTGATCTGGTCATCATCCCTCCTCTAGCTGATAAGGTTCTGCTTATATAACGCTCGATGCGAAGAATTAGTTGCGTTACGCGCTTTATACCAATTAGCCGTGGTGCCGCTATAATTTCTGTAGGAGCGAACCGTTGTTCGCCCTGGCCCAATTTATACTATCTGCTCGGCTAATTGGTATTACACCGATCCAAAATCTACAATCTGAAATCCTCGATTGGCACGTGCTTGGTGGTAGGGGTACGCACTAGCTGGGCGTACTTCTGGGCATATTCGAGGGTGGCGGCGGCAAAGGTACCGTGCGTCCAGGTGAGAGGGGCGACTGACATGGGTTCGCCCGTGTAGGGGTTGACTTGCTCGGCCATCACTCCGCTGGGGGCGGCATACTTTGCCGCCCACTCCAACAGTTCGCGGGCGGGCATCAGGTCGGTGAGGCGGCGGGCGCGGGCAATGTGCCACTGCGCCAGCCACAGGGTACAGATAAACCAGGGGTTGCCCGGCACGTTGGCGATGTCCTGGCTGACCTGATGAAAATAGTCGTTCTCGTAACGGGCGATACCGCCCACCGGGGTTTTGCTCCACAACCTCCGTCGCACCATCTCCATGGTGCTAACCATGCGGGGGTCGTCAGCGGGCAGCATTCCGAAGTAGAACACGCCGTAGAGGCTGCTGTCCACCGCCAAGTCGGGTTGCAACTCGCCCCGCGTATCCACACATAGGCCGCGCCGGAAGCGGTTGGCCTCGGCATCCCAGAGATGGGTGAGCGCAGCAGCCTTGATCTCGGCGGCGGCCACGGCGTAGCGGGTGGCGGTTGTCTGTTCGCCAAACACCTCAGCGAAGTTGGCCGCTGCGGTCAGCCCTGCCCAGACGGCGGCGGTGGTAAAGCTCCAGATGCCGCGCCGCTCCTCCCAGAGGTCGTAGCAGGCTTCGGGCAAGCCAGTACGCGGCTCGCGATACTCGGCCATGAAGTCGGCAGCCCGCTTAATCAACTTGCTGTAGAGCGGGGTGATGAACTCGAGGTCAGTATACTGTTGATAGTGCCGCCACAGCGCGTGTATCACCAACGCAGTTTCATCCTCCTGGATGGGCAACTGCTGCTCACCACCGCGCCCCACCCAGGGGTGCCAGCTCGATCCGAACGCGCCATCGGGCGTGTACTTATGCAGCAGGTAGCCATCCTCGGTGATGGTCTCGGCGCAGAAGTTGAAGAAGCGACGGGCCAGGTCGGCCATGCCCGCGCTGTCGAGCGCGTAGGCGATTAGCGCCCCATCGCGGGGCCAGACGTAGCTGTAGGTGTCGCGGTTGAAGTTCATGTTGTCGCTATCGTTGGCCGCCAGGATTGCGCCGCGGTTGTCAATCTGGGTGCGTAGCACTAGCAGGCTGCGGCGGTAGAGGTTGGTGAGGCGGGCGGGCAGATCACTTTGGCTGAGAATCTGCTCCTGCTCTGACCGTCGTACCCAGCGCCGCCAGTAGGCAGTGGTGCGTTCCAGCAGCCGTCCCGGGCCGACACTACGGGCAATCTGATCCAGTTGCTTGACCTCGCTGTAGCTCTTGCCCGCCGCCACCCAGTGGTAGATGGTCGCGGTTCCGGCATCAGGCAACAACGTATACATCCCCACCGTGCAGTCCACCGACCCCTGGGCGATGGGGTTGCCGCTCAGTTCACCATCCTCAGCATCGCGCCAGGTACCCTCCGCGCCGTGCGTCTTTTGCCCGCAGGCGTAGGCGCTGAGGCCGACCACACCGCCCACCTGCCCGTTGAGCAGGAAATAGCGCTGCCCACGATAGGCGAGTATTGCCTTCAGCTTGGGCTGATAGTACACGGTATCCCCTATGTCGGAGCTATATAGATTGACCGCGTAGTGGAAGAAGAAGCGCAAATGGCGCACCGCCTGTCGGTGGTTGACTACATTGATCTGGCGGACGAACAGGTCATGCTCGAAGTCCACCGTATCGCTGATCGCCAGCGCCAGGTCGAGACGGTCATTCGCCAGCGTCACCTGCGTGACCAGCGTATCATGGGCGTAGCCAGCAACCCGCGACCAGGACGGATCATCGAGCCAGAGGAAATCGCCATCCACCCAAAGCCCAGTGCGGCAGGGATCGCCGAGGGTATGATTCTCCTGTCCTACGTATGGGTAGTAAATATCGCGGATGTTGTAATTCGCATCGAAGTTAATCAGCAGGTTGCCATTGCCAATTGGTAGATCACGAGGCACGCAGTTTCTCCTTGTTCATGGATTGGCACGGCACTGTGCATCATGTATTTATATTTTACCACAACTACAGCGCAGGTGTACAATCCTTCGCCCGATGGGGATGGAGCAATGTGAAGAGTTCGTGTGCTATAATCGTAGCTATGGGCAAGGATTATGCAACCTGGGGATTGGCGGCCACTAATACGGGCATTGCATTGCACGTGCGCGTCCAGCCTCGCGCCAGCCGCAATGCGGTGCTTGGTCCGCACGCGGGTGCAACGCGCATCGCCCTCATCGCGCCACCAGTGGAGGGTGCAGCTAACGCCGCTCTGCTCACCTATCTTGCCGAAATGTTTGGGGTGGGCAAACGCAGCGTCACCCTGGTGCGCGGCCATACGGCCCGCGCCAAGTTGGTGCGGGTAGATGGCATCAGTCTCGCCCAGGCTCTTGGCTCACTGCACGCCAGTCTAATTTTACGGCCTCAATCGGCGTATCTGCGCCAGTTTGGTGTGGAGGCAAATCGGATTAGCCCCATAGGCATCAAGCTAAGAAAGTAGGGAATGAGCTTGGGGGTCTGGGGGTTCAGCCCCTAGCGGCTCAAGCGCATCAATGCCTGTTGAATGCAACCCGCTGAGGCGCGGTGCGGCCAGGGGTGCGGCAAACCCGCAGCATTGGCAGCGGGTAGCAGCTGTGGGCTGAATCCCCAGAGAGCCGTCACCATCAGGCACAAATCAGCCTAAACCCGCTGGCCTGTTTCCTTTTTCGCCCAGTGTGTCGGTAGCGTTAAATTGTGGTATAATGTTCCCACCAGAAGTACAACGTTCGTCTAACAGTAAGGAGGATGACTTTGGAAGATCTTACAGCGGAGGCATTGAACCTGGCGCAGGCTCAGGGAGCACAATATGCCGATATTAGGACACTGGAGCGACATAGCGAGTCTATTGCGGTGAAGAACGGCAACGTCGAGGCGATGGCGCTCTCCGATGATGAAGGGTTTGGCGTGCGCGTGCTGGTAGACGGTGCGTGGGGCTTCGCCTCTTCCTCGCGGTTCAACAAGAGTGAGGTTGACCGCGTGACTGCGCTGGCAACCCAGATTGCTCGCGCTAGCGCCCGCACCGTGCAGAAGAAGGTGCAGCTTGGCGAACCCATTGCAGTCAAAGGCAGCTATCGCACCCCCATCGAACGCGATCCATTTGAGGTGTCATTGGAGGACAAGCTGAAGGTGCTGCTCACCGCCGATGAGAATATGCGTCGCGTCAAAGGCGTGATGGTGGCGCAGAGTACCTACGATGCGATTAAGACCCACAAGATTTTTGCCAGCACCGAGGGCAGCTATATCGAGCAGGACATTTACGAGATTGGCGCGGGCATCGAAGCCACCGTCGTTAGCGAGAACGATGTACAGGTACGCAGCTATCCCAACAGCGCAGGCGGGCAGTGGGGAACGCAAGGCTACGAGCTAGTCACCGGCCTTGACCTGCCCGGCCACGCCGAGCAAACTGCGACCGAGGCGGTGCAACTACTCACCGCCAAGCAATGCCCGCCAGGGCGCACCACCATCATCCTGTGCAGCAGCCAGCTTGCCTTGCAGATTCACGAATCCTGCGGCCACCCCATCGAGCTTGACCGCGTGTTCGGCCAGGAGGCCGCCTTCGCGGGAACCTCGTTCCTCACCACCGAGAAGCTGGGCAACTTCCGCTACGGGAGCGACCTGGTTAACATCTTCGCCGATGCGACCGTGCCGGGCGGCCTGGGTACTTTCGGCTGGGACGATGAGGGTGTACCGGCGCAGCGAGTGCAGATTATGGATCATGGCATCCTGGTCGGCTACCTCACCAACCGCGAGACCGCATCGGAGATTGGCCGCAGCAGCGGTGGCACCGCCCGCGCCTATAGCTGGAACCACATCCCCATGATTCGCATGACCAACATAAGCATCGAGCCGGGCGATAGCAACCTGGAGCAGATGATCGCGGAGACTGAGGACGGTATCTACTTCGGCACCAATCGCAGTTGGAGCATTGACGACAAACGCTACAACTTCCAGTTCGGCACCGAGGCCGCCTGGGAGATCAAGAACGGCAAGCTGGGCCAGATGCTGAAGAATGCCACTTATACCGGCATCACCCCGCAGTTCTGGGGCAGCCTCGACGCGCTAGGCGACCGCAGCGAATGGATCTGCTGGGGTCTACCCAACTGCGGCAAGGGCCAACCGATGCAGGTAGGCCATGTCGGCCACGGCGCACCCGCCGGTCGCTTCCGCAATGTCGAAGTCGGCATCGTCAAGTAGTTAATCCCCTCCCCAAAGGGGGAGGCTGGGAGGGGGAGTGCTGCCGCACATTCCCGCCGATAAGGAGAAAAACCGTGCTTGGAGATAAGGAAGCAAAGCGCATCATCGACGAGGCGTTGGGCTACGCCAAAGAGGCGACCCAGGCCGAAGTGATGCTGAACACCGAGGAGAGCGCCCTGACCCGCTTCGCCAATAGCTACATCCACCAGAATGTGGCCGAGAGCAACACTCGCGTATCGGTACGCATCGTACTGGGCAAGAAGATCGGCGTAGCGGGCAGCAACGACCTGTCCAGCGAGGGGCTGCGTAAGGCAGTAGAGAACGCGATGACCATCGCAGGGTTCCAGCAGGAGAACCCCGATTTCGTCAGCCTGCCGGGGCCAGCGCCTTACGAGAACGTCAACTCCTACAATCAGGAGACCGCCAACGCTAGCCCAGAGCTACGCGCCGATGCGGTCGAGGTGGTATGCAAGAAGGCGAAGGCGGCTGGGCTGGTCGCCAGTGGTGCGTTTGAGATTGCCAGCGGCGATATCGCGGTAGGCAACTCGCTGGGCGTATTCGCCTACGCCCCCTATAGCAACGCGGCGATCAGCACCGTAATCATGGGCGACGACAGCAGCGGTTGGGCCGATTATGCCTCGTCGAAGGTCAGCGACATTAACGCCGAGGCGGTGGCCGACGAGGCGGTGGGCAAGGCGGTTCGCAGCCGCAACCCGCAGCGAATGGAACCGGGCGACTACGATGTGATCCTCGAAGAGTACGCCGTTGCCGATATGCTCGACTATCTCAACTTCATCGGCATCGGCGCTCAGGCGCTGCAGGAGGGGCGCAGCTTCATGAAGCTGGGCGAGAAGATCACTGGCGACAATATTACCATTACTGATGACGCGCTCGACCCCGCCGGGTTCCCCTTCCCCTTCGACTTCGAAGGCTATCCCCGTCAGAAGCTGACCATCATCGAGAACGGGGTTGCCCGCAACGTCCCCTACGACAGCTATACCGCCAACCGCGAGGGCAAGCCGGAACTGAACAACGGTCACGCCCTACCCGCACCCAACACCTACGGACCAATCGCCATCAACCTTTTCATCGCGCCGGGCAACAGCAGCAAGCAAGAGATGCTCAAACAGGTGCAGCACGGTGTATGGGTCACTCGCTTCCACTACGTGAACGTCTCCCGCCCGCTGCCGCCAACCCTCACTGGCATGACCCGTGATGGCACCTTCCTGATCGAGAACGGCGATATCAGCAAGCCACTTCGCAACTTCCGCTTCACCCAGGACATCCTCGCCGCTTTTGCCAACGCCGAAGCGATCAGCCGCACCACCAAGCTGCAGAAGGGCTTCTTTGGCGGCACCACTGTCCCGGCCATGCTGATTCGCGGCTTCCACTTCAGCGGCGTAACCGAGTTCTAATCCCAGGAAACGGGTGGGCGCACCATCGGTGCGCCCATCTTCTTTTCTATTGTAATCTAATTGTAATCTTCTACCGCCTGTAAACCCTTGCATTTCTACCGATATAAGTATAGTATAAGCGTTGCAACCGCAAATCGTGTAGTATACGTCGGTTGGATGTAAGAGTAACATGGAAACGTCTACACCCTTGAGTCCTCTGCGCGGGGTTCGTAGACATGATAAACAAGCAGGGTAAAGGAGATAACCATGAGTGGTAACATGAAGTTCAAGTTCAACCCGGCGAAGGACGGCATCACCAAGGTACTAGGGCCGCTGGAAGCGGAGATCATGCAGGTGGTCTGGCAGATGAACCAGGCAACCGTAAGCGAGGTGCATCGCGTGCTGCAGAGCAGGCGCGACATTGCCTACACCACGGTGATGACCACGATGAGCCGCCTGCAGACCAAGAACATCCTGAAGCGGGTGCGCGTCGGCCTTAGCTACGTCTACTCGCCCGCCATGCCGAGAGATGAGTTCGCTAACGCGGTGGTCAAGAACGTGCTCGACAGTATGTTCCAGGAGTTCGGCGACTCGGCCTTCAAGTACATCGTCGAGTACATCAATTCAACTGACGAGAAGCACTTTGACGCGCTACATGACGCAGTGCGAGAACGCCATCATAGCAAGGCCAAAGCCTAGCGCGGTGGCGCCTTACCGCAACCTTACCGAAAACGGCTGGCAGCCCAATAACTGCCAGCCATTGTCTATTGCAGAAAAGTCTGTTCTCGCGTATACTGTTCATCAATGTAAGCAGCAGCTGATTGGGTTGGCACCAGTCGCGGTCAGTCTATAAAAGGAGGCGAGGCAATGCTAAATTACAGCGGCAGCGGGCGGGTGGATTACGAAGACGTGTTGAGGGCAATCGGCCACTTCATTGACGAACACAGCTTCAAGGAAGTTTGTATCATCGAGCTGGAAGAAGGCATCCTGGTGCGCGGCCTGGTCTACAGCGCCCAACGGACCGGGGCGCGCACCATCAGCGAGGCATATCTGTTCACCAACGAGGATATTGACCGCATTCTCGAAGAGGCTTACAAGCGGCGCAACAGCGGCAAGCGGGCCGAGGCGGTGCAGCCAACCAAGATGGGTGGCAAGTAGCCCGTAACCCTGGCGATAGCGTAAATGGCGGTAGGCTGATGGCAGCCTACCGCCATTTTTATGTAATACCAACAAACAGCCGCCATCGTGTTGATTTAATCCAAAACGTGACGCTAAAGTTTGACATTCTGGCGGGTGGAGAATATACTTGACGGTAATGCTGTCACCGTTGCAGCAGGTTGGTAGAAAGATAGATTATTGTAGAAGGAGAAAGATAGTGAAACGCATCGTACTCGCGGTTGCTGTGCTGATGCTGCTGTTGGGCAGTAGTGTCGGGTTGGTTGCACAACAAGTTGCAGCCAGCCCGCCTGCAGTCAACCCTAGCCAATCGGTCAGCCAGCCCGCCAGCCAACCGGCCAGCGCGGCGCAGAGCCAGGCCGCCCCCCGCTATGGCACTGGCGGCAAAATCTCGCTGCCCCCACCCCCCAGTAGCATCCAGCCAAGCAGTGGTATTTCGGACAATCGCCACATTGCTGGCCCCATCAACCCTGGCACCCTGCCGGTGTTCGGCACCGACACCAATATCTCCGGTGGTAACGAGACCTCGGTTGCCGCCAACCCTACCAATCCCCTCAACTTCGTAGCGGGCGCAAATGGCACCGGCCGCTTTACCACCACTGATGGCGGCGTAACCTGGAATGTCGGTAGCCTCAACGGCGGCGGCGATCCAGCGGTGGCCGCTGATGGCGCAGGCCGCATCTATTTCGCCGAACTGGGCAACACTTCGAGCTGCCCAGACAATCCGTATTTGTACAAATCAACCGACGGCGGTCTCAACTGGACCGGCCCTGTCTTCCCTCTCAGCGACCCCTCGCCTACCACCCACTTCTTCGACAAAGAGTGGATTACAGTGGACAATAACGTTGGCAGCCCCCACTATGGTCGTATCTACATGACCGCCAGCGTGTTTCACACCCCCGCTGGCTGCGACCTCAACAACTACATCGACAACCGCGAGGTAGTTGCCTACTCTGACGACCAGGGCGCAACCTGGAGTCCCACCATCACCATCAGTGATGTGTCGCACAACCAGAACCAGTTCACCAAGCCGACCGCCGCCTCCGATGGCAGCGTTTACATCAGCTACCAGTATCAGAACTGCACCTTCAACTGCAATGGCATCCCCGCCTATCAGATGATCACCAAATCCACCGATGGCGGCGTGAGTTGGAGCCCCAGCATCACTATCACCGGCCAGCCCATTTCCTACACTGGCTCCTCAGTGGCGGGCTATCAGTATCTCTACGCTGGCAGCACCAGCAGCGGTTTCCGCCACAACGACCAGCCGGTAACCAGCGTATCACCCACCAACCCCAACGATGTCTACGCCATCTGGAGCGACGGTCGCTTTGAGAGTACCTTCGTCTATCAAAGTGTGACCGGCTGGCACGCCGACATTGTTGCCAGTCACAGCACCGACGGCGGCCTGACCTGGAGCAACCCCATCAAAATCAACGACGACAACGTGCAGGGTAAGGATCAATTCTTCCCCTGGCTGGTGGTCGGCACTGATGGCACATTGCACGCCTCGTGGATGGATCGCCGTGACGCACCAGTGAATGGCTTCCCCTACCGCGAATACTATAGCCAGTCCACCGACGGCGGCGTAACCTGGTCGGCCAACCAGCCGGTTGCCAACGTTGGCGGCGTACCGGGCGGCTTCATCGGTGACTATAGCGGCATCGCAGTCAATTACAACAATTCCCTGGTGCTGCCGGTCTGGACCGACTCGCGCAGCGGCCAGAACGTCTACACCAATCGCGGCGTAATGCCCGCCACCACCCCCACCCCAACTGTGACCGGCACGCCGCCCACCGCTACCGCTACCAGCACGCCAATCGCTGCTACTGCCACCCCCACCCCTTGCGGAGCATCCGCTGCCTGGGTTAGCGGCATGGACTTGCCTACAACCCGCACCCGCGAACTTGGGGTCTACTATCCCCCTAACGGCAAGTTCTATGCGCTCGGTGGCCGTACTGCCGATACCGCCGGC
>JANXYP010000182.1 GCA_025355955.1 Chloroflexota bacterium
CTTCTTGGTAAACGTGTGCAGCGCGTCAAACACCACCGAGGTTGACAGCAGCCCCAGCGGGAAGACCACCAACATCGGGTGTACTGGATGCCCCAGTAGCTTAGTCTTGCTCTCCATTTACTGCTCTCCTTTCGCTTTCCACTTGCCGTTGCTAACATCTTTCTTGTATTTGTTTTCACGCGCCACCCAGGCCACGCGATGCGCCCGCTCTTCATCGTGGTTTTACTCGTCCCACGCATTGTTGAACGCGGCGCGGTAGAATCTCCTGGCCGGGTTCCGGCAGATTGTTGCGTACCTTATCCGGTAGGTCAGTTGTGTTTTGGCAGTCCATGGTTTGCCTGTTTTCCTCATACTTGCGGAAAATACCGTGTCGTCTCGACGAATAAGCATAAGCTACGTAAGCAGAGACTGTACCATCAGTATTGGGGAACCTTGTTCACGTTCTTGCGGAGCAAGCGTTCAGTAGGGGCGAACCGTTGTTCGCCCTGGTTGGATAGGCATTGGCGCGAACCGTTGTTCACCCTGGTTGGGTATGCAAGAACGTGACGCGCACCCCATTCCGTCGGGTGTGTTACAGGTTATTGGCTGGGTAGCTCACCAGGGCGAGCCACCGCCCGCCCCTACGTTTATCCAAGCACTCGTAACACACCCCATTCCGTCATTAGCATTGACAGGCAATCGTCTCGGCGTTACAATCATAGCAACAAGCATCCCCCGCCTGGCGGGTGCCTCCTACCCCGCTGAAAGCCCAGCCAAGAAGAGAAGAAGGAGAAATATGCGTAAGTTTGCCCCAATTTTGTTTATCCTCGCCCTGCTGATTAGCAGCAGCGCCCTCGCTAGCACCTCGGCCACCCCCACCGACCAAGCAGCCAGCAGCAGAGCCGCATCGTCCGCGCAGCAGCGCCCCGCTTCATTGCCTCCCGTGTGGGGCGCGAACTACAAAGCTAATACCGACACCGAAACCTGCAACGCCAACTATACCAATTGCGCCCAGCATGAGCCGGAGATCGCCATCAATCCGCACAACAACCTGAACGCGATCGCCACCTTCAAGGACTGGCGCGCTGGCTTCAAGCAGATTTACATCGCCACCACCTTCGATGGCGGCGCAACCTGGATCAATCAGCTACCCCCCGGCCTGCCCTACCCCAACATCACTAACGAAAGCGATGGCGTAATCGTGTTCGGCAGCGATGGCATCGCCTACGTCTCCGTCCTCGCATACGGCGGCTCCGCCGAAGGTGTCTACGTCACCCGTAGCACTGATGGTGGTGCAACCTGGAGCAATGTGGTGGCGGCGTGGGTGGGCGGGCGAGGTAACGCCGACAAGGACTGGCTGACGATTGATACCAAACCGACCAGCCCATACTATAACCGCCTCTACGCGACCTGGACCAACCTCGGCCAGGGCGCTTTCAACGCCAGCTACTCCACCGATGGGGGCGCGACCTGGTCTACCCCGTATAATCTGGGTGGCCCCACCTGGGTCAGCATCCCGGTGGTGATGCCCAATGGCGACGTGCTGGTGACAATGTACGGCAACGGCACCGACATCATGGAGGCGAAAACCACCAACGGCGGGGTAAGCTGGTCATCGCAGAGCAACGCGGTGGCAATCACCGATGTGTTCTGCTGGCTCACCTGCCAGCGCGGCTCCAACCAGCAGAACTGGCGAATGTCCACCATGCAGGCAGCGGCGGTAGATCGCATCAGTGGCAATATCTACATGGTGTGGCTGGATGGGCGCAACGATGCCACCAATGGCTGGGACATCTACTACAGTCGCAGCACCGATGAAGGTACCACCTGGAGTACACCCACTCGTCTCAACGACGACCCCACCGGCCACATGATTGATCAGGTGCTACCCACCGTCGCGGTTGCCCCCGATGGCACCGTTCATGTCGCCTGGATGGACAAGCGCGACGACCCCAATAACGTGCTAATGAACCTATACTACACTTACAGCACCGACCAGGGCGTTACCTGGCAGCCCGATGTGCGCCTCAGCACCGCATCTTCCGACTACAACATCGGTATCCCTACCGACTCGAACCAGGCGGCCAGTGACTACATTGGTATCTCGGCGATTACCGACACGGTGTGGATCACCTGGCTGGATACCCGCAACAATCAGCAGGACATCTATACCATTCGCGGCAGCACCGCTAGCGCCCCCACCCCCACTGTTACCCCTGGCGGCCCGACCAGCACGCCTATGGCAACTGATACACCCACCGCAACTGATACGCCTACCCTGACCAATACTCCTCCTCCACCAACGCCGACCAGCACGCCCGGCGGACCCACCAGCACTGCTACCGTTACTCCCGGCGGCCCCACCAGCACACCGACCAACACGCCGACGGCCACAGCCCCACCGTCGCCAACTGGTACGCCTACTGCGCCACCCACGCCGACCGACTGCGCCAACCCGTTCGTTGACGTTACTGGCAATATCTTTTACACGGCAATTCATTTCCTCAGTTGCCGTGGGGTGGTAAATGGTACGGATGCCACCCACTACTCGCCCGCTGGCACGGCCTCCCGTGGGCAGTTCGCTAAAGTGGTCGTCCTCGGCTTCGGATTGCCACTCACTACCCCCGCCACTCCTAGC
Source organism: Chloroflexota bacterium (assembly GCA_025355955.1). Classification (GTDB taxonomy): domain Bacteria; phylum Chloroflexota; class Chloroflexia; order QHBQ01; family QHBQ01; genus QHBQ01. Next base: position 2,618 of record JANXYP010000182.1, read on the forward strand.
TTCACCGATGTGCCAACCAGCTACTTTGCCTATCTGTACATCGAGAGCGGCTTCCATGCCGGTATCCTCAGTGGCTTCGACGCAGCAAGCTGCACCGCGCACGGCGCGGTCCCGCCGTGCTACCTGCCCAATCTGGCAATCACCCGCGGGCAGCTTACCAAGCTAGTAGTCAACGCCGGTGGTTATCAATTGCTCACGCCAACTGGCGGGCAGCAGAGCTTCAGCGATGTGCCACCCAGCAACGTCTTCTTCACCAGCATCGAGACTGCCTACCACAACAGCATCATTAGTGGATATCCCGACCACACCTTCCAACCCAACAACAACATCCACCGCGACGAAATGGCCCAGATCGTCTACGAGGGTCTCATCCACCAGCCGGAGATGGCGCAACCGTGAGGGCTATTTACCACATAAACAAAGTTTTGATGGCGGGGTGTAATTTCCCCTTCCACCGGCAGGGGTAGGGAAGGTTATGCGTCGCGCTGCACGGACCCACCCCCAACCCCCTCCCCGCGAGAGGGGAGTCGTCACAACTTTGTTTATCGGGTACCATTGCATTGACGCACGTTTCGCGGTACACTATGAGGAAGAACGCAACATCGAACGTACTCTATGCGTTATACTGGCATACCACAAAGGAGGATAGGAGAACAGATGAGAACCAGGCAATTGCCCCTGCTCAGTTTTACCCTGGCCCTGGCACTGCTGGTCAGCGTCACGGTAGCCAACGCCGCACCCAGCGCCGCGCCCAGCGCCCTGCCCACCGACCCGGTGCCGAACCCCGCCAGTGTGCTATGGTTCCCACAGACGCAGCACACCCTGCGGTCCGCCTTCCGCGAATACTGGACCAGCCAGGGCGGCCTGGTACGCTTCGGCTACCCGCTAACCGAGGAGTTCCAGGAGCAGAGTACCGACGGCAACACCTACACGGTGCAATACTTCGAGCGAGCCAAGTTCGAGTTCCACGCGCAGAACCATGCGCCATATACCGTGCTGCTAGGCTTGCTGGGCAACGTTGTCACCGTCGGGCGAGGCATCGAGGTCGGCTTCCAGCCCACCACCGCGATCAACGGCCAGCACTACTTCCCGCAGAGCCAGCACAATGTGCCGGAAATCTTCTACCACTACTGGGCCACCCGCGGCGGCCTGTCGGTCTACGGCTACCCTATCAGTGAGCCGATCATCGAACGCAACGCTAGCGACGGCCGGTTCTATCAGGTGCAATACTTCGAGCGCAACCGCTTCGAGTATCATCCCGAACTGCCCACCACCTACCAGGTCAGCCTCGGCCTGCTCGGCACCCAGATCCTCAAAGCGCGGGGCTGGATACGCTAGCGGAGTGCTGAGTGCTGAGTGTTGAGTGCTGAGTGGAAATAGCTTGATCAACTAAGCCCCCAGCGGGGGTTAGAGGAGAAATCTTGCACCCTCGTTAATGTTAAAGCCAACATCAAACTTAGCCCCCAGCGGGGGTTGGGGGAGAAATCTTGCCACTGCAGCTATGCTTATCGAAAGCAGCGCCACGAACTTCAGCGCCAAATGTTTACGATGGGCATCACGGTAAGCGCAACTTTTCTCCCCCAACCCCCGCTGGGGGCTTTTTGCCTGAAAGCAAAGGTTAGCCTGTTCGATCGCATCATGGTAAGAGCAGCTTCTCTCCCCCAACCCCCGCTGGGGGCTTTTTGCCTTTGCAGCGCATCTGCATTGACGAAAGCAGGATTAGCACATATAATCCAAACAGCGGTTGGGCAACCGCTATGACTCATCATTCTTCCGGCAACACAGAGAGGAGCATAAATGAAAATCCCCAACAAGCATATTACTATCCGCACCGTCGCCATGCTGGTGGCGTTGGCCCTGGTTTTGTCGCCGCTGCTGGCCCGCGCCTACGACTGGCCGCATTTCCATTTTGATGCGCAGCGCAGCGGCAACGATGGGCTGGAGACGCTGATTACCCCCAGCAACGTCAACAGCCTACAGCAGAAGTTCCAGGTCACCCTGCCCGACATCGCCGACGGTGCGCCCGTCTTCCTCAGCGCGGTCAATACCAGCGGTGGGATCAAGAACCTCGCGTTCGCTACCACCAAAAATGGCTATATCGTCGCGCTCGATGCCAGCAATGGGCAACAGGTCTGGTCAAAGCAGGCAGCGACCGGCCCCCATTACACCACCTCATCGCCCGCGCTCGATCCCAACCGCCAGTACGTCTACAGCTATGGGCTAGACGGTTACGTTCACAGGTATCAAGTTGGTGATGGCACGGAGGTGAACGGCGGCGGCTGGCCCGAACTCGCCACCCTCAAGCCCAACGTGGAGAAGGGTTCGGCAGCCCTCAGCGTAATCACCACGGTGAGCGGCGCGACTTACCTGTACGTCGCCAATGGCGGCTACCCCGGCGATCAGGGCGACTATCAGGGCCACGTAACCGCCGTCAACCTGGCCGACGGTTCGCAGCGCGTCTTCAACACCGCGTGCAGCGACCTGGCGATGCACTTTATCGAAAACGGCACCCCCGGCACTAACGATTGCGCCACGCCGCAGAATGCGGTCTGGGCGCGGCCCGGGGTGGTTTATGATGCCACCAGCAATCGCATCTATATCAGCACTGGCAATGGTAATTATAGCGCCAATACGGGCGGCCACGATTGGTCGGAGAGCGTCCTCGCCCTCAACATTGATGCCAGCGGCCAGCCGCTCGACAGCTATACTCCCGCCAACTACCAAAACCTCGACAACAGCGATGCCGACCTGGGCAGCACCAATCCGGTAATCCTGCCCATGCCGAGCAGCAGCAACTACCACCATGTCGCGGCGCAGAGCGGCAAGGAGGGCAAGATCGTGCTGCTCAACCTGGACAACCTGAGCGGACAGGGCGGGCCGGGACATACTGGCGGCGAGTTGCAGCTCATCAACGTGCCGCAGGGCGGCGAAGTGCTGCCCAGCCCCGCCGCATGGATCAATCCCGCCGATGGCAGCGCCTGGTTGTTCGTCGCTAACGGCAGCGGTATCGCCGGATTGCAAGTCACGGTCACAGGCGGCACGCCCGCGCTGACCCCGCGCTGGCATCATGGGGCGGGTGGCAGCTCGCCAATTGTCGCCAACGGCGTGCTGTATTACGCAGGCAGCGATAACAACCTCTACGCGCTCAATCCCACCAGCGGCAGTGTGCTTTGGAACGGCGCAATTGGCGGCATCCACTGGGAAAGCCCCATCGTGGTCGACGGCACCGTCTACGTCACCGACGAGAGTCGCCACCTGACTGCCTTCACTCTCAACGCGGCTGCGCCCTGCACGGCAGGCTTCAGCGATGTGCCAAACAGCAACCCATTCGCCGCCGCCATCTACAATCTTGCCTGCAAGGGTGTGATCAGCGGCACCGGCGGGGGCTACTACTCGCCCGCCGCCAGCGCCACGCGGGCTCAGTTCGCCCGCATGGTGGTGCTTGGCTTCGGCTATACGGTGATCACCCCGACACAGCAGGACTTCACCGATGTGCCGCCCTCCTACTGGGCCTATCGTTACATCGGCACCGCCAAAGCGCACAATCTGATCGGCGGCTATAGCGCGGCCCAGTGCCAGGCGGTGGGCGCAGCCTACCCCTGCTTCCTGCCCAACAACTCGATTATCCGTGCCGAACTAACCCTGCTGGTGGTGAAGGCGGCGGGTTATACCCTGGTCACTCCCGGCACGCCGACCTATTGGGATGTGTCACCCAGCTACTTCGCTTATGCCGCGATCGAAACTGCCCACGCGAAGGGAGTGGTCAACGGCTACCCTGATGGCGGCTTCCACCCCAACATTAGCATCCGCCGCGACGAACTGGCGGCCATACTCTACAAGGGCATCAACACGCCATAAAAAGACTCCTCCCCCACCGGGGGAGGCTGGGAGAGGGTTCGAGAAGCGGAACGCACCCGCCTCTGCCCCTCTGGCAAGACCCCTCCCCACCGGGGAGGCTGGGAGAGGGTGGCAATGCAGCAAACCCGCACCATCCTACACGGCGACCTCGATGCTTTCTACGCTAGCGTGGCACAGCGCGACCACACAGAGTTGCGCGGCAAGCCGGTGGCGATCGCCTTCAGTTCGCGGCGCGGGGTAGTCGCCAGTTGCAGTTACGAGGCGCGGGCGTTCGGGGTACGCTCGGCGATGCCCCTGTTCATCGCTCAGGAGCTATGCCCCGATCTGATTGTGCAGCCTAGCGAATTCGACGCTTACCACGCGGCTAGTGCGGCCATCCATGCCATCTTCCGCACCGCCACCGACCAGATTGAGCCGATTGCCCTCGATGAAGCGTTCCTCGATGTTACGCCCGTCGCCCCCAGCATCACGGCGGGCGCGGAATTGGCCGGCCGCTTCAAGCAGCAGGTGCGCGATCGTACTGCGCTGACCATCAGCTTTGGGGTGGCGAGCAACAAGCTGTGCGCCAAGATTGCTAGCGGGTTGGGCAAGCCGGATGGCCTGCTGACGGTGGCGGCGGGCGGTGAGGCTGCATTCCTTGCGCCATTGCCAGTGGGTAAAATCTGGGGCATTGGCCCCAAGACCAACGCGAGGTTGGCCGAGGCGGGCATCACCACCATCGGCCAGCTTGCCGCGCTTGACGACGCGCAGGCCGCCACGCTGTTCGGCAGGTGGGGGCAGGAACTCAGGGCAATGGCGCAGGGGATTGACACCCGCCCAATCGTGTCGGAGCGCGACAGCAAGTCGGTGAGCAACGAAACCACTCTTGATGCCGACCTGCGCCTGACCGATATTGCAGGCGCAGCGGCGATCCTGAACGAACTGGCCGAGGCGGTGGCCGCCAACCTGGTCGCCGATGGGTTGCTGACAAAATGCGTGGGGGTGAAGGTGCGTAGCAGCGACTTCCAGATTTATGGGCGGCAGTGGACGCTGCTGGCCCCCACCGCCAGCAGCACGGTTATCTACAAGGCGGCATTGGCTTGCTACCGTCGCTGGGTGGGGGAGATGCAGGCAGCGGGCAAGCCGCTGCGGGTGCGCCTGCTGGGAGTCAAGGCCGCCGCACTGGTCACCCACGACACGCCTCACCAACTCAGCCTGTTCCGATAATTGATGTGCTTCGCCAGGGCGGGCAGCCACCCGCCCCTACGTCCGTTTATCCGCTTGTCCGCTGCCCACGTCCGCTGGCCCAATCCGTTTATCCGCTGTCACGATCCGCTGGCTGGCTTCGGCGGCGGATTGTTGATGACGTTGCCCTGCACTCCACCGTAATCGTTAATCGGGCCGCTGCCAGTGCTGACGTTGCGGTTGGCAATGTAGTAGTTGACCACAGTGGGAGGCTGGGCGCTCTTGCTGGCGACGTAGGCAGCGGTGGCAGCCACGATGTCGGGCAAGGGGTTGCCAGCGCGGATATGCTGCACGATCAGCTTGAGCGAGACATAGATGTCGGCATCGCTGAGTTCGTGCAGCGGGATGATCTGGTGGTCGCGCAACGATTGCGGCCAGAGCAAGATGGCGGGTAGCCCCTCGTAGCCGAGATCCAGTTCGTCGGCGGTCTCAAAGCTGGTCAGCTTGCCCTCGCGGTCGCGGCGGCTGAGGTAGATGTCGAGGTAGCTGCGGGTGAGGGGGTTCAGGTCGTCCTCGTATTCGGCCAGGAAGGTGGCGTAGCGTTTGCCCCGATCGAATAGTAGCACGGCGTGATAGGCGGCGCTATTGTACTGCTGCAACGCTGATGGCGGGCGGGCATCGCCGAAGCTGGCGACGACAGCCTCGGCCTGGGCGTAGGCGCGTAGCCAGTCCACAATGCGACTGGCGAAGGCATCAGGGTTGGGGTAGGCGGCAGCGGTGCAGAACTCCCGCGCCAGCGCTTGCAGCGCGGCGGGGTCGTGGTCGAGCGTGGAGGCAAGGTCGTGGTCGGCGTGCTGCTGGCCCAGCCAGGCGAGAAACTCCAGCCCGCGCACCCAGGGGATGTAACCGGCATCGTCGAGGTCAGCCTCGATGTCAATATCGGGCAGTTCGCGCAGGATATAATCGGTAGGCAGGCGAAAGCTGCGCTGCCCGAACTTGTCGTTCAATCCGCTCATAATTACTCTCTCACCCCACCCTCTCCTGCTAGCAGAAGGATGCAGGGTCAGCATTCTAATGATAAGGGCTATGTCTCCTGCTCATCGTTCCAGGGCCGCCAGTTAGGGTCATCAGCAAGTTGGCGGGCTTGTGCTTCGAGGGCTGGCCACTCATCATCGCCTACCTCTTCGCGTAGCTTGGCAATGTTCTTACGAGTGGTTTCTTTGTCAGGCTGCAGGCTACGCTCGTGGAAGAATTGCGCCTTCAGGAAGCAGGCCAGGGCATCAACTGGGCGGTGCAGTGCGGTGTAGCCTTCGCCAAGATTATGCCAGAGATGACCCTGCGAACGTATGTCGTTCAGCCGACTAGAAATCTGTTCAGCCTGCTCGCAATAGCCAATCCCTTTCTCTATCTCGCCGTTTTTGATGTAACTATAACCCAAGTTACCAAGGTGGTTGCCTTTGCCCCTGATGTTGCCTGTTTGCTCGGCAATCTCCAAGGCTTGATGATGATAGACAATTGCCTGCTGAAAATCCTTCAACCAGTCATAAGCAACACCCAAGTTGCCAAGATGGACACCTTTGTTCTTCAGATCGCCAGTTTGTTCTGCAATCTCTAGGCCTTGCAAATAGCAGTCAATCGCTTGTTCGTACTCGCCCAAGGAGGAGTATGTTTGGCCCAAACTACCCAGGTCTGCGCCTTTGTTTTTAATGTCGCCAGTTTGCTCGTCAATCTGCAGAGATTGCCGTATATAATCAAGCGCTTGTTGATAGTCACCCAAATCTTTGTGTACCTTACCCAAGCCGCTCATTGTTTTAGAACGTTCCCTCTTATTCAGTGCCGAAACGGGGGATTTGGCGATGCACTTTTGCATAACAAGCAGCCTTTGATATTCGCCCCAGCGGTCCAACTTCTCGTAGAGATCCAACCGCTCTTCTCTGTCTTCGATAGCGCGGTAGAGCAATCCAAGTGCTTTGCTGTACTCAGCGGCGGCGCATAGCTGGTCGAAGGCAGTAAGAAGTAGCTGCACATCGGCTACGCTCTGTGGTGGGTTGGCGCGGGTGTCGCAAGTGTATTGGTTCAGATAGTAGCGGGCTGCAGCGTAATGGTAAGCGCTGGCATCAGGGACGATCTTGCGGTGGGCGTAGCGATGGAGCAGAGGGTGGAGTTCGTACTGCTCATCATAGTCGAGTTTGGCAAGTGAGCTTTCTACTAGCCCATCAAGGCCAGATTGGTCAACGGTAAGTGGCTTGGGCAAGCGAGCAAGCATCCCAGCTATGACCTCGGCGGTGACATGGGTAGGGAAGATGGAGATATACTGCGCGACTTGCTTCTGGTTAAGGGGCATCTGTTTCCATACCTTGTCCAGCAGTTCGCCAGTGGTGTTCTCCCACAAGCCTTCATCTTCCAGCAGCTTTTCCAGGTTGCGATTAGGGTTGCCTTGCTTGCGTTTCAGATAGTTGGCAAGTAGGATAAGGGCATAAGGGTTGCCGTCGGTGTATTTCTTGCCAGCAACCCGTAGAACAAGTTCTTCGCTGGGACAGTTTTCGGGCAGGAGGTTTGTAATAAGGGCCAGCGCCTGCCCCGGCTTGAGGCCATCAAGGTGGTAGCCGATTGGCTGATCGACTCCTTTGCAGCGGGGCATCACTCTGGCGGTGAGCAGGAGGCGGCTATGTCCTAGCCCTTCCTTGCAAGCTAGATAGAGCAACTCCGCCATTTCGCCATCAATAGGATAGTCGCCATTGGCAAGGTGGCGGGGCTCGAAGTCGTCAATCACTATCAGCCACGGCTCGTCGTTGCGGCGTAGAGTGTTGACGAGCAGATGGGAAAGTGCGCCGAGCTTTGGGTAATCCTTGCGATCAAATTCCACACCCATAATAGTGAGGGCGCAGATAATGATTTGGTCACCTCCATGATTGACATTGGCCCAATATACTGGACCGATCCAGGCGCGCACAAACAAGCTGGCAAAGCTGGTTTTGCCTTGTCCGCCAATGCCAACAATACCAGCAGCCGGATGCTTACCCCACTTGCTGCGTAGTTTATCAATCTCCTCGTCGCGTGGGATTAGGTCTTCGCGGCTGGGCGGTGTTTCGTAGCAGGATGGTAGTTGGTGTGGGGTGTCAGGTTTAAGCAGATAGGGATAATGCTTTTTGAGAGTTTCAACCAGAGTATCTATGGCAATGTGCCGCTTGCAGTAGTCAATGAGAGTGTATACGCGGCCAACAAAGGTGCCGTTAAGTGGTAGGTCATTATTGTAGTCTAGCTGGGCAAGGTCTTCGTTGGCTACATTGAGATGTAGGCATAGTTCTCGCAGCCTATCGTCGTCGAGAAGCTTCATCGCTTGGAAGAGGTTAGGAAGATCGTGGCTGCTCATTGTCTGGCTCCTACGCATACAGGTGGAGACGATTTAGGATGGGTATATCGTAGCACAAGACAGCGTGGTAAGCAAGTGGATGCAGTTAGAACTACGTAGGATAAGGGGGGTGGAAAATGGAAGAGGAGGTGCGGTTAGCGGGCTTACAGTCAGCATGGAAGGTTTCAGGGGCGAATGTAATGCCCGCCTTTACGTTGGGAATTGAGGCAGGCAGGAGCTGGGTATTGGTGCGCTTCACCATTCTCCCTCACCCTGCCTCTCCCGCTGGGAGAGGGGTAACTGCTTGCCGCTTCACGATTCTCCCTCACCCTACCTACCCACAGGGAGAGGGGTTGCTGCTCGTTGCTTCAATTGATAAAATCGGCAGGGTCTATGTTGGTACACTCGGTATGGCTGGGGTTCACCGTGCCGGGGGCGATGCCCTGCTTCACCACATCGGCGGGGCGCTGGCAGCGCCACACCTCGTAATGCACGTGCGGGCCGCTGGACCAGCCGGTGCTGCCCATCTCGCCCAACACGTCGTTGGCGTTGACAGTTTGGCCGGGCTTGGCGTACACATTCTGGAAGTGTCCATAGACGGTATTGTAGCTGAGGCCGGTGGCAGGGTCGACGTAGCCGAGAATGTAGACAGCGTTGCCATAGCCAGTGCCGTCGCCGCGATCCACTAGCGTGCCGACAATACCGCTCTCGGTGGCATGGAGCGGCGAGCCGAAGGAGTTCTTGTTGCTGACGAAGGCGAAGTCGAGCGCACCGACGTTGGTACCCTCATTGATACGATGCTGCACCCAATTCTGGGTAATCAGCCAGTCGCTGCGGGTGGGGTCAATCGGACGACCTTGCGGGCGGTCGTTCTCGCCACTGGGGATGCTACCAGCAGCTGCCGATTGCACATGGACAATCGCAATCGCGCCCGCCGTGTTGCCAGGGATGGTCGCGCCGAACACCGCCTCTGGGCCGCCATCACCTCCTCGCCAGGTGCTGAACACTGCGGGCTGCGACTGACGCTGCGCGATAACCGTGCCGAACGTCACCAGGCATAGCGCCATCAAAATCATAATCGCTAGCGAACCACGCCCCGGCAAATTACTTCTCCCCTGCAACATAGCCAATCCCTCTGCTTTCCCGTTATATGTGGCAGAAAGATTATACCGCACAAATGTTCTATTGTCAATAGGTGGGTCTGCAGCACGCGCCCACCCCCAGCCCCTCCCGCTGGGAGGGGAAATTATCAGCATCGCGCTGAATATGGCGCAAAAGCGGTAGCCGTGCTATACTTATGCCAGCCTGTATTGTTCAGCAACCGGCAGGAAGGTAGGGCATGATGATGAAGATTAACAAAATGGCTCGAATATGTACATTGATCGCCGTCCTCACCCTGCTGTTGGTAGGCGGGGCGGCGGCCAGCACACCTACCCCAGCCACACAGAACATCTGGATGCCCGCACCGAACACAAGCTGGCAGTGGCAACTCTCCAGCCTGCCCGTGGATCAGTCGGTTGACGCGGCAATGTACGATATTGACCTGTTCGACAATCCCACCAGCACAGTCGCTGCACTGCACACTCAGGGCCGCCATGTGGTCTGCTACCTCAACGCAGGCGCATGGGAAGACTGGCGACCCGATGCGGCGCAGTTTCCCGAAGCGGTGAAGGGCAACCCGCTGCCCGACTGGCCGGGCGAACGCTGGCTTGACATCCGCCAGCTATCAATACTCGAACCGATCATCTCAGCCCGCATGGACCTGTGCCAGCAGAAGGGCTTTGATGCGGTCGAGCCGGACAATATAGACGGCTACCTCAACGACACCGGCTTCATCATCAGCTACCAGGATCAAATCACCTACAACACCTTCCTTGCTAACGCTGCCCACGTTCGCGGTCTCTCCATCGGGCTGAAGAACGACATGAGCCAGGCCAGCGACCTGCTCACCAACTTCGACTGGGCGTTGAACGAGCAGTGTTTCTATTACGCCGAGTGCGATACGCTTGCCCCCTTCACCAACGCAGGCAAGGCGGTGTTCAACGTGGAATATAACCTCGCCCCCAGCCAGTTCTGTACACAAGCCAACCAGCTTGGCTTCAATTCGCTAAAGAAGAACCTCAGCCTCGACGCATATCGCGTCCCATGCCGCAGCAATGCTACTCCCACTCCCGCGCCCAGCCCATCACCGTACGCAACCCTACCGCCGAGTGGCTCACCGATTGCCACTGCGACCGACTGTGCCGATCCATTTACCGACCTGGGTGGCGACCTCTTCTACCCGGCTATCCACCACCTCTACTGCCGTGGGGTGGTCAACGGTGCCGATGCCAACCACTTCCTGCCCAGTGCATCAGCCTCCCGCGCCCAGTTTGCTAAGGTGGTAGTGCTCGGCTTTGGCCTGCCGTTGTCCACCCCACCAGCGCAACCCACGTTCAGCGATGTGCCAGTGGGATACTTCGCTTATCGCTACATCGAGGCGGGGGCGGCTGCCGGTATCCTCAACGGCTACTCTGCGCCAGAGTGCCAGCAGGCGGGCGCGACCTACCCCTGCTTCCTGCCTGCCAATCCGATCACCCGCGCCGAGCTTACCAGGCTAGTCGTAATCGCCGCTGGTTACCCGCTCACCACCCCACCAGCCCCCAGCTTCGCCGATGTTCCCGCCGACTTCTTCGCCTACAGCTATATCGAAACCGCGCATAGCCAGGGCATCATCAACGGCACCGATGCCCGCCATTTCGCCCCTAACCGCTCCATCCGCCGCGACGAGATGTGCCAGATTGTCTATCGGGCCAGCGGGCAGGGATAGCGCTTGCCCACCCCCAGCCCCTCTTGGGGAGGGGAGTCGGCTTTAGGAGCATCTATTGTACAGCGAAAACCGTATTACCATTGATGCGCCGCTGCCGCTGATCTTGGCCGCCAGCGCCAACATTGGGGACTGGCCGCACATCCTCAGCCACTATCGCTACGTCCGACGCGAACTTTGGCCCGATGGCCGCCCCGTATTTGCCATGTCGGCCTGGCGCAACTTCTGGCCGGTCAATTGGACCAGTACCCAGGAGGTTATCCTCCCCGATCAGCCAGGCGGCCCGCTGGTGCGTTACAAACACGTTGCGGGCATCACGCGGGGCATGGACGTGGAGTGGAGCTTCACCCCCACCAAGCAGGGCATTTTGGTCCGCATCAGCCACGATTTCCACCCAAGCTGGCCCATTATCGGCGGCTGGCCCGCCCAGTTGGTGGTCGGCCACATCTTCGTGGAGAATGTCGCTGCGAAAACCTTGCTGGGCATCAAACGCTACGTTGAGCGAAAATACGCTGCCATGCAGTATGAGGTGTGATACCAATTAGCGTTGGTGTAGCTATAAAGTGAGCCAGGGCGAACCACGATTCGCCCCTACAGAATTGTAGTATCGCCTCGGCTAATTGGTGTAAGAAGGTTTGTCGTAGGAGAGGGTTGCACTCGCCCGCTTCGCTTCATCGAAGGCGTGGATTGCATTCGCCTAATCACAAAGGAACATAAATGTCCAACCATCGTGTAGTTATTACCGGAATTGGCGCAATTACCCCCATCGGGCAGGGGCGCGAGGGTTTGTGGGATGGCCTGCGCCGCAACGTGTCGGCGGTGCAGCATATTGACCGTTTCGACCCGACCGGTTATCGTTCGCAGAACGCCGCCCAGATCAACGATTTTGACCCGCTAACCTACATGGACGAGCGTCGCGCCCACCGCCTCGACCGCTTCGCCCAGTTCGCGCTGGCCGCTTGCCGCCTGGCGATCGCCGATGCCTGCATCGAGTTGAACCACGCCGAGGCCGAGGTGGCCGGTATCTATCTGGGCAGCGCCCTGGGCGGGATTATCTACGCCGAGGAGCAGCACACCAACTATATGCGCGAGGGAATGCACGCAGTTAGCCCCACGCTGGCGGTGGCGGTGTTCGGTGGGGCCAGTTCTTCAAACGTGGCGATGGAGTATGGCTGGCACGGCCCCAACGTTGCCAACGCCAACGGCTGCGCCAGTGGTGCGATTGCCATCGGCGAGGCCGCCCGTCTGATCCGCAGGGGGCAGACCCCGGTCATGCTGGCCGGTGGGGTAGAAGCGCCGATCGCGCCGCTCACCTACGGCGCGTTCAGCATCATCAAGGTGATGTCCAGCCGCAACGATGACCCTACCAGTGCCAGCCGCCCCTTTGACAAGCATCGCGACGGCTTCGTGATGGGCGAGGGCGCGGGCGTGTTGGTGCTGGAAGACTACGACCACGCGCAGGCGCGGGGCGCACACGTCTACGCCGAGGTGCTGGGCTACGGCACCACTACCGATGCCTACAACATGACTGCCCCGCTACCCAGCGGTGAGCAGGCTGCGCGCGCCATCACCATCGCGCTCGACGATGCGGGCCTCGAAGCGGCGGCAATCGGCTATATCAACGCGCACGGCTCCTCCACCACGCTCAACGATGTGACCGAGGCGAAAGCGATTCGCATTGCCCTGGGTGCTGCCGCCGATCGCATCCCGGTTAGTGGCACTAAGGGACTGCACGCTCACGCCCTGGGCGCGACCGGCGCGATTGAGGCGGGCATCTGCGCCCTCGCGCTGCAGCGCGGCTGGCTGCCACCCACCTGTAACCTGCAAACCCTCGACCCCGATGTAGATCTCGACATTATAACTGGCGCGGGCCGCGAACAGCAGGTGCAGTACGTTCTCTCCAACTCGTTCGGCTTCGGCGGCATCAATGCCAGCCTGGTGTTTGGCCGAGTTTAGAGCGCGCCTGGCCTATTGACAAACATCCGCTTCTGCCATATGATTGCTAAACGGAGGACTGGCTATCCTCCCTGGCTTTTAACAGTTGTAGAGAATGAAAGGATGGCACATATGTCTGTCAAAGGTATCCTCGGCTTTGCGGCGGTCGGGCTGCTGCTGATTATCGGGTTGAGCATTAAACCCGGCTCAACTACTGGTCAGGCTAACGCGGCGGCCTTGCATCCTCCGCTTGGCTACGCCCCGTCAATCGCCTCGCCAACTCCCGCCTGTGGCCCGGCCTGGAACGTGATCACCACCACCAACGTCAGCACCTTGACCAACCAGTTGCTCGGTATCAGCGCCGCCGATGCCAGCCACGTATGGGCAGTGGGTGACTACCAGCAAAACGTCCGGCCTACCTCGATCAACCGCACCCTGATCCAGCAGTGGGATGGCACTCAATGGTCAATCGTACCCAGCGCCAATGCCAGCGCCAACGACAACACGCTCTACGGGGTGGATGCGAAGACGATTACCGATGTGTGGGCGGTGGGATCCTACTCAAGCACTAACGCATACAAGACCCTCACCGAACACTGGGATGGTTCGAGCTGGCAGGTGATCACCAGCGCTAACGTCCTGACCAACGATAATCTACTCTACTCGGTCGCCAGCTACGGTGGCAGCACCTGGACGGTGGGTGGCTATAAGACCATCGGCGATTACCTCACCCTGGCGGAGATCTGGAATGGCAGCAGTTGGCAGGTGGTCAGCAGCGCCAGCCCCGGCAGCGGCGACAACGTATTGCTGGGCGTATCCGCCTCGATGAGCGGCACCTGGGCAGTTGGCTACTGGGCCAACGCGCAGGGAGGCACTCGCCAAACCCTGATCGAGCAGTGGAACGGCTCGGCCTGGCAGCAGGTCACCAGCCCCAACGTGGGCAGCGGCGACAATGTCCTCGATGGAGTGGTTGCCACCAGCGACGGCAACGCCTGGGCAGTCGGCTACTCCAATGGCATCAACGGAGCCGCACCGCTAATCGAGCGCTGGAATGGCAGCACCTGGCAGGAAGCTAACAGCCCCTCGTTTGGGGTCGCCGCGTTGCTAACCTCGATTGCCGCTAACACGCCTAACGACATCTGGGCAGCAGGCGGCAGCCTGAGCGGGCTAAATATATCGTCGCCTCAGTCGCTCAAGCAGCGTACCCCCGACCGCGTTACCAGCTTCGATACCCTGATCGAACACTGGAATGGCACTGCCTGGAGCGTGTCTCCCAGCCCTAGCATTGGTAATGACAGCTACCTCAACGGCGTGACCACTGTTTCCAGCAGCGATGCCTGGACTGCGGGCTACTACAACAACGTCAACAGCATAGGCCAGACCCTGGTCGAGCGCTATACCGGCACCTGCCCGCCCAGCCCCACCCCTACGAACACACCGATGGCGACCCCAACCCCCGCCGTGACTGCTACCCCCACCGACTGTGCCAA
>JANXYP010000368.1 GCA_025355955.1 Chloroflexota bacterium
GGCTCCTTTGCCATCAAGCTGGGCAGCGCCGACGACAAGGCCAAGGCACAAAACTTCGTCACCAAGATCACCGAATACGCCCGCAAGCAGGCGACGGCCAACCCCACGCCAGGTACTCTTCAGAATGCTGACCCTAACACCTCGAAACGCACGATTGTTGTCGCTGATGAGGACGTAAATGGGGTCAAGTTCACTACAGTGGATATTACCCAGGCTTCCGGCAGCTACAGCAGCACTAGCACAATCTACTATGCGATCGTTGGCGACACCTTTGTGGTGGCCAGCAGCAAGACGGCGGCAGCCAACTACGGCAAGGCGGCTGCTGTAACCAGCTCCCCTATCTATCAAACTAGCGTCAAGTACCTCGATGCGAAGAACGGTGGCCTCATCTATCTCAACCTCAGCGCTATTCGGCTGATTGCTGAACAAGCCTTGCTCAAAGACGATGCGGCCCGTAAGCAGTATGAGCAAGATACCCAACCCTGGATTGCCCCATTCAAGGGGGTGGCGCTAACCAACACCCAGGCTGACGATAAGTTCGTCAAGATCAGGCTCAATTTCTACATTGACAAGCCCTGAATCAAGGACACAAGGGGGCGGGAGTAACGCATACGCTCCGCTATCATCCCCGCAACCTGCGGGCCTGCAGCCAAAGGCAGCGCAGACGAGGCGCAGACGAGGCGATGTAGCATAGCAAGGCGAAGCCGCCAGGGCGAAGTGCGGCGGGGAGAGCGGCGGGGAGCGGTGAGGAGCGTGCGGCCCACAAACTCGCGGCGCGGGCAGGCGCGAGGGCGGCGCACAGGTGCACGAAGCCGAGCGCGAAGCCGGCGCGAAGCCCAAACGAAGCCCAAACGAAGCCTGAGCGAAGAAAGCGGCGTAGACTTGCACGCAGCAGACTAGCGTGCAGCACGACCACGCCGCCCAAGCGCAGCCAGAGGCGTTGACAAAGCGTAGCTCAAGCGCATCCAGCATTGCAGTCAGCGGCGCAGCACGAGGCGCAAAGCGAGGCTGAGGGCGGGCGGAGTGCCAGGTGGGGCTGCGGCTTATCCGAGGGTCGGGTGAGGAAGGCGCGAGGGTTTGCGATAGCCGGGTGGCGGGTAGCACGTGAACGGCAGCCGGGCGGTGGCAAGTGGGCGAGGAGGGTCAGGGCGGAGGTCGCGGCAGGCGAGGCGACGTAGCATAGCGCCTTGCCCTGACTTCAGCCTGGCTGTACTATCCAAGCGGCTAGCAACCCACTCCGATAGAACTAAAGAGGCTTTGCGAGGCGACCCGCGCTGCCCAACCGCTAGTGTGGGATGGGGCAAGGGGGGAGCGTAGGCGGCGGGCGATGGGGCGGGGCGGGGTGAGGAGCGATCCTTGCAACTAGCTGCGCGGTGGAGCGCAGGCAGGGGCGAAGAGGGCCGTGGAGGGGTTGCGGAGCAGCGCGAAGGTCAGAAGCGAAGGGGTGCGCGAAGGCGAAGGCCAGTGCCACTGCACGGGGTAGTATGCTAGCCTGCTCGCCGAGGGGGGTTGCAGGGCGTGATGCACGGGCGGATGCGCAAAGTGCCGTATGCTGGCCTGTTCGCCGAGGAGAGTTGGTCGAGTGCAGGACGGCGCAAGCCTACGCCGCCGCTGTGCCGTTGTTGCACAGCGCCATCAAAGCCGAGATAGACCGCTCCACCATCGCCGGGGCGAGAGACTACGCCCTCATCGCGGTTGCCCTGGCGACCGGGCGGCAGCGAAGTTGCCCTGGCAGTGTTCGATTGGTGGGGCGATGACGCTTCAGGATAATGGGCGAGTGCAACTCACCTGGCGGCAGATGAAGGGCGGCAAGGTGGGGCGGGACCTGCTCACCACCGGGGTCAGCGCGGC
Organism: Chloroflexota bacterium; assembly: GCA_025355955.1. Taxonomy (GTDB): domain Bacteria; phylum Chloroflexota; class Chloroflexia; order QHBQ01; family QHBQ01; genus QHBQ01. The sequence continues at coordinate 1,852 of JANXYP010000368.1, forward strand.
GCTGATGAGCTACCTACACCAGCTACACCGCGCGGCGATTGGCACCCTCGACGCTGATACGCCAGTGTGGGTGTCACTGGCAAGCAACTACCCTGGCGGGCGGCTGACCAAGCAGGCCATCGCCAACATCTGCCGCGACCGGCTCGGTGTCTCGAAGGTTCACAGCTTGCGGCACACCTACGCCCGCGCGACTTCCAGATGCAGGCGCGAAGGTGAGCGATATTCAGGCGCGGCTGGGCCACGCCTCGCTACAGACTACTGGCCGCTACCTGGCCGCCCTACGTGCTGGTGATAATCCGCATAGCGAACAGCTGGCCGCGATGTTTGGCACTGATGGCGCGGATGGATAATAGGGAGTTGCAGGACGATGATGCTCGGGCCGGTGCCCGCTACCCTAATCGTATGCTAGCCTGCCCGCCGAGGGGGATTGCAGCGCGGGCGAGGCAGACACGGCAGGGCGGCAGCATAAGGATGGATTCTGTCGTTTGCTACAACTACCTGCTGGTATGCAGATACCGGCAGAGGTGGTGGAGCTAACTCAAATAACCGATTTGCGTCTGGCCGAATCCGGGGTTGCCGCCGACGAGGCCCTTACCTCATTCCTTGAT